>MHFM01000042.1:74912-89443 GCA_001804205.1 Omnitrophica bacterium RIFCSPLOWO2_01_FULL_45_10b
TTTTGTACGAGGCAAGATGAATTCGCGAGATGACACACCCAAAGTGGTGGCTGAGGAAATTATTCCGATTGAAGATGTTGAAAAGAAACTAACGAAGGTGATTTCCATCGATTTGTTAACTGCCGGCCTTGATATGGAAACCTTAAAGAAGCTTAAAGATATTCTTGCTCAGCACCCCGGAAAAACCCCGGTGTATATTAATTTCAAGGACCCGGTAGGCCGTAAAACCGTGCTCCATTCAGGGGAGGGGCTTAAGGTTGAAACAGGCCCTAGTCTTTTTGAAGAATTGGAGCAGCTTTTGGGGACAAATTCCATTAAAATTAGGAGTTAATCCATACCCTTTTTCTTCCAAGTCGTTTAAATAACATAAGTTAGAGAATAAAATTCCTTGACAGAGCCCGTATCGTTTGCTATTGTCTTGAACCATAAAGACTTAGGACAATCGCAATTTGGTTGGCCTAGAAACTTTGGACAAAGCGGAGGTGAGTGGGATGACCAAAAAAGATATTGTAACGAAAGTCTCTAACGACACCAACCTCACCCAAATTGACGTCAAAAAGATCGTACAACGCACGCTCGATGCGATTGTGGGAAGTTTAGAGCGCGGAGAAACGGTTGAACTGCGTAATTTTGGGGTTTTTAAGGTTAAGACGCGTAGAGGCCGAGTAGGGCGCAATCCGCGTACTGGTCAGGAAGTCCACGTCCCCGAAAAGAAAGTGGTTGTGTTCAAACCGGGGCTGATTCTGAAACATCAAGTTAAATAGGTTTAAGTTTGGGAGGAGTAGCAATGGCGGTGCAAGGTAAGGTGAAGTGGTTTTCCAATGTAAAAGGTTACGGGTTTATTGAGCAGGAAGGTGGGCAGGATGTGTTTGTTCACTATTCTTCGATTCAAGGGGAAGGTTACAAGAAGTTAGAAGAAGGCGACGTCGTTAGTTTCGAAATCATCCAAGGCGAAAAAGGCCCACAAGCGGCTAATGTTGTTAGAGAAAAAGCGGCGAAAGTAGAAGCGAAATAAGAAATTTTTATTCTTTTTCTGCTGATTCATTCTTCCAAAAAGGTCTCGGCGTAGCGAAAAAGATGCTCGCTCATTGAGGCCTTTTCCATTTTATGGCAAAAGCGCTGAAACGTTTTTTGGTTTCTGGTTCTCTCAGAACTTCAAATGGAAATTCCAAAGTGGAAGCTACAACCATTCTTCTAACCCCGGAAGAAACCCATCATTTAAAAAATGTTTTGCGGATGAAAGAAGGCAGTTTGTGCCTACTTTTTGATCGAAATGGAAATGAATTCATAAGCCGCATTGAGCATTACCTTCCGGATGCACATTCTGAAGCAAGGCTCATCAAAGCTGTTCCAAAACAAAAAGGCAGTTCGCTTCACTTAACCGTAGCGCAAGCAATTCCTCAAGATCGGAAAATGGATGACATTGTCCGGACATCCGCTGAACTCGGTATTTTTGAATTAATTCCAATGTTCACCGAGCGTACCGTAGTTCGGATGGCAAAAGATCAGCGGAACAAAGTGCATGAGCGCTGGGAACGCATTGTTGCTCAGACACTCAAACAATCGCGCCTTTCAATCGCGCCCGCGATCAGATCGATCACGCCATTTTCAGAGCTTTGTTCCGATTTTTCATCCTATGATCAAGTATTCTTGCTTCACCCTTCTGATGAGGCAAAACCGATTCGCGACAGCTTTTTGAAAAACCGCTTAAGCGCCAACGCTCGAATTCTTTTGATGATCGGCCCCGAAGGAGGTTTCTCGCCGAAAGAAGTGACGCAAGCCAAAACAGGTAAGGCTCAAATCATTCGCATGGGCGCTGGAGTTCTAAAAACAGATACTGCTTTTGTCGCTGCATCTAGTTTCTTTCAGCTGATGTGTCACGATATTCTTAACCAATAGAAAGGATCCATTATGTTTCTCGCAACGGTTCCGGCAAAGGTAGTCGAAGTTCAAAAAATGGATTGGTCTGGCCTTTGGGCAAAAATGGGATGGATCGATATCGTTTTTCTGATTATCCTTGCCGTAGGCATTTTTATCGGGGCAAGAAGAGGGCTTGCTAAGGTTCTTTCGGGCTTATGCTCAGTATTGATTGCGCAAATTGTAGCGATTGAATATGGCCAGGCAATATCCAATTTTTTACAACTCCGAATCCCGATTCCGATTGAAGTCATTCAAATTGTTATTTTTGCCGCTCTTGCCGTCGGATCACTGGTTGGCGTCCATTTTCTTTTTAGAATTTTGGGCATCATCGCGAGCCTTGAATTTAAGCCGCCGCTTAATAATATCGCGGGCGGGCTTTTGGGCGGGCTTCAACTCATTTTACTTTTAGGTTTAATTTCTACGTTTTTAACACTCTTTCCGATCCCCTTTATCCAGGAAACTTTCACGGGCCGTTCCGTTGCGGGCCCTTATTTGTCTCAATCAAGCACCTATGTTCATGATTTCTTTGTTCGGTGGATACCGATAGGATGGCAGAGCGAATGAGCCCGGTTTCTTTGGACCGGCATTTTTATGAACGCAATACTCAGGTCGTCGCTTTTGAGTTGATTGGAAAAGTTTTAGTTTTTAAGGAAAATGGAACGAAGATCAGCGGTAAAATCGTTGAAACAGAGGCCTATTTTGGCGCTAAAGACCCCGCAAGCCATGCGTATCGCGGCATGACTCCGCGCAACCGGGTGATGTTTGGTGCGCCGGGCGTCAGTTATGTTTATTTTACCTATGGGAATCATCATTGCTTGAATGTGGTGACTGAAAAAGAAGGCACTGCCGGTGCTGTTTTAATCCGTGCCCTTGAGCCAATGGAAGGTATTGAGCTGATGAAAAAACGGCGGGGGAAGGCAAACGAAGAGCAGCTCACCAATGGCCCCGGCAAGTTGACACAGGCGTTTGGCATTACGCGAGAGCATTCCGGGATCAATTTAACTTCGGGATCTTTTTATATTGGCGAAACGGGTGACCAAGAATTTCTTTCGATACAAACGGCAAAACGGATTGGAATTAGCCGCGCTAAAGACGAATTGCTCCGCTTTTATCTTTCGACAAGTGACCATGTATCGGTACGATAATTTAGGGTGAGAATTTTATGGCATACAACGATCAAATTGTAGATCAAGTTCAATCGCTCAATGATATTGTTGAGGTGATTTCCGCTTATATTCCGTTAAAGCGGGCCGGGAGAAGTTTTAAGGCCAATTGCCCCTTTCATCAGGAAAAGACGCCTTCTTTTATCGTCAATCCCGAAAAACAAATTTTCCATTGTTTCGGCTGTGGAGTCGGGGGAGATATCTTTTCTTTTTTAATGAAATATGAGCAAATGAATTTTCCGGAAGCGCTGAGGCGCCTTGCTGAACGCGTTCATGTGACTTTGCCTGAAGCAAAACAGTCCTCTCCCAGAGAGCGGTCTCAAACGGAACGGCTTTATCAGATCTATGCCGCCAGCGCCGAATTTTATCATGCTAATTTAAAACATTCGGAGTTGGGAAAGATCGCGCGTGCTTATTTGGCCAAGCGCGCTTTCGATGCTCCTGAAACAGTGAATCAATTCTGCATCGGCTTTGCGCTGACAGAGTGGCGAACGTTATACGAACACTTATCGAAAAAAGGGTTTCAAGAGCAGGAGCTGATTCGTTCGGGCCTTATTGTACGAAACGCACAAGGGAAAACATACGACCTTTTTCGAAATCGAATCATGTTTCCAATTTTAAATCGGCAGGGCAAGGTGATCGCTTTTGGCGGCCGTGTTTTAGGCGATGAGCTTCCCAAATATATTAATTCACCGGAAAGCCCCATTTTTAGAAAACGCTCGGAATTGTATTCACTTTATTTGGCTGCACGTGCGATGGCTGCCTCAGAAATAAGGCGCGTTTTGATTGTAGAAGGTTATTTGGATTGTATCCGGCTCCATACAAACGGTTTTCCGAATACCGTTGCGACCTTGGGGACGTCCTTAACCCAGGAACACGTTCAGATTTTGAAACGCTATGCGGATGAAGCCATTGTTTTGTTTGATGGTGATAAAGCGGGAGAACAAGCTTCACTGAGAGGTTTGGATATTTTCTTGGAGGAGGGAATGAGCGTTAAAGTGCTTTGCCTTCCAAAAGGATTTGATCCAGATGATTTTGTACATGCAAAAGGCATGGAAGCGATGAACCATTTAATTCACGAAGGGCAAGATGTTTTTGATTTCAAGCTTCAAGTATTGCTTCAACGGTATAACAAATCAGATTCTCTCGGCCTCCTAAAAATTACAAGCGAGCTTTTAGACACATTCGTCAGAATTAAAAGTCCCGTTCTTGTTGATCGCTACCTCAAACGGTTAGCGGTTACTTTGGGCGTTGAAGAGGGGTCTTTGCGCTCAGAGTTGAATAAATTAAAAAATAAGCAAAGCTCACTTCATGTTCGCCAGGCGGAATTAAAATCGAAATCTTCAACTCCTCAAACAAAAAAAGTGGAACCGGCCGCCGAAAAATTATTGCTGGCCTTGATGATTCACTGCCCCCCCTATATCCGAACATTTTTAGAATTGTTTCCCGGATATTCATTTTTGGGAGAAAAGACGAGAGAAATTTTCTATTCATTCTGCCGAATGGCTCAGAATGAGGATGATACGAAGTTATCCGCTTCCAAATTATTAAATCGCCTTAAAAGCGAAGAATTAAAAACGTTCGCAAGTGAACTTTTAATGATCGAGTGGACTTCGAATGATGATCGCGAACAAGCGTTCCAAGATGCAATCCGAACCTTAAAGAAGCAGGAGCATGAAATTCAGCTTCGCACACTTCGCCAGCAAATTTCTAAGGCGGAGGAAGCTGGCGACCAGGAATCGCTTTTAAAATATATGAAGGCTTATCAGGAACTTTTGGGACAAGTGGAATCAAGGTAAGTTCTTTCTTTAAAACAACTTACGAATCATTCTCTAAAAAGTCCAATCAAAATCAATTTTTGTGCTATAATACTCGTTTTTGTCCCACCTTATAACTTAAATGGCGAAGCGAACTTATGGCTGTGCATAAGAAAAAGAAAATTAAAAAAACCAAAGGAAAAACAGAAATGACTCCAGCAGGAACCGTTGCTCCTCCTCAAACACAAACGATTAATTACCAGGAAATCCTCGATCGCTTGGTTTCTCTTGGCAAACGCCAGGGATATTTAACGTATGAGCAGATTAATAATCTGCTTCCTCCCGATGTGGTTTCTTCTGAAAAAATTGAAGAGGTAGTCACTGCGCTTGCAGAAAAAAATATTGAAATTACCACAAGCTCTATTCACCGCGGCGCCGGTTACGATGACAAGGGAGATTCTAAAAAAGGTAAAGATTTTGTAGAAGAGCCTAAGGAAGAAGGAAAAGAACCGGCTGAGGAATTTGAACGCTCGAGGATGGACGATCCGGTGCGCACGTATTTGCGCCAGATGGGCCAGATTCCGCTTTTGACCCGCAGTCAGGAAATCGCGCTTGCCAAACGCATTGAGGATGCCGAGGAAAAATTAAAAGCGGTTGTTTTTGAAACCAGAGCCGCGCGTTTTGAAGTGCTCAATCTAGCCAATCAAATCATTAATGACGAAATCAATCTTGAATCCATCATTGATGAGGACCAGGAATCCAAATTGCTTGTTACCAAGCAGAAATTAAAAGCCCTCACGCGCCGTTTGCGCGCCTCCCGCAAAGATGCCGACTTGGTGCCGCTTCTCAAGCAATTCAATTTGAATACCGGTATTGTTGAGCAGATCATTGTCAACCTTAAAGAAAAGCTTGAAGAACTTAAAACGAATCGAAAAGCAATTTCTCAGCTTCGCCGCAAAAAGGTAAGGGGAAAAATCGGCGAATTTATGGAACGGAATCGGCAGATTTTTGCAGAATTGGCCGAACCGGAGAACGCAATTTATGAGCACCTTAAGAAAATTTATAAGCGCGAGCGGGAATTGTCCCATGCGAAAAAGGATTTGGTAGCTGCCAATTTAAGATTGGTTGTGAGCATCGCAAAAAAATATACCAACCGCGGGCTTTCCTTTTTGGATTTGATTCAGGAAGGCAATATCGGCTTAATGAAAGCGGTGGATAAATTCGAATATCAGCGAGGCTATAAATTTTCAACGTATGCAACCTGGTGGATTCGCCAGGCCATTACCCGTTCGATTGCCGACCAAGCGCGGACCATTAGAATTCCGGTTCATATGATTGAAACCATCAATAAATTTTTCCGCGCCTCGCGTCATTTGGTTCAAGAAACCGGCCGCGAACCTACTCCTGAAGAAGTAGCGCGCGTCATGCGGATGCCGCTTGAAAAAGTGAAGGGAATTCTCAAAATTGCGCAAGAGCCCATCAGTCTTCAGACTCCGGTGGGAGACGATGGCGATACGAGCTTTGGGGATTTTATTGAAGATAAATCCGCCGTTTCACCCGCCAATGTCACCGCTTATTCGATGTTGAAAGAGCAAATGGGCGGTGTTCTCAATACCATTACCGAGCGTGAAGAAAAAGTGCTGAGGCTTCGTTTCGGCATTGGGGACGGTTATCCACGCACTTTGGAAGAAGTAGGCCAGATTTTTAATGTGACGCGCGAACGTGTGAGGCAGATTGAAGCCAAAGCGCTTCGCAAGCTGCGGCATCCAACCCGTTCCAGGAAGCTGAAGAATTTCCTCGACCTCAAGCTAAGCGATTAACCGGTAAAAAATCATGGCGACCCGCGAAGAAGCGATCAAAGCAATTCAGCAGGTTTATGATCCGGAAATTCCTGTAAATATATATGACCTTGGATTGATTTATGATATTCAGGTGAATCAAGACAAGGTTTCTGTCAAAATGACGCTGACAAGTCAAGGATGCCCGTCGGCTCAGCAAATTCCGGAGATGATTCGCACACGGCTTGGGATTCTACCCGGCGTAAAAGATGTGGATGTCAAAGTTGTGTGGGAACCTCAATGGAATCCTTCCATGATTAGCACCGAAGGAAAAAAAGTTTTGAAGCTTGAGGACGAATCCTAATCTCCTTTGGGATGAAAACGGCCCAGCATTTTCACGAAGAATCACTTTCCCTCTTTCGATCCGGCAATTTAAACCAAGCCATTGCCAAAGCACAACAAGCCATCGCCCTCAATCCCCAGTTTCCGGATGCTCTGGAAGCGCTCGGTATTTTTTATTCCAAAGCGAATCGCCTTGATGAAGCCATCGAAACCATGAAGCGCCTCGCGCAAATTTCTCCCAATCACATTATGGCCCATACCAATTTGTCCCGGTTCTATGTCGAGAAGGGAATGATTTTGGAAGCCGAGCAGGAACAAGCGGAAGCAAGGCGCCTGTCATGGAAAGCAGAGCTTCAGGCTCAGAAGACGGAAGAAGGGAAGAAAAAAAGCCCTGAAGAAGAAGTTAAAGAACGTGAGGAAGAGCTTAAAAGCCGCATCGAGCGATATCAAAAGGTAATTCAACTTGATCCCAATGATGTGTTAGGATACTTCAGTCTCGGTTCCGCTTATCTGGACGGAAAACGTTTGGAAGAGGCACGGCAGGCATTTGAAAAGGCAGTTTCGGTAAATTCCGATCATTCGCCGAGTTATTTTAATTTAGGGCTTAGTTTGGAGTCGCTTGGTCAAAAAGAAGAAGCAATTAAAATATATGAACAAGGCCTGCTTGTTGCTGATGCGAAGGGTGATATGATTCCACTTCGCAAAATGGAAGCTCGTTTGAAAATGCTCAAAGGAGCGAACGGTTAATGATCGTCAGGGCCCGCCCCAACTTTTATGAATTAATTGGGGAGGTTGGGACTGGCCCAATCTTGTGATAGATATTTAACGGTTGATTGGGCCTGTAGCTCAATCGGTTAGAGCAGAGGACTCATAATCCTTTGGTTGGACGTTCGAGTCGTCCCGGGCCCACTAATTGTTTGGTTCACCTTGGTTCTCCGCCGGAGGCGGATCCGCCACGATTTATGGCGGAGAGTCCAGGCGGGCCCACTAGTATTGGTAAATGTAACTCAGCTGTGATTCAGATGAGGCCGTTAACTGGGTAAAAAAGTTAATCTGCCGCACTTTAGTGCGGGCCCATAAATCTTAGTAATGGAATTCAAACGTAATTCAGATGAGGATATCAACAAGGCAAAAAAGTTAATCTGCCGCACTTTAGTGCGGGCCCACCAATATCGGAAAAATTAATTATGAAATCTAAAACCAATCATCAGAATTCTTCACTGTGGGTTCGAATCGGACACTCTATCCGACATCAATTGATTACCGGTCTGCTCGTTGCGATACCTTTGTGGTTGACTTATGTGGCGCTCAAATTTTTCTTCGGCCTTTTGGACGGCTTCTTCGCACCTCTGATACGCCGTTCTTTGGGTTTTTCAATTCCGGGGCTTGGTTTTGTTTTGCTTCTTATTTTCTTATATTTGATTGGCATGGTTATGTCTAACATTTTAGGGCGGTCTTTATTTCAGTTTTGGGAGAATATTTTAGACCGAATCCCACTCGTCAAAAATATTTATCAGGGTGCTAAACAATTGATTCAAACCATTTCTCTTTCAAAAACATTTGGGTTCAAAAAGGTTGTTCTTATTGAATATCCTCGTCCCGGCCTCCGGGCTATTGGTTTTGTAACCAATACTTTTGAGGACAAGGGAAATCACAAGCGCTATACAGTTGTGTTTATTCCGTCCCCGCCTAATCCGATCAACGGCTTGTTTGAAATTGTTCCCGAGAATGAAATTATCGAAACAAATCTTTCAATCGAAGAAGCAATCAAAATGGTAGTTTCGGCCGGAATGCTTATGCCTGCTCATTTTGCCTCGCACATTGAAGGCTCGCAATCTTCCTCATGAACATTTTACGGAATTACTGCTTGCGCGAGCTTCTGTTTCCATTTTTGATGTCGCTTTTGGTGGTGACATTTATTTTCATGGTTGGAAATTTGCTTGATTTGGCGGATCTTTTGATTAACAAAGGCGTCAGCATTTTTGACGTCTTGCGTTTGATTATTTTAATGATTCCAAGTTTGCTTGGCTTTATCCTGCCGACAGCGGCTTTAACCAGTGTCCTTTTAGTCTTTGGAAGTTTTGCTCAGAATAATGAAATCACGGCAATGAAAGCAAGCGGTGTTAACTTATTACAGTTGTTAATTCCCGTGGTCACGATTGCTTTCCTCCTCAGTTTTTTCTCTTTGTTTCTCGTCGATCAAATACAGCCCCGGTCTGAATATGCTTCCCGCCAGCTGGTCCGCGAGCTTGTGGTGAAACGCCCGGCCGCCTATTTGGAAGCAGGCCGGTTCATCAAGGATTTTCAGGGCTATACCTTTTGGATCAATGAAATAAAAGACAATCGTTTAGACGGCATTACCATTTTTCAGTTTCAAGAAGGAAAGCCAACCCGAACCATTCTTGCCGAGTGGGGAGAAGTTGCCACCTCGGACGATCAGCAGTCCTTTGCTTTGAAACTTTACGATGGAACGAGCGATGAACCCAATCCTGATGATCCGAACGTTTTATATAAGTTAAATTTCAAAACGTTTCTGCTTTCAAATATCACCATTGGCAGGCAGCGGGGCGGGATCGGTAAAAAAGAAAAGGAAATGTCAATCGACGAACTCATGTACCGTCTGAAGAACAATGAAGAAGTGCGCAATATTCCGAAAAAAAGGCGTGAAACAGAAGCTGAAATCCACAAAAAGATTTCTTTTTCGTTTGCCACGCTCGCCTTTGTTTTGGTCGGGCTCCCTGTGGCGATTATCGCTCGCCGCGGTGAAATCGTGGTAAGTTTTGTCATCGCCATCTCGGTTGTTTCGATTTACTACATTTTGTTTGTCTGGGGGAGAACCATGGCGATCAGCGGTTTTCTTCCCCCATGGATTGCACTTTGGCTCCCAAATGCTTTGGTGCTGACAGTTTCAGTTTTTCTTTCGCGTTACATGATTCAATTGTAATTTTGCGTCTGCATTGTCAAAACCGCTGTTTTTTGCTATAATTGTTTCAGCAGTCCACGTTCTTTTTCAGGGCAGGTTCTTAAGAGATGATCGCTTCTGCTGATTCAGCGGAGGAGGAAAGTCCGAGCTCCAAAGGGCAGGGTGCTCCGTAACTCGGAGGCTTGTTCATCGTAAGATGCGCAAGACGGAAAGTGCCACAGAAAACAAACAGCCCCAGCGATTTCGGTTGCTGGAGTCAAGGTGAAACGGCGGCTATCGCCCTCAAATGAAGGCGATGGCAGTCGTCACATCCATTAATTTTAATGGGTTGTGACGGCGGTTTAAAAGACCACCGGTCCCAAGGCAACGCGGGACGCATGGCAAACCCCACTTGGAGAAAGACCTAATAAAGACAAATGGCTCGCCTTAAAATTCATCGAGCCTGAGGAATTGCTCGTTCCTTACTTAGTCTTAGGTTGGTCGCATGAGGCGTTTGCGAGAGCAGCGCCCGAGATAGATGATCATCACTACCTAATCGGTAGACAGAACTCGGCTTATTTTAAGAATCTGCCCATTTTTATTTTGAATTGTACTTGACCCAAACTTGTTTTTCATGTATGGTTTGTTAGTTTTGGTTGAGAATATAACCTTTTAAACTGGCTCTGAGAAGTCAGTAAGGGTAAACAAATGAAGACTATAATCTTAAAATTAAAAAGAAGCTCACTTATCCGTGAGCTATTTTTTTACCCGGAAACTGCGTCAAAATGATACATATTAAAATGGTTTCATGATGAAACTCATCATTAATGCGGAAGAAATGAATCGTGCGATTACAAGAATTGCGCATGAAATTCTTGAAAAAAATAAGGGCGCAGAAGGCTTGGTCTTGATCGGGATCCGTAAGGGCGGGGCGGTGCTCGCAAAAAGATTTCAAGATCAAATTCGTAACATTGAAAACCGGGAAGTTCCGGTGGGGCTTTTGGATATTACTTTGTATCGTGACGACTTGAGTGAAATCAGCTCTCAGCCTAATGTCGGAGAAACGGAAATTGATTTCGATGTTACAGGGAAAAAAGTAATTGTGGTCGACGACGTGCTTTTTACAGGGCGGACCATCCGTTGCGCTTTGGATGCTTTGATCGATTTTGGGCGGCCTGAATGTATTCAGCTTGCCGTATTGATTGATCGAGGCCATCGGGAGCTTCCGATTAAGCCCGATTATATCGGAAAAAATATCCCCACTTCAAAGAATGAAAAAGTGGTGGTGAAATTCAAAGAACAAGATGGCGAGGACAATATCAGCCTAACAACCAAAGAAAACTCATGATCCCCCACCAACACATGATTATAATTAATTTTTTAATTGATGACTCAATGATAAGGCAAAAATTTAGCATCACGCAAAAATTCTTGCTAAAGGTTGGTGGGGGATGACGACTGTTTGGAAACGAAAAGATTTGGTGGGCTTGAAAGACCTGAGCGCGAATGAAATTAAACTCATTCTCGATACGGCAAAATCGCTTCAGGAAATTTCGCTCCGCCCAGTGAAAAAAGTTCCGACTCTCAGAGGCCGAACCGTCGCCAATCTATTTTTTGAACCGAGCACGCGCACACGAATTTCATTTGAACTCGCCGAAAAGCGACTGAGCGCGGATACGATTAATTTCACAGGCTCAACTTCCAGCACCGTTAAAGGAGAAACGCTCAAAGACACCGTGCGAAATATTGAATCGCTTAAAGTGGAAATCATCGTCATGAGGCATCCGGCATCCGGGGCGCCGCATCGTTTGGCCGAAGCTTTGCCGGTGAGCGTTGTGAATGCCGGTGACGGCATTAATGAGCATCCGACGCAAGCGCTTTTGGATATGTTTACAATCCAAGAGAAAAAAGGAAATCTTTCCGGTATCAAAGTCGCCTTTATCGGAGACATCCTTCACAGCCGCGTGGCGCGTTCGAATATATGGGGTTTAACCAAAATGGGAGCAAAGGTTGTCGTCTGCGCTCCCAAAACGCTTTTGCCCCCGCAAGTGGAAGCGCTCGGAGTAAGCGCGACAACGGATTTGGATCAAGCCATTAAAGATGCGGATGTGATTAATTTACTTCGAATTCAAACCGAACGCCAAAGTGAATGTTATTTTCCGAGCATCAGAGAATATGCGAATTCATATCAGATTAATCGAGAGGTTTTAAAACATGCGAAGCCGGACGTTTTGATTATGCATCCCGGCCCCGTCAATCGCGGCATTGAACTTTCTAGCGAAGTGATGGATGGGCCTTATTCTGTGATTTTGGACCAAGTGACCAATGGCCTTGCGGTTCGAATGGCCGTGCTTTATCTCTTAAGCGGTGCGCGGAAGAAGGTGGTGGAAAAATGAATTTGCTGATCAAACAAGCTCATGTCATTGATCCCAAAAATCAAGTGGACGGAGTGTTTGACCTTTTGATTAAAAAAGGGTCGATCGCGGAGCTTAAAAAAGAAATTAAAGCAGATGGCGTTGAAGTTTTTGATGCAAAAGGCTTGCATCTCTTTCCGGGCCTCATTGATATGCACGTTCATTTCCGCGAACCTGGTTTTGAACAGAAAGAAACCATTGTCTCCGGCGCTAAAGCTGCTTTAAAAGGGGGTTTTGTTGCTGCGGTTACGATGCCGAATACGAATCCGCCGTGTGATCATCAAAGCGTCATCGATAACATTATCCGAAAAGCAAACGAGGTTCCATTTTACATTTTCCCCTCAGCTACTTTAACCAAGGAACGCGCCGGAAAAGAGCTTTCTGAAATGGCCGACTTGAAACGCGCCGGCGCTTGGGCCGTTACTGATGACGGCAGCTGGGTCAGCGACTCCCTCCTGATGCGCCGGGCGATGGAGTACGCTTCCATGCTGAACCTTCTTGTCATTAGTCATGCGGAAGACCATCGCTTGACTTCGGATGGAGTCATGAATGAAAGCGTTGTGTCCACCAAACTTGGGCTTAAAGGAATTCCGGATGCAAGCGAAGAGATCGCTGCAAGCCGCGATATCATACTTGCCGAGCTGACTCATGCGCCGCTTCATTTAACTCATATTTCAACAAAAGGAACGGTGGAATTGGTTCGCGCAGCCAAAGCAAAGAAACTTCCCGTGACTTGCGATGTAACGCCGCACCATATTAGCTTGACTGACGAGATGCTTGAACATTACGACACTAATTTCAAAATGATGCCTCCATTAAGAACCGAAGAAGATCGGAAAGCATTGGTATCCGGTTTAAAAGACGGCGCCATCGATGCCATTGCTACCGATCATGCGCCCCATACCGACGAAGAAAAAATGGCTGAATTTTCCGATGCACCGGTTGGCGTCACAGGACTTGAAACAGCGCTCGGCGTCATCTTAACCAAACTTTATCATGGGAAAATTTTAAGCCTAAGTGAAATCGTAATGAAAATGTCAATGCGTCCTAGCGAAATTTTGAAACTTCCGAATGGATTTGGGCAAATTAAAGTTGGGACAGAAGCCAATCTTACCCTGGTTGATCTCAATCACGAATGGATGGTGCGTAAAGAAGAGTTTGTTTCGAAGTCAAAAAATTCCTGTTTCATCGGCGCAAAGTTTAAAGGAAAAGCGGTAGTAACGATTTGTCGGGGGAAACTGTGGCAAAGGCAATCCTAGCATTAGAAAAATATTCGTCATTGCGAGGAGGCCGTCAGGCCGACGAGGCAATCTCTGATCCCGGGATTGCTTCGCTTCGCTCGCAATGACGGGAAGATTAAGATGATGACAAAAGCAATTCTAGCGCTTGAAGACGGCTTGGTATTTGAAGGCATCTCCTTCGGTCATGAGGGAGAGACTTATGGCGAGGTTGTTTTTAATACATCACTTTCCGGCTATCAGGAAATTTTGACCGATCCTTCCTACAAAGGTCAGATTGTTACCATGACTTACCCCCACATCGGAAATTACGGAGTCAATGAAGCGGACAACGAATCGAGAAAGCCTTGGGTCGAAGGGTTTGTGGTAAAGGAATTAAGCCCAATGGTCAGCAATTGGCGCTCTGAAATGTCACTCGATGAATATTTGAAAAAGCACAAAGTGATCGGAATTCAAGGGATTGACACGCGGAAACTCGTGAAACATCTTCGCGACGAAGGAGCTAAGAAAGGTATCATTTCCACCGTGGATCTTGATGTGAAGCGATTGGTCCAAAAAGCCAAAAATTTACCGAGCATTGTTGGAATCGATCTGGTCAAGGAAGTGACGACGAAGAAAGCATACGATTTTAACGAGGGGCTTTTGGAAGAATTTAGCTGGCCTTCGAAGGCTTTATGTCCTCCGAAGAAACATTCCATTGTTTGTGTCGACGGGGGAATTAAATTCAATATTTTAAGAAAACTCAATCAACACGGCTTTCGAGTGAAGGTGGTTCCGGCTCATACAAGTGCGAAAGAGATACTCAAATTGAAACCGGAAGGGGTTTTTTATTCGAATGGGCCGGGCGACCCGGAACCTGTCACTTATTTATGGCAATCGATGCGTGAATTGATCGGAAAGGTTCCGATTTTCGGAATTTGCCTCGGCCATCAAATGCTGGGCCTTGCGCTTGGCGGAAAAACGTTTAAGTTAAAATTCGGCCACCGCGGCGGAAATCATCCGGTCATGGATTTGAAA
>MHFM01000042.1:89462-98746 GCA_001804205.1 Omnitrophica bacterium RIFCSPLOWO2_01_FULL_45_10b
AAAGGCGACATCGAACTCACTCATATTAATCTAAATGATAAAACCCTTGAAGGAATTCGCCACAAGAAATACCCCGTCTTTTCCGTTCAATATCATCCTGAAAATTCTCCCGGCCCGCACGACTCCGATTATTTGTTTAATCGTTTTTACGCCATGGTTGATCACGGAGTCTAGTAATGCCGAAACGCACGGACATCAAAAAAATCTTAATCATCGGCTCAGGGCCGATCATCATCGGCCAAGCTTGTGAGTTTGATTATTCCGGAACTCAAGCGTGCAAAGCTTTGCGCGAAGAAGGCTACGAAGTTATTCTCGTGAATTCGAATCCCGCCACGATTATGACGGATCCGGAAGTAGCCAACCGGACTTATATTGAACCCATAACGGCCGAAACGCTTGAGCAAATCATCCAAATTGAAAAACCTGACGCGTGTCTACCGACAATGGGTGGGCAAACGGGGCTTAACACCGCCGTAGAGGCTTACGAAAGAGGAATATTTCAAAAGTACGGCGTTCAGTTGATCGGAGTTACATACGAAGCGGTGAAAAAAGCCGAAGACCGCAAATTATTTAAACAAGCCATGGAGCGGATTGGCTTGGATCTTCCAAAATCGGTTTCTGTAAAATCTGTTGACGATGCCGTTCGGCTCACGGCCGGTGAAATGGATTATCCAGTGGTGGTGCGGCCCAGCTTTACGCTTGGCGGTTCCGGAAGCGGTATTTGCTTCAATGAAAAGGAGCTGGAACAGGTGGTGCGGTTAGGGCTTGAATACAGCATTGTCAATGAGGTGCTCATTGAAGAATCAGTCCTTGGCTGGAAAGAGTTTGAGCTTGAGGTGATGCGTGATTGTAAGGATAACTTTGTCGTCATTTGCTCCATCGAAAATTTCGACCCCATGGGAATTCATACCGGCGATTCGATTACTGTAGCGCCGGCTCAAACGCTTACGGATAAAGAATATCAAAGAATGCGGGATGCGGCGCGGAAAGTAATTTCTGAGATCGGAGTTGAAACCGGCGGATCCAATATTCAATTTGCGGTGGATCCCAAAACGGGGCGGATGGTGGTCATCGAAATGAATCCGCGCGTTTCGCGTTCATCGGCGCTTGCTTCCAAAGCCACGGGCTTTCCGATTGCTAAGTTTGCGGCGAAACTTGCCATCGGAATGACGCTCGATGAAATTCCGAACGACATTACCAAATATACGCCGGCCGGGTTTGAACCTACGATCGATTATTGTGTTGTCAAAATTCCACGTTTTGCGTTTGAGAAATTTGAAGGAGTTGATGATACGTTGACCACCCAAATGAAATCCGTAGGCGAAACAATGGCGATCGGCCGCACATTTAAAGAAGCGCTTCAGAAGGGATTTAGGGGGCTTGAAATCAAACGGCACGGTTTGGGCGGCGATGGGCGGGATAAAGTTTTTGAAGCGAAACTTGATACGCGCGAAGCGTTCATCCAGTTTATCAATGAGGCAAAGAAGGACACCGCCTTAAAGCAGCGCATTCGGGATTATATTTCCGTTCCGAAGCAAGACAGGACTTTTTATATCAAGTATGCCTTTTACGCCGGATTTTCGGTTTCAGAACTTTACGCGATTACGAACATTGATCCTTGGTTTTTAACGCAAATTAAGCAGATTGTGGATTTGGAAGCGGAATTATTGGACATGGGGCAGGCGGGTGTAGGGGCGGTTCATGAACCGCCCCTACAATTGCTGCGGCGGGCAAAGCAGTTTGGATTTTCGGATGCCCAACTTGCTTTTTATTTCGGTTCTGACGAAACGACCATCCGAAAAATGCGCAAGCAAGCCGGCATTGAAGCTGTTTTTAAATTGGTTGATACGTGCGCCGCCGAATTTAAAGCGTATACGCCGTATTTTTACTCTACCTATGAAGAAGAAGACGAAACGATTCCGAGTGAAAAAAAGAAGGTCATGATTCTTGGAGGCGGCCCGAATCGAATTGGACAGGGAATCGAATTCGATTATTGCTGCGTTCACGCGGCTTTCGCTTTAAAAGAATTAGGGTTCGAAACGATTATGGTGAATTCCAATCCTGAAACCGTGAGCACGGATTATGATACGTCAGACAAACTTTTTTTCGAGCCGCTTACGCTTGAAGATGTATTAAACATCGCTGATCGTGAAAAGCCAATCGGCGCGATTGTGCAATTGGGTGGACAAACCCCCCTTAATTTATGCGATGGATTAGAGAAAGCCGGCATCAAGATTTTAGGCACTTCAACCACCTCCATTGATATAGCGGAAGATCGCAAGAAATTCAGGGAATTGCTCAATCGAATTCAGCTGAAACAACCCACAAGTGAAACAGTTTTTACAGCTGAAGAAGCTTTTGAGGCGGCCAAACGCATTGGGTATCCGGTTTTAATCCGGCCTTCGTATGTGTTGGGCGGCCGCGCCATGGAAATTGTCTATGATGAAGCGCAGCTTAAAAAATACATTCAGCATGCGGTGGAAGCCAGTGACCGGAACCCTGTTTTGATTGATAAATTCTTGGAAGATGCTTTTGAAATTGATGTGGATTTAATCGGCGACGGAAAAGATTTTGTGGTGGGCGGAATTTTAGAGCACATCGAAGAAGCCGGCGTTCATTCGGGCGATGCCGCCATGTCGCTTCCGCCTTTTTCACTGCCTCAAAATTTAATTTCAGATTTGATTTCAAAAACCAAGCAGCTTGCGAAGGAATTAAATATCATAGGCCTTATGAATGTTCAATACGCCATTAAAGCAGGCGAAATTTATTGTTTGGAAGTGAATCCAAGAGCGTCACGCACCGTGCCTTTTGTGAGCAAAGCGATCGGAGTGCCGCTGGCCAAACTGGCAGCTCAAGTGATGGTCGGAAAATCGTTGCAGGAGTTAGGTTTTACCAAAGAGATCGTTCCGAGCTATTTTTCGGTTAAAGAATCAGTTTTTCCCTTTGTGAAATTTCCGGGGGTTGATATCATTCTTTCGCCCGAGATGAAATCAACCGGAGAAGTGATGGGAATCGATGAAGACTTTGGGCTCGCTTTCTATAAATCACAGCAAGCGGCTTATTCGGAAATTCCACATTCAGGAAACGTGTTTTTAAGCGTTAAAAATGCGGATAAAGAAAAAGTTGTTTCGGTCGCAAAAAAACTTTCTGGGCTTGGTTATCACATTATTTCCACACAAGGCACGGCCACGCATCTTGAAAAGCACGGAATTAAAACAGAAGTCGTCAAGAAATTAAGCGAAGGAAGCCCGAATGTTTCGGACAAAATCCGGGCCAAAGAAATCGCGCTCATTATTAATACGCCGACCGGAAAAGGTCCGATGTTAGATGAAGCAAAAATTAGGTCGCTTGCGGTTTCATTTCGAATTCCGTGTATTACAACGGTTAATTCGGCGCAGGCCGTGATTTCCGGAATTGAATCCTTCAGGCGAAAGGGGACGTCCGTTCGGTCGCTTCAGGAATATCAAGGGAAAAGCGTATGTCATCCTGAAGCCCGAAGGGCTGAAGGATCTACGAGTCGAGATCCTTTCCGCCACCCAGACCGGCGGACCCGCCGTTCTGCTGGGCGGGCGCTGGACTCAGAATGACAGAGATAAATCCATGTTTGACGAAACCGTTACGATCTTAGAAAATAAAAAAATAAATTCTGAATATTTTAGGCTTGTGATTACATCCAAGCGGCTAAGCCGAGATGTTTCACCGGGCCAGTTTCTCAACATTCAAATTGAAAATCATCAAGGCCTATTGCTGAGGAGACCATTCAGTTATTATCGCATCAAAGGAAACCGCATCGAAATTCTTTATGCGATTTTAGGTCGGGGCACCGCGCTTCTTGCCGATAAACGTCCCGGCCATCTTTTGAAAGCCTTAGGGCCTTTGGGCCGGCCCTTTACGCAAAGTCTAAAAGGCAAGCGGCGTGTTTTAGTGGGTGGGGGCGTCGGGGTACCGCCGCTCGTGTTTCTCGCAGAGAGAGTCCAGAAAGAAAGCTCGACACCCCTTCTTCTCATCGGTTGTAAATCTAAAAAGGAAATTCTTCCAAAGCGGGAATTGGCGAAAGTAAAAACGGAAGTCCGGTACGCGACGGATGACGGCTCCTACGGAAAAAAAGGTTTTGTGACGGTTTTGCTTCATGAGCTTTTAAAACACGAGAATCCAAAATCAATATTTATCCAAACCTGCGGGCCGACGGCGATGATGGATGAAGTGATGAAAATTGCCAAAGAGTTCGGCGTAGAAGGTGAAGCTTCCGTTGAAGAACGGATGGCTTGCGGCGTTGGCGCCTGTTTGGGATGTGTGGTAGAAACAGAAGAAGGTTTTAAAACAAGCTGCGTAGAAGGCCCGGTATTTTCGTTTGGGGAGTTGGTGCATCATGGCTAAAACAATTAATCTCACCATAAAAATCGGAAACCTTACATTTAAAAACCCGGTGACGGTTGCTTCCGGAACCTTCGGTTCTAAAGATGAATATGCCAAATATGTGGATTATGCGAAATTGGGCGCGATTGTCACCAAAACCGTTACTCGAAAACCACGCAAGGGGAATCCCATGCCGCGGATTTTTGAAACTCCAAGCGGAATGTTGAATGCCATTGGCCTTCAGAATAAAGGAATTGATGATTTCATTGAATATAAAATTCCTTATTTCAAAAAAGTTAAAACGCATTTAATTGTCAACATCGCAGGCGAGAGCGTAGAAGATTTTGTTTATCTTGCGAAGAAACTGGATCCCGAAAAGTCTGTTTCTGCTTTGGAGCTCAATATTTCATGCCCCAATGTAAAAAAGGGCCTCGAATTTTGCGCAAAGCCCGAACTTGCTTATGAAGTGGTCAAAGCGGTAAAAGAAGCAACCAAACACCCGATTTTTACCAAGCTTTCACCGGAAGCGCATGATTTTTTGGGCGTTGCTGATTCCACAATTCGCGCGGGAAGCGATGGCTTGAGTTTGATTAATACGATTCGCGGCATGGCGGTTGATATCGAAAAATGTAAGCCGCAAATCGCCAATGTTTTCGGCGGCTTAAGCGGCCCCGCGATTCGGCCGATTGCGCTTCGTTACCTTCATGAGGTGAAACGCCGGTTTGATATTCCGGTGATGGCCATGGGCGGCATCATGACAGCGCAGGATGCG
The DNA here is from genome assembly GCA_001804205.1 of Omnitrophica bacterium RIFCSPLOWO2_01_FULL_45_10b. Taxonomy (GTDB): domain Bacteria; phylum Omnitrophota; class Omnitrophia; order Omnitrophales; family Danuiimicrobiaceae; genus 01-FULL-45-10b. The sequence goes on from MHFM01000042.1 coordinate 94,591, forward strand.
CTTGAGTTTCTGATTACGGGCGCCCATTTGATTTCGGTTGGAACCGCTAATTTTGTGAACCCAAAGGCCACGATGGAAATTTTAGAAGGAATCGAAACGTATATGAAGCGTAAAGGGCATCAATCAATCGACAGTGTCCGCGGAACGCTTAAAGTAAAACCCGATTCGGAAAGCCTTTTAGCCCCGGCGGGATAGGAGATATGTCATTCCCGCGAAAGCGGGAATCTATAGATCCCCGATTAAAACATTCGGGGATGACAAGTTTGTAATTAACTATGAAAAAATCGAATACAAAAAAACCTAATTCAAAAAATCGAATTATTGTCGCACTCGACACTTCCGACATTCGCTTTGCGAAGAAACTTGTCCGCTCCCTTAAAGATTCCATCAAAATATTCAAAGTCGGAAGCGAACTTTTTACCGCTCATGGCCCTAAAGCCGTGGCGGTTGTTCGAGAAGCAGGCGCCGAAGTGTTTTTGGATTTAAAATATCATGACATTCCAAATACCGTGGCCAATGCGGCACGTGCAGCTGCAAAGATGGGCGTTTTCATGTTCAATGTTCATGCGGCAGGAGGGCTTCAAATGATGCAAGAAGCTTGCATGGCGGCCGCCGATGAAGCTAGAAAACAAAGTTTAACTCCCCCTAAGTTAATCGCGGTGACGCTTTTGACCAGCCTGAATCAGGAAGAAGTCACAAAGCAAATCGGAATTTCAAAATCGATTGACGATATCGTCATTCATTACGCCGAGCTTGCACAAAAGGCGGGTTTAGACGGTGTGGTTGCCTCTGCAAGAGAAATTGAAAAAATTAGAGCCAAACTTGGGCCTCAATTCCTCATTGTTACTCCCGGAATTCGTCCCGCTTGGGCCGAGCACGGCGATCAGGAACGTGTCACCACTCCAAAAGAAGCTTTAGAGCGTGGCGCCAATTATATGGTGATTGGCCGTCCGATCACCGAAGCCGAAGACCCCCGCGAAGCCGTTTTCCGCATCTTTGCGGAATTGTAGCCTCCTCACTTGACATAAGCACAGTACCCCCCTATAATAAACGCTTTCACGTAATTCCACGATTCTCCTAAGTGGTTATCTTGCCACGAGTTAAATATACGCATTTATGATTAAAAGCATGACAGGTTTCGGCCAGGCGGTTGGGGGCCATGGACCGCTTCGGCTGGCTGTGGAAATTCGTTCCTGGAATCACCGGTTCTTTGAATGTTCAACGCGCCTTCCGAATAGCTTGGCGAGTTTAGAAGAAAAGATGCGCGACTTGATTCATTCACACATCAAGCGCGGTAAAATCACGGTTTCCATTTCATTTCGTTCCAAACTTAATGAATCTAACGGTTTGGTATTGGATGAGGAAAAAATAGATTCCTACATTCGCAATATCCGTAAGATTCAAAAGAAATACCGGCTGACAGAACCACTAAGCGTCAATGCTTTGCTGGCCGTTCCGAGTTTGTTCACGGTGGGTCATAAGGAATATACAGCCGAGCAATATTGGGCCAGTGTGCGCCCGGTGCTTGAAGCAGCTGCGAAACGGCTTGTGCAGGCCAAATCAAAAGAAGGCATTGCATTAAACCGTGATTTCAAAAAAAGAGTGGGCCTGCTAACTCAATCTTTGAATGCCATTGAATCGGTTTCAAAAACATCGGCCCATGAGCACCGTGACCGGCTTAAAGAACGCATTTCGGAATTGGCCGGACAGACGCCGCTCGATCCGGGGCGCCTGGAACAGGAAATTGCTTTTTTAGTGGAGCGCGGCGATATTACGGAAGAAGTGGTCCGAATCAAACATCATCTTGATTTTTTGACGAAATCACTTGCCGGCTCCGGTGAAATCGGAAAAAAGCTCGATTTTATCGCGCAAGAACTTCATCGCGAGGTGAACACGATCGCTTCGAAGTCGCAGAGTTCTAAAATCACCGAAGAAGTGGTTCGCATGAAAAGCGAACTTGAAAAGATTCGCGAGCAAGTTCAAAACGTTGAGTAGCATGAGAAATGTCATCCTGAGCGTCCGCCCAGCAGAACGGCGGATCCGCCGTCACGGGTGGCGGAAAGCGAAGGATCTCAGAGTTGCGAGATTCTTCGGCCTGCGGCCTCAGAATGACAAGGTTTGATGAACACACAACCAAAGCTCATTATTATTTCAGCGCCATCGGGATGCGGAAAAACAACGATTGTGAAACGTTTGCTTGAGCGGAATAAAAATTTAATCCGCTCTATTTCTTATACAACACGCAAACCCCGAGAGGGCGAACAGGGCGGCCGGGATTACTTTTTCGTTTCTGAAAAGGAATTTTCAGATAAGAAAAAGCAGGGATTTTTCTTAGAATCGGCGAGCGTATTTAGTTGCTCATACGGCACATCGCGTTCATTTGTGATGGATCATGTGTCAAAGGGGATAAATGTAGTCCTCGCGATTGACGTGCAGGGGATGAAGCAATTGCATCAAAATTGTAAAGAGATTCCAGTGGTTTCTATTTTCATCATGCCGCCTTCAATTGAGATATTGAGGCAAAGACTTGAAAGCCGGATGACGGAAACGAAACAGCAAATTGAAGATCGGCTTAAAATCGCGAAGCAGGAGATGGCCGAGAAATCACTTTATGACCATGTCGTAGTGAACCAGGAAGTAGAACAAGCGGTACAAGAAATCGAAGAGATCATAAAATGATTATACCAGTGGAGGAACTTTTGAAAAACGGAAGTAGTCAATTTCGATTGGTTTTGATTGCAGCACAGCGGGCCAATGAGCTGGCAAAAGGCGCGCATCCTTTGATTGTTACAAAGTCAAAAAAGGTGCCGATCATCGCGCTTGAAGAAATCATCAAAGGTAAAGTCCGTGGCGAACCCGACAAAGAAACAAAAGCAAAGAAGTCTTAAGGGAAGAACAATCCTTCTTTGCATTACCGGCAGCATCGCCGCCTATCGCGCCTGCGATCTGGTGCGCCAACTGCGCGCAGACGGCGCCAATGTCATTTGCTTGATGACGGAAGCTGCAAAGAAATTCGTTACCCCTCTTACGTTTCATTCCTTAAGCGGAAATCCCGTTTATGCGGATCCTTTTTCTGAGCATGAAGATTGGAGCGTTCTTCATACAACCTTAGCGGATCAAGCCAGTTTGATTTTGATTGCGCCGGCAACGGCGGATATTCTGGCCCGCTTGGCCGGCGGTTTTGCGAGCGACCTTATCACTTCCGTGATCTTGGCATCTCGGGCGACCGTTTTGATTGCTCCCGCCATGAACGACAATATGTTTGAACATCCGATCACTCAGGAAAATATCCAAAAGCTCCGCAAAATAGGTTATCGATTTGTGGAGCCCATTGAAGGTGATTTGGTATGCGGCCGCATCGGGGTCGGTCATATCGCTGATCACACGGCCGTCCTCGAAGCGGTGCGAAAAACGCTCCATGCCGGCTAAGCCTCGCCTGCTTGTTACCGCGGGGCCCACCCGTGAGATGCTGGATCCCGTCCGTTTTCTTTCCAATGTTTCTACAGGCCATATGGGTTATGAAGTTGCCCGCACGGCAAAACAAATGGGCTTTCGCGTAACGTTAATCAGCGGCCCCACTGCTTTAACTCCGCCGCGGGGCATTCGATATATTCCCGTATTGACGGCAGATGATATGAAACGTGCCGTATTTAAATGCTGGCCTCAGGCGGATGCTTTGGTCATGACCGCCGCCGTTTGCGATTATACGCCGGTTCGCTTTAGCGTGAGCAAAATCAAACGGATTAAACAAAAAACAATTGAATTCAAGCGAACCGAAGATATTTTGGAATCCGTAGGAAAGAAAAAGGGAACGCGTATCGTTGTTGGTTTTGCCCTTGAAACGGAAGCGGTAGAGCGCAATGCTCTTAGAAAATTGAAGCAGAAAAATCTCGACCTCATCGCAGCCAATTGGTACAATTTTAAAAATAACCCCTTTGGCAATACGCGGACTTCCATGATTTTGATAGACCAAAAGGGGCTCAAAAAACCGCTTTATCGGATGACAAAACGCGAGCTATCAAAAGCAATTCTTAAGGAAGTTCGGCTGCTTTTGAGCATGAAAAGGAGTTGAATGTTATCTTATTTTATTTATAATACCTAAACCTAAAGCAGGCAGAAAACGTCTTAATAAGCAAAGGAGGACTTGTCATGAAGA
>MHFM01000043.1:0-3231 GCA_001804205.1 Omnitrophica bacterium RIFCSPLOWO2_01_FULL_45_10b
TTCCGGTGGTGGTTCCCACATCATCAATCAAGGTTGAGAAAAACACATAGGCGGAGCCTGAACCATTGTTTCCATTGAAGTCGGTTAATCTTGCACCAAGCACAAGGTCTCCTAACCCATCGCCATTGACATCGCCAATCGTAATGCCTTCGTCGGTCAAATTATCATTCGCCACATCCCCGTCATAGCGGATATTGTAAGTAGCACCACCGCTGACAAGCTCGTTATTGTTGCCTGTACTGGTGCCTGCATTATCAATCAAGGTTGAGAAGAACACATAGGCGGAGCCTGAGGTGGCATTTCCATTGAAGTCGGTAAATCTTGCACCAAGCACAAGGTCTCCTAACCCGTCGCCATTGACATCGCCGATCGTAATGCCTCCGCCGGTCAATTGATCACTCGCCGCATCCCCGTCATAGCGGATATTGTAATTGGTGGCTGTGGAAAGGAGATTATTATTGCCTGTGCTGGTGCCTGCATTATCAATTAAAGTTGAGAAGAACACATAGGCGGAGCCTGAAGCAGCGTTTCCATTGAAGTCGGTTAATGTTGAACCAAGCACAAGGTCCCCTAACCCATCGCCATTGACATCGCCGATCGCAATGCCTCCGATGGTCAAGGTATCACTCGCCGCAGCTCCATCAAATCTAAGATTGTAAGAGGTGGAAGCGCTCATGGCATATTCAGGGTCAATCACGAGCTGATCATTCGCAGGAATAACAAGATCTTTTAAGGAAAGGGCGATGGCCACATTTCGCATGTCATCCTGAGGAGACGACACTAAAGTGCTGCTTCGCTGAGTCGACGAAGGATCTGCGTCCTGGGATCCTTCTCCGCCAAAATACGGCGGATCAGGATGACGGTTGAAAGTGTCGAAACGAATACTTTCAACCGTCACTTCATGGTTTAAGTTTGAAACATCAGACCAGTTAAACCGGGCCCTGTTTCCTTCCGGAGTTTGATACGTCAAATGGGTGCCAACGGTATAGGTGTGATAAAGATCTTTAAAATAATCGACTCCTTCCAGGTCGGTCATTCCGAGGTCTTGAGCATACTGAGGAATGGGCGCTGTTTTTTGGAATGCGGCGAATTGAAGCGGGTCTTCGGTGACCGAATAAGCCTCTCCATTCCAAATCACTTCATCCGTTTGGACAAACGTGGTCATCTTGAAGAGGAGGCTATGGGCTTCGGAAGTGGGATTGTCAAAGATAATTGTTTGCTTGATGGGAATGGCCTTTTCCCCTAAGACTCTATTTTTGGAAGGCTCGTAGAGTGTTGTCATGGTAAGGCCATCTTTTAAGGAATAAATCATACTCATGTCATTCCCCCGTAAGGGGGAATCCACGATTTGTGGATCCCCGATTAAAGCATTCGGGGATGACACGCCTGTGACGACAAAGCGTGGTGCGATTCGGTCTTTTGTGATGAGTTCAAAGCGGAGCCCTGTGAAAGCCTCTTTAAAGGTATCTGAATAATGAGACAAATCTGTTTCTTTAATCAAAAGGTGCCAGGCCTCTGTCACCCGGACGGTATCCGGAGAATCCAGGAGGACGGTCCTTTGATCTAAATAAAGATGGCGCGCCAAAATGTCTGAGCCTTCTTTTGTATAAATGAATGCATCTTCTCCTGCAACAGACTCAAAGATTAAATCCGATGTCTCAAGGCGGCCGTTTAATGTGAGGTCTCCGCCTGCAATGATCCTGATTTTTCCATTCTCACCTTCCACTAAGGTATCTGCACAGATGACACCGTCTAGATTAAGCGCGTGTTGAAAGAGGCCTTTGGCGGCTTGGGCGGTTAATGTGATATGTGAGGCATTCAGTTTACCTGTATTCTTGATTTGTTCGGAAAGGGGTGTTCCGTCTGAATCGAAGACTTGCTTTGACGTTTTTTCATCAATGGCAATGGAGAGGGTGTTATTCTGATTAATTCCAACGGTGACGACATCCCCCGATGCGAGCGAGACTGTTCCTAAGGGTGCGATCACGGTCCCTTCATTGGAAACGGCGCTTCCGATTAAGGCGGCGAAGCCTCCTTCACGGGTTTTGATAAGACCTTCATTCGTAATAGAGGAATAAGGGCCTGACTGATCTTTTCCGAACTTGTAAGTCCCTCTCAAGAAGTCTTGGTTCGTAATGTCACGGGTTGAGGCAATCAAGCCGCCCACTTGGACGGTTGATTGAGGGCCGAAGAAGATGCCTTGGGGGTTGATGAATAAAATAGTCCCATTGGCGAAGAGCCTTCCTAAAATGCTGGACGCCTCAGGACCTGTGACTCTATTTAATGAAATGGAATCGATGCTCGGTAATGTAAAATTGACCGTTTCATTTTGTGCAATATTAAAGGCATTGTAATGAATAATGGAATGATCTGAAGCCGTAATGTTTAACGTGGATAGATCGGAATAATCAAAAGTGGCTGTACCATTGACCGCTTCAGGAGATTCGGGAAGGGCGAAAAGAAGAGAAGGAATGAGAAGATAAAAAAATAAAATAAGGACAAAATATTTTTGTTTGTTCATATCACATTATCGGCAAAAACGACTGATCAATTAAATGAGGGGTCGTGGAGTTTTCCCCGACCCCTCACCCTCGCCAGCTTCATTAAATTGAAGATTCAAGTTCAATGAAGCTGGCAGAGGGTTACCTTATGGTAATCCTGAGCCATCGGGTAGATTAAAGGTTTCCCGATGGCTCAATTAAATCTCTGTTTGAATGGTAAAATGAATGCGGTGGTGATCGGAATCGGTCAGGGGTTCCTGGCCGATGACGTGGGCCAATTCGATTCGGGCAGCGAGATGCTTTGTAATTTGAATTCTGAGCCCTTCTCCCGCTCCCATCAAATGCCGCTCGGAAGTTTCCGTGACCGCGGGGCCGCGCAAGCGGCCGTATCCTGCGTCAAAGAAAAAAACGAATTGAATCTGCTTCCCGAGCGGCTGATTCGAACGCGGAAGCTGCCATTCTTTTGGAATAAAGAAAAAAGGCGTAAGATACTCCACATTCAACACAAATCCCTGATCGGCAAGATAATCGCCTTCCGGATAGCCGCGTACGCTATGAGCGCCGCCCAAATATAATTCTTCCTGAGGTGTTAGTTTGTCCGGAGAAAGCTGAGAAGATAATTTTAAAATAGCGTTTGTTTCATAAGGAAGCGCAAGGCCCCTTACCAAATTGCCTTCGTATTTAAAAAAATCGGGTTCCGCGCCTGCGCGTCCGGCGAGGGGATTATTTT
>MHFM01000043.1:3311-5565 GCA_001804205.1 Omnitrophica bacterium RIFCSPLOWO2_01_FULL_45_10b
ACGTCTAAACCTGAGGTCAGAATGCGCAGCCGATCCCTGCGGCGCACTCCGGTAATATCTTTTGTCCGGCTGTCTTTAACATCAAACCCGGCCGAAATCGTGCTTGTCAACCGTTCGGTTTGATACAAACTCTGGCGGATTGAAGTTGAATAAGTTTGAGAAGTGGCGTTGATATCGGATGACTCAAATTCTTTTTTGGGGGAAACTTGAGAATGGCTGAACCCGGTAATTAATTTGGTTCCATGAGAAGTGAGCGGAATAATATACTGGCCGTAGATGACCCCGAAATCACTTCCAAACGCAAAACCTCCATAAAGAATGCTGTCCGGAATGATAAAATTGTTTGACCTGAGCGTAAAACCATGACGCCTTTTTCCCGTAGAACGGACACCCTGATTGTCAAATTGATAACCAGCGTGATAGGGAAAGTGATCTTCTACGGTCACATAAACATCCGTCAGGCCCGGTTCTGTACCGGGTTTCAGAACCGCTTTGACCCGACGATCTGAATTTTCATTCATTCGTTGAATACTTTTGATCATATCTTTGTATTGAAGCACGTTACCTTTATCTAAATACCAATACCGGCTAATCGTTTTTTTAGAAAACCATTTGTTGCCTTCTATAATCAGTGCTCCCATTTTTCCTTCAATGACCGCAAGTTTTAGCGTCTGATCAATCTCTTGGGGAGGCAGATAAACGAAGGTGATAATATAACCTCTCCGCCGATACTCATCCTGAACCAAAGTTGCAGCGGCATTTGCTTCAGCCATCGTTATTTCACGGCCTTCATAAGGAGCGACTATTTTTTCCAACTCTTCGCTTGGAATTGATTGATTCCCTTCGATGACGATATTGGTTATAAAAAATTGCTTCTGAGTTGCCGCAGCGGGTTTCTTCGTTTCAACCGGTTGTTCGATTTGGGCTTGGGCCGGTTTCTTTTCTAATTTTTTCCGGGCTTCTTCTGTAATTTTGCGTTGAATCACTGAGGCATCGGTACTGGGCGGGGGTTCATTTTGAGCATAAAGACGCTCGCCAGACATAAACATAAAGAGAAGGGCTGAGATCGCAAAAAACCGAAAAAACCGTACCAGTTCTCCCGGGGACAGGTAAAATTTCATTCTCACTCTCCGAAAGACTATACAATAAAAACGCAGGCGGCGACTACGGAAGTCCAGCGGCCGTCTTTATCGCCTTCTGCACTCTGGGTAATGGCGGTCGTTCTGACAATTTCATCCGAAATTTTCCAAAGCTCCCGTTTCGCATCGTAACTGGAATCGGGATCAAATTTCACTCCGGAAATGGTGGCCAACATCTCAGCCGCCAAATCCTCAGCATAGTCATTCGTTCTTCGCTCTGTCCATCCATACGCATGATGTTCCGAAAGATAACCATGCTTATTCGGATTTTTCGGCATCGCGACACCAATGGAAGTTGAAATCAAACGATTCGGCTCATTTGTAGCGTTGTCGCTCATGACGCAGAAAACGATTTGCCCCGGGCTTAAGTATTTAAGCCCCACTTCTTTGGGGATCATTTTGCAATAAGGCGGGAAAATGCTGGAAACTTTAACCAAATTGTAATACGCGATGTCGGCATTTCTCAGCGCAAGTTCGAGTGAAGTTAATTTTTCGCGGTGGGCCCCGACACCTTTGGTCAGAAAACACTTTTTTGGTAGGATCATCCCCCACCAACTTTCGTTAGCAGTTCAATTGAGTGAATCAAATATCCCTTGAAACCGGTATATTCTTTTTTAGAAAGTTGGTGGGGGATCATAAAATGACTTTATCAGAAAGCTGAAACGGGCGCAATAGTTTATCCTCGCATTACCATCCTAAAATTCGCTTCGCATTTTCCGAAAACACCAATTTCTGTTTGGAATACGGAAGCAAAAATTTAAACTTCAAAACCTCAAGGCCCAAATGTGAATAAGGAATGTCAGACGCGAAAATTACTTTTTTCGCATTCGTTTCTTTAAGAATTGCGCCGGTCCGATAATAAGAAAGCGTGGAAGTATCGAGATAAACGTTGGAACAACTTTTTGCCGCTTCAATCGCCTCCCGAAATAAATCTTTTCCGGAGTGCGCCAAAATAAAAAATGTTTTTGGATACGCCTTAAAAATATGAATCCATTCACTCGGATGGCAATTCGGCTCATGGCCTGTGTGCAAGACGACGAACAAGCGATTGCGATCGATGGCATCAAAAAGCGGGCTTGCCAGTTTTGCATTAAAGCGGTCTGAACGGGGATGAA
>MHFM01000043.1:5626-6439 GCA_001804205.1 Omnitrophica bacterium RIFCSPLOWO2_01_FULL_45_10b
TTGATTTGGATTAAGCCTGGCGCAGCCGATTAAATTTTGGTGGCGTTGTATAAAATGAGCGACTTTCCTATTTAAACGAGAATAAGAAGGGCCCGGATTTTTTTCATCAATTGGAAAGACAACGCTATGCGTCACCTTGAACTGCTTCATTCCACGCAAGGTATCCCGCAGGATCTGCTCTGCGCCATCTTTGGAACGTCCGATATGGGTATGGAAATCAACGATCATCCCGTTAGAACTCCAGATAACAATGGTTTTAATGATAACGGTTGTTGCCCGGTTTCAACTGCTTGCATTTGAAATAATCCCGTTAAGTTCAGAGTTCTAACGGGATCATCTTGAGGAAGAATTAGCGATTAATTTCACTTTCACAAACAACCGCCGGAATGAGACCGCCGCCGCGCGACACATTGACAACGCTTTCATCGCTTAAGCGGGAAAGGCTGCCCGCGTAGACGCCGTTAAAAACAAAACAGCCGGTGTTGATTCGCTTTGCGGCAAATTCAAGCTTATGATTGACTACCGTGGGAACCGTTAGAAAAGGAGGCGGTACAAATTCTTGAACCACCCAATTGGATTTGAGCGCCTTATCAATCGTTTGATTCCATTCATCATCGCGTGTCTCACAGCCAATCGTCACTTCTTTTCCGCCATAACTATCCGCCGGTTTCAAAACGAGTGTTTCTTTTTCATCTTTCAAAAAATCAATCAAATAAATTTTCTTTCCGCCGTAAAATTTCTCGGCGTCCACGACACGCCTCGTCCACGGAACATATTGAGATTTGATTTCATTTTCTTTGGCCGAGAACAAAT
>MHFM01000043.1:6447-8660 GCA_001804205.1 Omnitrophica bacterium RIFCSPLOWO2_01_FULL_45_10b
ATGCAAACCGCGCGGTCTTTATACGCGCGGATAAGGTCGCCGACGTCGCGCAATTTTTCGAGCAACTCATTGAAAATAACGCGCCGATACAGCAAATCGATCCTGAAATTTCCGTGATAGAGCTTGCCTGATTTGTAACGCAAATCACGCGGGTCGGCAATTATGGTTTTGTAGCCTTTTTCTTCAAAAAAAAGTTTCAATATGTCAAATTCGGGCCTCGTCCGAACGGTTTTCCAATCGACAATGGCGATTTGGGGAGTCTCGTAACCGCCGAATTCCTCATAAACACTGAGAAGGCCTTCTAACAATTTCTGTGTCCTGATTTCCCGCTGGATATGAACATCTTGAAAAAATTCTTTTAACTCGGGTGCTTCCAAAAGAAGCTGTTCGAGCGTATCGGTATAACCCATGCCGGCGGGAGAATCGCAATTTAATTCGATAAATTTGAAATTTTCACCCTCTAAAAAGCAATCAAAACGTGCCAAGGCCACTGAGCGAGTATAACCGGGATCAATTCGGATTAACTCGTCGGCTTCCGGAGATAAAGAAAAACAATCTTTGAGCGCCGGGTCAATCAAATAAAGATTAGCGATCCGGTCTGCCGCACGCGCGAGAATATCGCAAACCGAATGAAGAAGCCGGGCTTGTTTCGTGGTGATGAAATGAGGCTTAAAAAAGGTGGGGATGGTAAAACGCCCATATTTGACATAACTATGGTGGAGCTTTTCCTCAAAATGATGGATGGCATCGATTGTTTTCTTCTCATTGGCTAGAAGAAATTGTTCATACGCATGATCGATATTTCGCGTCGTATCAATTGAGGTGCGCTGAACCATGTACCTTCCCCCTTTGAAGCACTTTAAAAACGGTTTCTCCAATTTCAGCCGGACTCTCTGCCATCATAACACCCGCTTCACGAAGCGCCTTTATTTTTTCGGGAGCCGTTCCCGTTCCTCCTGAAATAATAGCACCGGCATGTCCCATTCGCTTTCCGCTTGGGGCTGTTGACCCCGCTATAAATGCAACGATGGGCTTGCGCACATTTTTCTTGATGAATTCAGCAGCACGTTCTTCGGCATTGCCGCCGATTTCACCAATTAATACCATGGCTTCCGTTTCAGGATCCTTTTCAAAAAGCTCAAGACAATCAACAAAATTGGTTCCCAACACAGGATCTCCGCCGATCCCAACAACTGTGGATTGGCCTAAACCACGGCTTGTCATCTGCCATACTGCTTCGTAAGTCAAGGTACCGCTTCGCGATAGAACGCCAATGCGCCCTTTTTCATGGATATAACCGGGCATAATTCCAACTTTTGCAGCCCCTGGTGTGATTATACCTGGGCAATTAGGTCCAATCAAGCGAACCCCTTTTTGTCCAAGGGCTCCTTTAACGCGCACCATATCCAAAATGGGTATTCCCTCGGTAATGCAGACGATCAACTGAACACCGCTTTCAGCGGCTTCTAAAATGGCGTCTTTTGCAAATTTGGCCGGTACATAAATGATACTCGTATTAGCTTTTGTTTTTTGAACCGCTTCCCGCATATGGTCAAAAATGGGAATTCCTTCAAAATTGGTACCGCCTTTTCCCGGCGTCACCCCCGCTACAATTTTGGTTCCATACTCCACCATTTGTCGGGCGTGGAAAGAGCCGTGGGAGCCCGTAATTCCCTGCACAATGACTTTGGTGTTTTCATTTACGAGAATGGCCATATTAGTGAATCGCTCCTACAACTTTCACCGCAGCGTCCGAAAAACTATCCGCCGAAATGATGGAAACTTTTGATTGTGCGAGAATCAATTTGCCTTCTTTTACATTGGTGCCTTCAAGGCGCACAATCAGCGGCACTTTTAAATCAATCTCTTGAAGGGCGGCGAGAATTCCTTCCGCGATGATATCGCAGCGCATAATCCCGCCAAAAATATTCACCAAAATTGCTTTGACGCGCGGATCTTTAAGGATAATTTTAAATGCTGCAGTAACCTTTTCTTTGGTAGCGCCGCCGCCGACATCCAAAAAATTAGCCGGCTCTCCGCCGGTATGCTTAATGATATCCATTGTAGCCATGGCAAGGCCGGCACCATTGACCATGCAGCCGATATTGCCATCAAGGCCCACATAGCTTAAATCAAATTTTTTTGCTTCAACTTCCCTGGCATCTTCCTGTCTGGGATCGTGAAGGGTGGTAATTTCCGGATGCCTGAAAAGG
>MHFM01000043.1:8668-9884 GCA_001804205.1 Omnitrophica bacterium RIFCSPLOWO2_01_FULL_45_10b
GTATTTTTGATGAACGCTTAATTTGATCAAGCAACGGTTGAAAAAGCGATGCCTGAAGGGGTTTGTCCGGGTCAAAATGAAACTTCAAGACTTTTTCGGGAGTTTCATGCGCCACCGTTTCAATATCAATACCGCCCGATTCAGAAAAAATCACGCAGGGGAGCGCTTCTTCTCGGTCCAGCGCAACAGCAAGATAAAGTTCATTTTTGATGGGGTTTGCTCGTTCAATTAAAACGCTGTCGATCGGTTTGGCAACTCCCGCGGTTTGATAAGTCGCGAGCTCCGTGCCCAACATTTTCTTGGCCGCCTCAAGGGCGGCTTCGGCTGTTTGAACAATTTTGATTCCGCCTGCTTTGCCGCGTCCCCCGGCATGAACTTGAGCCTTCACCACAAAAGGAGCGCTGCCGATGGAGCGAATGGCCTCTAAAGAAATTGCATTTTGACTAAAAACTTTCCCCAAAGGAACGTTTAGACCAAAACGGCGGAAAATGTCCTTCGCTTGGTATTCATGAATATTCATCCCGTTAGAACTCCAAATAACGATGGTTTTAATAATAACGGTTGTTGCCCAGTCTCAACTGCTTGCATTTGAAATAACTCCGTTAAGTTCAGAGTTCTAACGGGATCATCCCGTTAGAACTCCAGATAACAATAATTTTAATGATAACGGTCGTTGCCTGCTCTCAACTGCTTGCATTTAAAATAACCTCATTGCGTTTAGAGTTCTAACGGGATCATAGAAGATGAAAAAAACTCAGGCATTACTTGCGGGCATCAAGAGGTAAATACCGTTGATTTTGGGCACCGGTATACAAAACTTCAGGCCGAATCAGCCGATTGTCTTTCTGCTGCTCCAAAATATGAGCAACCCAACCGGCAACACGGCTTACAGAAAAAATAGTGGGAAAAAGGTCGATCGGTATGCCAACAGCATAAAGCACCGAGGCGGAATAAAAATCCACATTGGGAGGAATGGGTTTTTCACGCTCGACCACTGCTTCGATGGCCTCAGAAATTTTGCTCCATTTTTCAAACTTTGTACCGCGGCAAATCTGCCTCGAAATTTCCCTAAAAATCAGCGCTCGAGGATCCTGATTTTTGTAAATCCGATGCCCAAATCCCATGATTTTCTTTTTCTGGCTTAAAAGATTTTTCACATAAGCTTCGGCTTTTGATTCTTCGCCGATGGCGATCAACATCTCCATCACACGCTGAT
>MHFM01000043.1:9923-13482 GCA_001804205.1 Omnitrophica bacterium RIFCSPLOWO2_01_FULL_45_10b
CAGAAACCACGCCGGAATAAATATCCGAAAGCGTCGAAACCGTAACGCGCGCCGCAAAAGTTGAAGCATTGTAGCCATGATCAGCAAGCAAAATTAAGTACTGGTCAAGTGCTTTTGCGAATTTAGGATCGGGTGATTTTTCGCTTAGAAGATACAAAAAATTGGAAGCATGCGATAAATCTTTTTTGGGTACAAGGGGCGCTTTGCCGTTGCGAATTCGATCAAAAGCCGCAACAAGGGTAGGAAGTTTGGCCAAAATACGAGTGCCTTTACGCAAATTAGCCTCGCGGGAATTATCTTCCGCTTCCGGATCATAAAGCGCAAGGCAGGAAACGGCGCTTCGGAGCATCGCCATGGGATGGCATTTTTTAGGAACCGCGGAAAGAAATGAAAGAAGTTCGCCTGAAAGCGCACGATTGGCGGTGAGCTCATTTGAAAAACTGCTTAATTCACTACGATTCGGGAGTTTCCCGAACCAAAAAAGATAAGTAACTTCTTCAAAGGTGGAATTTCCGGCGATAAAATCGCCGATGGGAATCCCTTCATAAAAGAGCCTGCCTCCCTCGCCATCGACGAGGCTGAGCGTTGTTTCTCCGGCAACAACTCCCTCTAAACCTTTGGAATATCCTTTTTCTTTATCGGATTCCGTAATCGCCATACGTTTAATTTAAACTTACCCTTTTTGGAGACAGTTAGATAAAAGTGTATTATACCGACTTTTCTAAAAATCGCCAACAAAGTCTTTACGTCATTGCGAGCGTCCGCCCAGCAGAACGGCGGATCCGCCGTCACGAGTGGCGGAAAGCGAAGCAATCTCACATTCAGAGATTGCCGCGGCCAGCTATGCTGGCCTCGCAATGACTGGGAGCCTGAAGGTACATTCCATTTCGATGCGCCTCAGCCATTTGAGCATATTTTTTGGCCCATTCGATCGTTTCGCGTACTTCGCGCTTTGATAATCTCCGCACAAAACGTGCCGGGGCACCCAAATAAAGCGACTCGGACTTCACTTTTGTTCCTTCCGTCACAAGTGCGCCCGCACCAATTAAAGCACCGTCACCGATCCGTGACCCATTTAAAATAACAGCACCCATGCCGACCAAAACACCATCGCCAACGGTGCACGCATGCAAAATAACCCGATGCCCCACCACGCAATAATCACCGACAAAGCATCCGCGATCTGATTCAATATGCATCACAGAAAGATCCTGAATGTTCGAATATTTTCCGACAACAATTGGGCTCAGGTCTCCGCGTAGGACGGACCCTGGCCAAATATTGGCATAATCCTTTAACGTAACTTGCCCAATTACCGTAGCGCTTGGATGAATAAAAACGTTTTTTCCGATTTTTGGGCTGTACTGTTTCATTTTTTTAAGATGTTAAGAAGGTTTAACGTGATTTCACGGTTCGTTTCGAGAATGGAGGTTACAAGCGGAATTCCCTTGGGACAAACTTTGACGCAATTTTGGGCATTGCCACAATCTTCAATTCCTCCTTCCCCCATAAGCGCAAGCAAGCGGTTCTCTTTAAGCTTGGCTCCTATCGGATGGCTATTAAACAAACGAACTTGGTTAATCGCTGCAGGGCCGATGAAGTCGGAACGATCATTAAATTGCGGGCATGCTTCCAAGCAACAGCCGCAGGTCATGCATTTGGAAAGGCCGTAACGCATTTCGGCCAATTCCGGTGAAATTTTTGGCCCCGGGCCTGATTCATTTTTGGATTCTGAGGCGACCCACGCTTTTGCCCGCTTAAAACCTTCAAAAATTGAGCGGCGATTGACAACCAAGTCCCGAACCACTGGAAATTTGGTCATCGGTTCAAGCGTGATTTGAGGACCTAGCCGATCGACAAGGGCGCTGCAGGCTTGCCGAACGCGGCCGTTAATCACCATCGTGCAAGAACCGCATACTTCTTCCAAACAGCTTTGCTCCCAACTGACGGGGGCCGTTTTGCGGCCATCAAATGTCTGGGGACGTTTCTGAATTTCTTGAAGGCAGGTAATCACATTCATATAAGGGCGGTGAGGAATATGAAATTCTTCCCAATAAGGACGTATATCGGGCCGTTCTTGCCGCTTAACTTTAAGTATGACTGTCTTTTGATCAGGCATGACTATTTACGCTTACTCGTTTTTCCGTCATTGCGAGGCAGTGTTTCAAATTGATGCCGAAGCAATCTATGATCTCAGATTGCTTCGCTTCGCTCGCAATGACGGACAAATATTAATACTTTCGCTCTCTCGGTTGTATTAATGAAGTATCGACCGATTCATAAGAAAGCTCGATTCCCTTCGGAGTCCATTTCGCAACGGTGGTTTTGAGCCATTCTTTGTCATTGCGATCCGGAAAATCCGGTTTGTAATGGGACCCCCGGCTTTCATTTCGAGCCAAAGCGCCCAGAGTGATCACTCGAGCTAAAACCAGCATATTCTCAAGTTCGCGCGTAAAAATCAAAGCTTGATTGACCCAATTGGCTGAGTCGTGCAAATTGATATCTTTTGACCGCTCTGTAAGCTCTATAAGTTTTTGATCTGTTTTCTTAAGATCGTTATTTTTTCGAATCACCGTGACATGATCCGTCATCCATTTCGCCATCTCTTCCCAAAGGAGATAAGGATTTTCTTTTCCCGCATAGCCGATTAATTTTCCATTCATTTCTCTTTGGCGCCTCAATTCATGATCAAAGAATTTAGAACTTACATCGCCTGAGCTGATCTGAAGCGATTTGGCATATCGCTCCGCGCGTTTGGCTGCGAGTTCTCCGCCGTAAATGCACGAAAGAAGGGAATTAGCGCCGAGCCGATTCGCGCCATGATATTGATACTCGCATTCCCCCGCCGCGAAAATTCCGGGCACATTCGTGGCGTGTTCGCTATCAATATACATACCACCCATGGTGTAATGAACCGACGGGAAAACGCGCATCGGAACTTTTGCGGGATCTTCGCCCACAAATTTCTCATAAATTTCAATGACGCCACCCAGTTTTGTTTGAAGCGCTTTTGGATCCAGGTGCGAAATGTCTAAATAAACGAGATCCTTGCCGTCAATTCCGAGTTTTAACTCGCGGCAAACTTTGAAAATCGCGCGGCTTGCGATATCACGCGGAACCAAATTTCCGTATTTGGGATACATTTCTTCAAGGAAATACCATGGTTTCCCGTCTTTGATCGTCCACACACGGCCGCCTTCACCCCGGATAGCCTCAGACATGAGCCGGTTTTTATCTTCGCCGGGAATGGTGGTAGGGTGAACTTGTATGAATTCTCCATTCGCATACCAAACGCCTTGCCTGAATACGCTGCCCGCGGCTGAACCTGTGCAAATTGTGGAGTTGGTGCTGCGGCCGTAAATCATGCCCACACCGCCGGTGCAGAGAATCACGGCATCGGCACGAAATGTTTTGAGTTCAAGTGAAACCAAATCAATGGCCACGATTCCGCGCGCGGTTTGGGTATCATCGAGAACAGCGGACAAAAATTCCCATCCCTCATAGCGTTTCACCAGGCCTTCGGTTTCGAAACGCCGGACTTGCTCATCTAAGGCATACA
>MHFM01000044.1:0-5217 GCA_001804205.1 Omnitrophica bacterium RIFCSPLOWO2_01_FULL_45_10b
AAGTACAACAAGGCAGAAAATGGAAAGAATCCCGGAAAAAATCAGGATATTTCTATGCTTTTGGGCGAAGAAAGTGCTGGCCCAATTTTTTTTGGTTTGGCCGGTTTTTAGAAATTCCAGTTTTCTTTTTTGCAGCTCGAGAAACCAAGGATAAAGGCCAGAAGCAGCGGCCAACGAGATGAACGTTCCCAAAGAACCTAAAATACCGAGTTGGCGGAGTGATTTGGCTTGCACAAAGAGAAGCGTCAAAAATCCCAAAAGGGCAGTGACTGTGCTCCACAAAGCTGGATGGAACGTAGACCTTGCAGCTTCCCAAGCAAGCCCTGGTCGGTAGTCGCCAGCTTCAGTTATTCTTTGTTTCCAGTCTGCAGTGAGAAACGCGATATGGGAAAGTGTGAGCACAAAGACAATCGTGGGCAAGTTTGCCGTCAGAAACCCCATTTCAATCCCTAGAAATCGAGCGATTAACAGAGTGAACGCTGCTGAATTAAAACAGGCGATAAGGACCCCGGCTACGATCCACAAAGAATGGAAAATGATGAGAAGGGCGATAGAAAAAATAACAAACGCTACGAGGCTAAATATTTTCAAATCCCGAAATAAATATTGGCGGATGAGTTCTACAATATAAGGGACCCCTGAAATCATAAGTTCAAAGCCTGGCTTGTTAAATCCTTCAGAGATTCCCTGAAGAGTTTCGATGAATTCCGAATCCGGATTGTCTTTGAGAAAGGCAAAAATAAGAGAAGATTTATTATCCCGAGAAATTAAGGTTCTTTTCCAAAGAGGACCTTCAAGCGCATCGTCTAATCCTGTGGGGCCGCGCGTAAGAGATTGGACCGCTAAGACAATCGGGAATTTTTCGATAACGGAGCTTAATTTTTCAATATCTTCTGAATAAGTTGGAGCATGAAGGTCTCCTTTAGCTGCGAGGATGATTTGGGGTAATTGGGGAAACATCTTTGCGATCTTTTTGTCATCTTGAAAGTGCGGATCATCAGATGAAAAGAAAAAATATTCATCAACTTTCGGTTTCAAATCGACACATGTGATCAAGGCACCCAGACAAACGAATGTGAAGCAGGTTGCGATGATGACCGGCTGAAATCTAAGATGTCTAACGTTCCACATCTATAAAACCCCCCATTGCTGATGGCAAAGCAAGAATTTCCTGAATTCATAGATGCCGCCTGTAAAACGCTGGCTTTCTTTGCTCAATCTGATCCGTAATGTTAGCACAAAATTCGATTCCTTCAACCCTCCGCTTAATCTGCGATTTTCAAATGTTTCTATAGTTGACCAAAAACGCTCAATTTTATAGAATAGTTCATTCCAATTTAAAAGAATCACACACTCTTTTTTAAGGAGACGGGCCGTTGGAATGAAAAATGATTTAGTGGATCCCAAGCCTAAAATTGTATGGCATAACATTTTTTTCTTCGCTTCGACCGGGCTTATTGCCGTCATTGGCGCGCCGCTTTACATTTCGCGTTTTGGAGTGCCAGTATTTGAGTTGTGGCTTACCGTTTTCTATATTGTCATCACAAGCATCAGCATCACCGCCGGTTATCACCGGTTGTACTCGCATTCGGCTTACCGAGCCCATCCCGTCGTGCAGTGCCTGCTCCTTTTCTTCGGAGCGGCAGCGTTTGAACAATCCGCATTGAAATGGTCAAGCCAGCATCGCGATCATCATCAGTTTACTGCCAAGCGTGGAGATCCTTACAGCATCGGGGAAGGATTTTTTTATGCGCATATCGGATGGGTTTTGTTTTGGGCACACACCCTCCGCTTTAAGAACGTGAAGGATTTGAAGACAAACCGATTTGTAATGCTTCAGCACCGCTATTATCTTTTTTGGGCCCTTGTTTCCGGAATCATCCTGCCGTTTGCGATCGGGTTATGGTACGGCAATTTGCTGGCCGCTTTCATTTTCCCGGTATGTGCGAGGCTTGCCTTTGTTCATCATGCCACGTTTTGTGTTAATTCCGTCTGCCACCTGTTCGGCGGAGAACCGTATGATCTTCACTCGACAGCACGGAATAACTGGATGGTGGCGCTTGTGACCAACGGGGAAGGTTTCCATAATTACCATCATCGTTTTCCGAGCGATTACCGTAACGGCATCCGCTGGTACCAATGGGATCCGACCAAGTGGCTGATTAGGTCTCTGGCCGCCCTTCATATGGCATGGAACTTGAAAGAGGCATCTAAATTCAGAATTTTAGAAGCGAGGCTTCTGGTCCATCAAGAGCTTCTTCGCCGGCGAGAATCACGGAGAAAAAAACCAATACGCCTAGAGCGATTCTTCAGCGATTTTGAAGGAGGTTATCAAGTTCTTCGCTCGCGGCTTTTTATATGGGAGAAAAATACAAAAGAATACAGGCAGATGCTTCATGGCCCAGGTAGGGAACCTTCCAAGGCCATCCGCCAGCGCGCCCGAAAGACCATGAACATTTCCAAACAGCGGTTCAAACACACCTATCAGCGCCGCGAGCGCTATCTAAAATCAAATCGCCAGCCGACTGCGGACGCTAAAACGAATCTTCAGCAAAGCAGATCTTGAAAGGAAACATTCTACCGGCATGATTTCCGCCAAAAAGTAAGTCATTCCTAAGCTGAGCTTTCAAGTAAACATCATACTGGTTTAATTATAGTGTTTCTTGAATTTCTTCAAGGTTAAACAAATTCTTTGATTCTGGTAAGTTCTTTGATAACATAGAGATAAATAACTTAGAGGGGCGAAGAATTCAAGTCCCGTTGCTTCGCTATTTCTGTAAAGCCTTGTGAATCTTAGAGATCGAGTTACCCTGATAACAGGTGGTGCGCGAATCGGCCAGGCTGTGGCGAAGGCCTTAGCTGACCGGGGCAGCCACCTTATTTTGACCTACCGAAGCTCGAAAAAGAGCGCAGAAGAGTCAATCGCTTACGCTAGGTCCAAAGGGCGAAAGGCTTTTTCTCTTAAAACTGACCTTACACTTAATCAGAGTTATGCCGATACTATTTCACAGGTAAAACGGGTTTTCGGACGGCTTGATATCCTGATTAATATGGCATCAGTTTATCAGGAGACGCCGCTTGAAAGGCTTGATTCCAAAATTTGGGATCACAATTTTGCTGCCAATTTTAAGCATATGTATGGGCTATCGCTTAAGGCTGCCCCGTTGCTCCGAAAGCATGGGGGACGAATCATTAATTTCACCGATTGGACTGTTGCAAGCGGAAGGCCGCGGTATAAGAATCTCGTTGCTTATTATACAGCGAAAGCCGCAGTGATTGGATTGACGGAAGCCTTGGCGCTGGAGTTCGCACCTGATATTTTGGTCAATGCAATTGCGCCAGGACCGATCATGCCACCGGCGAAAGGGATTAGAAGTTCTGAAAACAAAGAAATACTGAAGAACACGCCGCTTAAAAAATGGGGTGGTGCTTCAGAAATTGCCAAAGCCGTATTATTTTTAATCGAAAGTGATTTTTTGACAGGCGAGTGCATTCGAGTTGATGGCGGACGGCATTTATATTAGTTGAGGGGTCGGAGAAAACTCCCCGATGGCTCATATTAGTTTAGTTTCAGGTCAACGTACAAAGAAAGGAGTTTCCAATGGCATTTAGCGCAGTCAGCAAGAAAAGTGGGAGAACCTTTTATCTTCACTCAAAAGAAGTGACATTGCGTGGCGGTCGGAAACAGAGGATTTTTTATTTTGCAGGTGAAGTAAAACCGGAAGCAATTGATAGTTTGCCGGCCGGTTACACCGTGGGTGAAAATTCTAAAACCGGGCTGCCAATTTTGAAAAAAGCTTAATTGAATTTTTCTCACCTCGTACAATGGATTATGAGCTCACTCGATGAGTGTCGTTGCAATTATTTTAGGCGGAGGGCAGGGAAGGCGGCTTTTTCCGCTCACACTTTACCGATCCAAACCTGCTGTTCCCATTGGGGGGAAATATCGGCTTGTTGATATTCCCATCAGCAATTCACTTCATGCTGGTATTAATCGGATTTTTGTTTCAACGCAGTACAATTCTGCTTCACTCAACAATCATATCCACAATACCTACAAGTTCGATTACTTCAGCCGTTCCTCCGTTGTCCTCCTTGCGGCGGAACAAACACTTTCTAGCGAACGTTGGTTTCAAGGGACCGCCGACGCCGTTCGTTGCCACATTCCCCATTATCATTTGAAGCCCGATGACGACGTGTTTGTTCTATCCGGAGATCATCTGTATCGAATGGACTACCAAGAAGTGTTGAAGTTTCACCGGGAAAAAGCTGCCGATGTAACGCTTTCGACCATTTCGGTGCCTGAACGGGTAATGCGCGAATTCGGAATTTTGAAGATGGAAAAAGACGGCAAGATCACAGATTTTCGGGAAAAACCTGCCACGAAAGAAGATCGCAAGGGGATGGAATCGGCCGGAAAGGGGCGATATCTTGCCTCCATGGGAGTTTATCTTTTTAAGGCTTCTGTTTTGACGGATCTCCTCAAGGGAACAGAAGCCGATTTCGGAAAAGAATTGATCCCAAGGGCTATTAAGGAATGTAAAAGCTATGGGTATTTATTTGATGGCTATTGGCGTGACATAGGCACCATCCGCAGTTTTTACAAAGCGAGCTTGGAATTAACCGGCCCGTACCCGAAATTCCGTTTTAATTCACCGAAAGGGAATACATTCACCCACCCGCGTTTTCTTCCGCCTTCCCAAATTCTTTCTTCGAAAATTGATAGCTCTCTTATTTCAGAAGGCTGTGTGTTGCGTGATGCAACGGTTGAAAGTTCGATTATCGGTTTAAGGTCTGTTGTGCAGAAAAAAGTAGCCATTAAAAATTCCATAATAATGGGAGCTGATTATTTTGAATTTGAAACATCTGACGCCGACAGTGTTCCGCTTGGAATTGGCGATGGAACCACTATTGAAAATGCAATTATCGATAAAAATGCGCGCATCGGACGCAACGTGACAATCAAAAACGTCAAGGGCGTGGAGGAGGAAAGCGCCGTCAATTATTATATACGGGAAGGTGTTGTCATTATTCCGAAAGACGTAACCATTCCGGATAAAACGGTGATTTGATGGGCGCTCGAAAACGGTATTTTTTTACCGCGGGCGGCCTCATTTTACTTTTAATTTTCTTGGTTATGGTTGCCCGCTATGCCCATCGCGCAAACTCTTCTTCTAGTTTTGAAAATACCAAGGTAAAAGGCCCAAAAGGCGCCCC
>MHFM01000044.1:5269-18871 GCA_001804205.1 Omnitrophica bacterium RIFCSPLOWO2_01_FULL_45_10b
AATGTCCTGCCTGCCGTGGAGCGGTGGAGCCAGTTGAGGAATTGAGAAATGAGTTTTCCGATGTCATTCAAGTTGAATTTCGCCACTATCCGCTTGAGCAAACACATCCTTGGGCGCTCACGGCTGCCGGTTTCGCCGAATGTGCTGCGAAACAGGGAAAGTTCTGGGAATTTCACGATCAATTGTATAAAGAACAGGAAACCTGGGCGCACGCTCCAGAGCCCATCGTTTTTTTTGCCCGTTATGCCCAAGAATCAGGTTTGGATCCTTTAACGTTGGAACGATGCCTTGAGGATCCAAAAACATTAGGTCAAATCCGGTTGGAGCGATCCATCGGCGCCAAACAAGGAGTGCAATCCACACCGACCATTTTTCTGAATGGACGTCCACTGGTTGGTCCGCTTCAACTTAAAGCGCAAGGGAAAAATATCGTGCTCGAAGAACTTAAAAAGTTGGCTTCAAAGCTACGACAATAGTCCATGCCGTTTATCTTACTGGCCATGAGAATTTTTGTGGGCGCCGTGTTTGTTTACTCCGGTTGGAGTAAATTGATATCACCTATTGAGAATTTTATGGCTGTGATCGAAGGGTATCAATTTATCAAACAACCGTACATCTCAACGGTCGCTTTTGTTCTTCCTTGGCTTGAATTGATTTTTGGGACATTTCTTTCACTTGGTTTTCTGACACGCGTAAGTTCGACCGTCTTAAGTATTTTCCTCGCAGTTTTTATCACGCTTCTTTTGCGCAGCCTCATGCTTCATCTGCCCGTTGCTGAATGCGGCTGTTTTGGTTCTGGGATTATACTCACCCCTTGGCAGGCGCTTTTTTTGGATTCCGGGATCCTTGTAGTATCTTTGATTCTTGTACGCCAGCGGCCTCGATGGTTAAGCCTGGATCGAATACTCAATCGATGATCTTTCGTATGATCCTTGTTTCATGAATAAGCTTTGGAAGGTGGCATTTTTTGTCATTTTTTTCTTTGTCAGTACCACTGCTTGTACTGCGCGCTCACGGCATGAACATCACACCGCAGCTTTGGCGGAACAAAGTCCTACCAAAGGAAATCCGAATGCCCCGGTAACCATTGTCGAATTCAGCGATTTTGAGTGTCCTTTTTGTGGATTAGCGCAGCCGGCCCTTAAGGAAGTGCAGAATCATTACCCAAGCCAGGTGCGGTTTGTCTTTAAAAATTTTCCGCTTCGCATGCATCGCCATGCATGGAAAGCACATCTCGCTGCTCTGTGCGCGGAAAATCAAGGCAAATTTTGGGAGTATAAGGATTTGCTGTTTCAGCATCAAAGAGAACTCAGACGGGCCGATCTTATTCGTTATGCAAATGAACTTAATCTAGCCGCAAAACCCTTTGAGAATTGTTTGGATTCAGAAACATACGGATCCCAAATTGATAGAGATCTCGAAGAAGCTCATCATCTTGGCATTGATGGAACTCCTGCTTTTTTGGTGAATGGCAAGCTGATTATGGGAGCTCAGCCTTTTTCTTCATTCCAACAAATCATTGACGAAGAGTTGTTCACATCCTCTCATTCCACCCAGGGCGCCGGCCGCGAAAGCGAAGGTTGACAGATTCAAGGGAATCGGTATGATTGGCGCTTGCGGCCAGGTAGCTCAGCTGGTAGAGCAGAGGACTGAAAATCCTTGTGTCGGCGGTTCGATCCCGTCCCTGGCCAATTTTACTTCCCACAGGTATTAGACCTACGCGTCGATCGTTATGAGGCCATTCAAAAAACTAATTCAACGTTTGAAAGACAAAAATAAATCTATCGCACGCGTATTTAATGATATTTATCATTCGCGCAGGTGGACGGGCAGCGATTCTATTAGCGGTACAGGTTCTGGATTAGCACAAACGGTAGCGCTTCGAAGAGAATTGTCAGCTTTACTCAAGCGTCTTAACATCAAATCATTATTGGATGCTCCTTGCGGTGATTTTCATTGGATGAAGGAAGTAGATTTAGGAACTCGTTGCTATACAGGGATTGATATTGTTTCAGATTTGATTGTTGAAAATCAGAAAAAGTATAATAACGAATATCGAAAATTCATCAGCTTTGATATCAGCCGTGATCCTTTGCCTCAAGTCGATATGATTCTGTGCCGCGACTGCTTTGTTCATCTTTCGTTTAAAAATATTATCGCAACGATTAAAAATTTTAAGCGGAGCGGATCTAAACATCTTCTTACAACTACATTTCATAAATGGACTAAAAATGCTGATATTGTTACAGGCGGCTGGCGGCCGATTAATTTGCAGTTGAGGCCCTTTTCCTTCCCAGATCCAATCCAGATCATTGACGAGCAATGTAGCGGAGCCGAACGCCAGTATTGGGATAAAAGTTTGGGTTTGTGGAAGCTTGAGGATATTCAAATTTAGCATAGCAGTTATACCTTCTTGGCATTCCCATTTTTTTCTGATACTCTAACTTATCCATATGAAACAAGGAATTATCGGCATTGATATCGGCGGAACAAAAATTTCGGTAAGTCTTGGAACGAGAAAGGGTAAAATTCTTGCGAAAAAAGTTTTTTCATCAGGTAACGGCAAAAGAGTAAAAGATTCAATCGAAAGGATTGAATCTTCCGTTTCGAGCCTTTTGTCGGAATGCAGGTTCAAGAAACAACAATTGGCCGGTATCGGCGTTGCCGTTCCCGGTGTCATTCATCCCCATAGCCAGGTGATTCAAAAATCACCAAATCTTCCGTCATGGGAAGGCTTTCCTTTGCGGAGTGTTTTGATGCGTCGATTCAAACTTCCGGTTATTATTGAAAACGACGCCAATGCCGCGGCGCTTGGTGAACAGTATTTTGGTTCGGGGCGTAGCGTTCGTGATTTTTTGTATTTAACGGTCAGCACTGGCATTGGAGGCGGGATTGTGGCGAACGGAGCTTTGATTCGTGGCGAAGGAGGAATGGCCGGTGAAGTTGGCCATATGACTTTGGTGAAAAACGGTCTTCGATGCCATTGTGGAAAAAGGGGATGCCTCGAAGCATATTCAAGCGGTACGGCCATTGCGGGTCATGTGAAACGGGCGCTTAAAGCAGGCGCTAAATCAAATTATTTTAAAAATATCAAATTGAGCAAAATTACGGGTCAACTGGTCAGCGAAGCTGCACGTGTTCGTGATACCGTTGCCATTCAAGCTCGAAGATTAGCAGCCGATTACTTAGGAATGGGATTGGCGAATCTCATTAATCTTTTAAATCCTAAGCGCATTATCCTAGGCGGAGGCGTCATGGAAAACGTTGATCATTTTTGGCAGCCCATGATGAAAGCCGTTCGGCAAGAAGCTTGGCCGATGGCCTTGCGTTCTTGTCGAATTATGAGATCGAAACTCAGAAAAAATGTAGGTGATTTGGGCGCCATGGCGTTGATATTGGATTCACAGAAGTAAGAGTTTTTGCGCGCCCGCCCTGACTTTTGATGGATAAATTTAAGGAAGTCAGGACTGGCACTAGTTTCGGTTAATAAAAAGAAATATTAAGGTTACTAGCGCCTGTAGCTCAGTCGGATAGAGCGAGCGGCTTCGAACCGCTAGGTCGCAGGTTCGATCCCTGTCAGGCGCAATTCTTAATGCAAGAAAGGCAAAAAATGAAAAATAAAGCGAACGCTTTTATTTTGATTCTTTTGCTCTTCAATAGCTGTGCCCGCGACCAGCAATCACTCACCGCTTCTTCTGGCCATCCCAGCGCGGAGATGGAATTAGGGGAGGCGATTCATCGTGAAATTCTTAAGACCTCCTCGGTTTATCAAGAGGTAGAATTAAATTCCTATGTTCGATCCATCGGTCAAAAATTAGCATCCACCGCCAAGCGGAAAAAGTTAAATTATCAATTTATCATTTTGAATGATGACCGCATCTTTGCGACGTACGCTCCCGGCGGGTTTGTTTATATCACGACCGGTTTTTTTAGGTTTCTCAATAACGAAATTGAGCTTGCAGGAATCTTGGCGCACGAAATCGGCCTTCTGCAATATAAAGATCCGCGGCTGTCAAAAACAAAAAAGGCATTTGATCTTTTGCTTCGGACCGGAAGTTATGTCGGCCCTGCGTTTGGAAGTATTGGAGCAGTTTCGGTGCTTGGCCTTGCGTTGATTGGTGCGATGACAAGCGGGAATAAAACTCTCGAAACCAGAACCCGTCAAGCAGATAAGCATGCGCTTCGCTATTTGATGGAATGTAATTATGATCCCCAGGGTTTGGTCGATCCCCTGCGCCGCATGGAAGACCCAGCCTCGCCCTTTCGCGCTTATCTATATGATTATGTTACTTCTCATCCGATTTCGGCCAAGCGGTTTGAAAAATTAGACCGCGAATTTGCCAAGCTTCCGCTTGCAGATAAAGAATTTCAGTCAGGTCGTGATGTCTTTCTCGTGAAGACCAATTCCGTCCGAAGTACTTTTGCGCGAAAATAAGAAACTAAGGAAGTTCTGGATGGTCTGTTTGGGCGAGTATGTCATCCAAAGTAATTTCAATCGCTGCCAGTTGTGAGCGCTTTTGATTCAAAAATTGCGTTATTTCTTCTGCAACAGCTTGCTGGGTCTTCGTAAATTCTAACCCGTTCAGATAGACGTTTCGGTTGTCCTCTGTTTTCTTCACGCAATATTTGATGGTGCCCGTTAAGGGAAGAAAATGCGCATCATCCAACCAAAGTTTTAAATATACGTTCTGGTCCTTTTTTAATTGGAAATTACAGGATAAGCAGAGTCCGCCTTCTGAGAGATCGTGGACTTGCGTTCGAATAAGCATCGTTTCTTGATTGAAACCGAATTCAACACGAAGCGGAGTTTTAAACCGTGCAAAAAGGCGGCGCTCCGTCTCGTTCGCAGCGGGCAGGAGTTCCAGGCCTGAGAAATCAAGGGTTTCAGCGACTTGTTCCGCGGCCCAGTCCATGACGAATGTGTTGAACCACTCTTGCGCCTTCTGTTCTAGGAAGGTGAACTTAATTCCGTGCAGGAAAGACGAACCTTCTTTGTTGGACCAGACTACCTCTCCCTGAGCTTGGATGGTTTTGCCGCGGATTTTTAGGAGAAATCTCAGAGAAGTTCCAATCGGCAGATAGGTGGTGTCTTGAACACAAATACCACCTCTTGATAAGTTTTGAACCTTGATCGTGTGCGATTGTCCCGTATTATCTTTGTACTTTGCCCTAAGCGTTTCGGGCAGCAGAAATGGTTTTCCTAACGCTGGATCAGGCGCATTTCTTGGTTGCGGGTCGTTCATGGGAGTAAGCCGGGTTTGCTTGCTGAGCCATTTGCTTAATGGGAAGTTCCGGAAAATAGCGCGTCAAGCATTCGATTTGTTCGGGTTTTGCCTTATTTAGAGCATCAGACTTTTCTGCAAAAAAGTAGTTGAAATCTTGTTCGTTCCAGCGGAAAAACTCCGAAATTTTTTTTAATTCTAAACTATTCCTCAAAAAAAGTTTGTAAAGTCCCGGCGTCTTTTTTTCCGTTCCATTCTCAAGCTGAGTTAGATCAAGCTTCATGGCAATGGATGGGTTTCCCATCACGGATTCATAAACGCGTTCTCCGCCAAATTCTTGGAAGTAGAGGGAGGAGTATAAGGGTTTATGTACTGGATTAACGGCAATGCAGATGTCCGTACAAACGGCTGTTTTACGCGCATACCACAATATGGGTTTGAAGAGGAGATATAAGCAGCGCAACCGTTCTGCGAGATAAAGAGGTAATATTCCTTTTGCGATTACATCAGAATTCAAGGCTAAAAGCGATATTTCACAAAGTTTTCTTCCCTTCTCCCTAAACACCTGAATTTCCTCCGGATATACCTTTTCCATTGGCAATCCAATAGAAGAATCCGGAACTAAGGAGGCGGTGGCAATGAGAGTATGTTCACGCCAGAGACAAAAGGTCACTGTTTCAGGAAGGGCGTTGTATATGGTGGCTCTCATGCCCGAGGTAATTTGTGAGCAGTAGCCTTTTCTCAGATATTCTTCGTATACCAACCGAAAAGCTTCCTCGAAGTGTTCTTTTCGAGTTGCGAACTCCACCCGTTCTTTGTTCTGTTGCTGGGTAGCCACTTCTTCTCACTATTCCTGTTAGAGTTGGTTCGTTGCGTTAATTTCTGATCATTAAAAATGCTAGCACGCATAAAATCATATTGCAAATTAGGATAAGAATTAAGTGTAAAAACTTACACTTATTTTTTCACCTTAAAAAGCGCCATTATTAGGAGATATGCAAACTTTTCGACATGTTCTATCTTAGACAACATTTGGTCATTTTTTTAAACATCATGTAAGCTATTTATTCATAAATACTTACAGCTTATTTGTATAATAGTGTCTAAAACAATTAACTATCAACTGAATAAATCTTTAAACTTTTTCGCTAAATTAATACAAACGCTGTTGTCCTAAACACACGCGCTGTACGCCATTCCAAGAAAACTTCATCTATATTCAATGTCACGACATGATTGGCATGATATGTGCATTGACTAAGACTTCCCTGGACAGGCTGGGAAAAATAGGAATACGTCTCATAACTTAATGTCATGTTTCACATAGGAGGGTAGTAGTCGTGAATGACCGCTTAACAATCACCGACGTTGCAGAAAAAATCGGCGTTACCACCAAAACACTTGTTCGTTGGGAAAAATCCGGAAAAATCAAAAAACCGAAAAGAGACTGGAAAGGCTGGAGGTTTTATTCAGAGGATGACCTTGTCCATATCCAGCGCTTTGTAGGCACAGTTTACGAACTGTGAAACATCGTTCGAAAGAGAGGAATTTCTAATGAAACACATTTTTAAAAGATGCTTGCCGCTCTTGATCGTGCTTGCGGTAGTCATCGCCAACCAGGCGGCATATGCAGAACCGCTTTTGTATCGCGGGGATAATAAACAACAAGCGCAAGATCCTACGGTACAAGATGCCCAATCGCCGGCTCTTCCCGTTCTCTATGGAACTAATTATGATCCACAATTTGCACCCTATGCGAGTTTTATGCAGGCACCTGGCTATAGCCAAGGGCCGCTTCAACGACAATATGGTGGCGCTCCCGGAAATTCATCGATGGTGAATCCGGCGATGCCAGCTCGACAGAACCAAATGGATCCTTACGCAGCTTCTGAAGTCTCTCCATATTCCCGTTATTCACCTTACATTGAAGTCATTGGCGAAGGTTCGGATTACACACTCGGCATTGACGATGTTGTAACCATTATCGTAAGGAATCAGCCTGATTTTTCCGGCCGTTTCGTGGTCGATCCGGAGGGAAATATTCAGTATAACTTTGTAGGCGATATCCCGGCCGTGGGCAAAACGAAAGAGGAATTGAAGGCAGAAATTATGAAGCGCCTGACCCGTTTTGTCCGCTATCCCGAAGTTGCAGTGATGATTTCCGAATACCGCAGCAAAGCAGTTTACGTTTTTGGTTTTGTCAATTCGCCCGGTAAGTACGCGATGAAGGGCAATAAGATCACCGTAAAAGAGGCAGTTGTGGCCGCCGGCCTTCCGCGGATGGATGGTTCACTCAATCGGGTCTTTGTGATTCGTCCTTCCGAAAAAAATAAGGATGGCAAGGCGTCAAAGAAAAAAGTTAATTTGGACAAACTTCTTAATAAGGGGCAATCGGCCGAGGACTTTCTTTTGGAGCCCGGCGATACGATTGTCGTTAATCAGCGTTACTTTGATAAGTTTGTGAACGGGTTCTCAAGAATTGTGGGGCCAGTATTTCAGACGGCCGCAGTTTATAACCTTGGTTTTGGATCCTCTGAGAGTGGCTTAATTGGAGGAATTGGAGGGGGAAATGAATAGTTTTAGAAAAAGCAGCTGGTGTCATCGCTTTTGGAAAACAAGTTTATGCCGCACCCTGCATTTCTGGCCGCTGATCGTTATGGGCGGCAGAATAGCGACTCGAGTGGTTTTCAATCTATGGAACCTCATTGAGTCGGGCGGAGTTTCTACGTACAACCATTTTACAGGCTAAAAGAGCGATCAAGAAACAATAAAGAACGGAGAGCAGAGAGAGCAATGAATCTAAATCTAAATAGTGTAAGCCAGACCCTGAGGCTCAGAGAGTACTACTACATGTTGCTGCGGCATAAGTTGGTGCTGTCTTGGATCGTAGCCATTTGTGTGGGTATTGCGAGCGTTAGCACGCTGTTTTTAA
The DNA here is from genome assembly GCA_001804205.1 of Omnitrophica bacterium RIFCSPLOWO2_01_FULL_45_10b. GTDB lineage: Bacteria > Omnitrophota > Omnitrophia > Omnitrophales > Danuiimicrobiaceae > 01-FULL-45-10b. The sequence continues at coordinate 13,424 of MHFM01000044.1, forward strand.
CCAAAATTTATCGCGCTGAAACTGCTCTTTTGGTTCAAGATGAAGAAATTTTAAAACCTTTGATTGCGGGTTTGGCAATTGCCCCGTCTGTTGCGGCACGGTTACGGTCCCTGCGCGAAGAATTGATCTCATGGCAGAGACTGACGCTTCTTGTAGAGCAGCTGAAGTTAGATAAGGAATATAATAAGAATCCGCTTGAGTACGAACGCTTGATCAAACGATTGAGAGACAAAATCTCAATTAAGATGGGCGGATCGCAAATTATTACGGTTAGTTTTGAAGGTCCAGACCCCAAAAGAGCTCAGGACATCGTTCAAACACTTTCAGACATTATTTTGGGAGGAACGCTTACCTCTCAAAAACTTGAGGCATCGAGCGCCATTCGCTTTATTGACGAACAATTGACAGCTTATCGCACAAAACTAGAGAAGTCCGAAGAACAGTTGAGAGAATTTAGGGAGGTTTACAGCTCAACACTGCCCGTTGCCACTCAAACAAACGCGCAACTTGTCGGCCTTAAATTGGAACTCAACAATCTTTTGATTGAGAATACGGAAGAACATCCGCGTGTGATTCAAACTCGTAAACAAATTGAAGCGTTGGAAAATCAACGCAATGATCAAATGCGCAAGGCGAAAGAAGCGGGGATCGATATTGAACCGGAGGAATACGCCAAGCTCGTTTCAAGCATTCCTCGGCAGGAGCAGCAGCTTGCAAAACTCCAACGCGATTACATGGTCAATGCAAATATTTATGAATCGCTTCTCCAACGGCTTGAGACGGCGAAACTTTCAGAAACACTTGAACAATCTGAAAAAGGGCCCAAGTTTCGCATTTTGGAACCGGCACGGCTTCCTCTTGAACCCGTAAAACCACGCGTACCCCTGGTTATTCTAGGCGGACTTGTGGTTGGGTTGATCCTCGGCATTTCCGTAGTTTATCTCTTAGATTTAAGCAATACATCAATTCGCAATCTGGATGAGGCGAGAATTATTCTTGATTTTCCGATTTTTGGATCTATTCCGCCAATTAATCCTGAGGAACTGATCATTCAAGAAAACTTAGGGAGAACAGCTTAATGTATCACCACTTTGGATTGAAGGAGACCCCATTTAACCAAACTCCGGACTCCTCCTTTTTCTTTCCGTCGGAAAAGCATAAGACGGCCCTCGACGCGCTCTTTTATGCGGTCAAGCAGCGGAAGGGTTTTGTCGTTGTGACGGGTGAAATTGGTTCTGGGAAGACAACCGTTGCGCGCACTCTTTTAAAGAAATTAGGCAACGATGTTAAGACCGCCGTCATTACGAACACCTTCTTAACGCCGAAAGGAATTATTACTTTGATTCTTGAAGACTTGGGCACAGCTTATCAACCCTCTACAAAAGAGCGGCTGCTGCTTCAACTCAATGAATTTCTCCTTCTCGAAGCACGTTGTGACCACAATGTCGTTCTTTTGATTGATGAGGCCCAGAATTTAAGCCCTCAGTGTCTTGAGGAAATCCGGATGCTTTCAAACTTAGAGACGGAAAAAGATAAGCTTCTGCAAATTATTTTAATTGGGCAGCCGGAACTCAGGAAAAAACTAGAGATGGCTCGCCTGGAGCAGTTCAGGCAGCGCATTGCTTTCCATTATCATTTAGAACCACTGAACGAAATGGAAACTAAAGATTACATTTTGCACCGGCTTACCTGTGCCAAAGCAAATGGAAAAGACCTCAATCATCTTTTTGAACGGCCAACATTTGAGATGATTTACCATTTTTCCCGCGGTTTGCCTCGTTTGATTAACAAATTATGCGATCACGCTCTTTTTATTGGATTCGTATCTGACGCCAAAACCATCGGTCCTTCCGTTATTGAGGAAGCAATTCAGGAACTTCATTTTAGAGAGGAAAGAAAACATGAGCAAATTTTCCAAAGCGCTTGAGAAACTTCAACAGGAAAGGCAAGAAAAAACTGCCGTGCTTGAAAAGCGAAATCCAAGCTTTGAAATCCCGGAAGGAGCAGAAGAGGCTCCGGTAAGTTGGGGGCGAGGAATTCCAACGATCAGGAATGCGAAACCAGACACACGGATCGTCACGTATCATTACCCAACCTCGGTGTTAACCGAGCAGTACCGGATGTTGAGCCACAATTTGAAGACCCAACTGGATAAAGAAGGAGCAAAGGTTCTTTTGGTGTCCAGCTCAATTCACGGAGAAGGTAAGACGGTTACGGCAACCAATCTTGCGCTTGCGCTTACTGAAATTGGCAACTCCAAAGTTGCTTTAATTGATGCTGATTTGAGAAGGGGTAAGGTAGGCGAATATTTGGGCTTAGAGAAAAAGCTTCCGGGCCTTTCCACTTTCCTGGCAAATGGTTTAAACGTGAAACAGGCCATGGTGCGCAATTCCATCGAGAATTTGGTGATTATGCCTTCCGGTGAGGTAACGAATAATCCGACTTCCTTACTTGGATCGCAAAAGTTTCGCGTAATGATTGCGGAGCTTCGCAATCATTTTGATTACATTTTGGTGGATTCACCTCCCATTATGTCAGTTGCTGATGCCGGAATTTTAGGCCGCGATACAGACGGGCTCCTGATGATCATTCAGGCCGGTCGAACCCCCAAAAGTGTGATTGCTCACGCCAACATTCTGTTCAAACAGGCAGGGATCAAGATGTTGGGTTACGTTTTGACAAACGTTGAATTTCAATCGAGTGATTACCGCTACTATTATTATGCGTATGACCAGAATGCGGAAGAGGACGAGAATAAAAGCTTTCTGCAGCGCGTTTCCACCTTTAAAGACAATACCATTTCCCGATTGAGAAATTTTGGTTCTAATTTGGAGAATAAGGAACATCAGTTTAATGAGTGGTGGGAGAAACGGATCCTGAAGAAAAAAGACCAAGAACAAGAGAACATCAAACAAGAAAGCGAAAAGCAGGAAAACGGAGAAAAGGGAACATAGGCCATGGCAAGATGTCTGGTTACCGGCGGCGCGGGTTTTATAGGTTCTCACATTGTGGATGCGCTTGTTGCGCAAGGTGACGAAGTGCGCGTGTTCGACAATCTGTCCACTGGTAAAAAGGAAAACCTCAGCCAGTTGGAGTCGAAAGTCGAGCTTGTGGTTGGGGATTTGCGAGATAAAACGGCACTTGAGCAAGCCCTTAATGGCATTGATTACGTTTTTCATGTAGCAGCACTCCGCGCTGTATTGCGTTCTGTTGATGACCCCCAAGAAACCAATGATGTGAATGTGACGGGGACGCTCAACCTTCTTCTTGCGGCACGAGATGCTCGTGTCAAACGAGTGGTTTTTTCTTCTTCCTCATCCGTTTATGGAGATACCGAAAAATTTCCCTGTGAAGAAACAGATAAGCCAAAGCCTCAATCCCCGTACGCTGCTTCTAAAATAATGGGGGAGTACTTCTGCCAGATTTTTACCAGGCTTTACGGCTTAGAAACCGTCAGCCTACGTTATTTCAATGTGTTCGGTCCGCGCCAAAATCCGGAATCTGTTTATTCCGCCGTCATTCCGATTTTTGTCGATCGTTTGCTTCTCGGTGTAAGTCCTGAGATTCATTGGGACGGAAAGCAATCACGAGATTTTTCTTATGTGGATAATGTTGTTCAAGGAAACCTGCTTGCTGCACAAGCAAAAGGCGCCGCTGGTGAGGTAGTTAATATTGCCTGCCACCAAGAATTTTCCGTGCTCGATATCTTTGAGAATTTAAAGGATATTTTGAACATCCACGATATCCATCCCGTTTTTAAGCCCAAAAGGGCGGGGGATGTGAGAAGGACATTTGCTGATATTTCAAAGGCCGAAAAGCTCCTTGGTTTCAAAGTTCAAACTCGTTTTCGCCCCGGCCTAGAGAACACGGTGAAGTGGTTTCTTGAATCGGGCATACTCGCAAGTACTTGGGACGCGAGTAGTGACAGAAAGTAGCGTTCATTAACAATGACTCATTTGAAGTTTGAAACTTTAGACACGCCGTCTCTGGCTGAGAAAATCCGTACGCGCACGCTGCGTTCAGGAATTATTGGCCTTGGCTATGTTGGCCTTCCGCTTGCGGTTGAATTTGCGAGGGCTGGAGTTAAAGTGTTCGGGATTGATATTGATGGAAGTAAAGTCGACGCAATTTCACGCGGCACATCCTACGTTCAAGATGTTGACAGAAATAGTTTGCAGGAACTTGTCCGTCAGCATCAGCTAAGCGCAACAACCGATTTCAGCATTATTCGAAGTTTAGATACGGTCACTATCTGCGTTCCAACGCCCTTAAGAAAATCGAAAGACCCGGATATTTCCTATATCGTTTCGGCGGCTCAGGAAATTACTAAATATCTTCACGAAGGAATGCTGATTGTTCTCGAGAGCACCACTTATCCGGGAACCACTGAGGAAGTCATTTTACCCATGCTCGAAGGAACCGGCCTTAAAGTGGGCAAGGACTTTTACCTCGCTTTTTCGCCCGAACGTGTGGATCCGGGCAATCTTGTTTACAATACGTGCAACATTCCAAAAGTAATAGGAGGTGTCACCGAAAAGTGCACCGACCTTGCCAAATCTTTTTACGAGCTTGCCATCGAGCAAGTTTATGCCGTTTCTTCGCCTCGCGCCGCTGAAATGGTGAAACTTCTTGAAAATACATTTCGCAGCGTCAACATTGGACTCGTCAACGAATTGTGCCTTATGAGCGAAAAACTGGGTGTTGATATCTGGGAAATTATTGATGCTGCTGCTACAAAACCATTTGGGTTCATGCCCTTTTATCCAGGGCCCGGTTTGGGCGGTCATTGCATTCCGATTGATCCGCATTATCTGGCGTGGAAAGCGCGGATCAATGGTTTCAATCCTAGATTTATCGAGCTCGCGAGCGATGTGAACGCCCAAATGCCTGAATTTGTGGCGCGCAAAGCACAGGCCATTTTGAATGAAAAAGAAAAACCATTAAAAGGCTCTCAAATTTTGATTCTCGGAGTTACCTATAAGAAAAATGTAGCGGATGTTCGTGAATCTCCGGCTCTTGAGGTCATTGAATTATTGGAAAAGGGGGGCGCGAAAGTCTCGTTTTCGGATCCTCACGTTTCCGAGCTTAAGTTGGGCGAGAAAATTTATCGTTCGGTAGCACTTGAAACGCTTAACGCTGAAGCGTTGAATTTTGATCTTGCCATTTTGATTACCAATCATGATGCATTCGACCATCGTGAAATTCTCGCCGCTTTTCCGCTCATCCTGGATACCCGAAACACTTTTCGTGGAGCCGATCGAGCGAAAGTCGTCCGGATCTAAGAAGCAGTCCGGAACCGAACTCATTTTTTCATCGCAGAGGTAAAGCAAGGAGATTTTTTTCGATGCCAGGTTTAGTTGAATGCGTCAGAATTAAGCCGGAAAGGGCTGGATAGTGGAAGCTGAAATTTTGAGCTTTGAACTTAAGACCCAAAATTCACTTGTGCGC
>MHFM01000044.1:18898-29283 GCA_001804205.1 Omnitrophica bacterium RIFCSPLOWO2_01_FULL_45_10b
ATCATTTTTCATTTGCTTAATCTTGCTCTAGGCAAACCCAGCTGGCAGCTTTATCGGATTTTCGATGTGGGCGCCGAGGCCAATATCCCCACCTGGTTTTCGAGTCTGCTTTTGTTTTTTGCGAGTCTGACGGCGTTTCAATGTTCGAAGAAAGTGTCACTAAAGTTGGATCGAGCCCTTTGGTTTCTCATAGCCGGCTGCCTTTTGATCTTTTCCATCGATGAAATCGCTATGATTCATGAGCATGTTTTCACCGTGATCCGCGAGCAATTGCTGCCGCCTAAGGTTCAAGAAGCGATTGTGGCGCACTTTAAGGAAACGAAGTGGCCGGTTGTGGCCGCACCTTTTGTCATTGTGTTAGGGATTTTTTTAGTAAGTTCATTGAAGCGCCTTCTTAAAAATTCTCCTCAGGCCGCCAAACTGCTTTTAGTAGGTTTTGGATTGGTGATCGGAAGCGCTTGGGGCCTTGAACTAACAGAAAATTTAATGAATGAAGGCGCACTCTTATGGTTTTGGGAGCTGGAGCGTGTGGCCGAAGAAAGTTTGGAAATACTCGGTGTCATTTTCATTATCAAAGGGTTGCTTGCGCAGAGGCATGTGTTGGGTCAGCTTGAGAACTCACATAGGACGTTTAAAGTTAAGGAGGAACTAGCGCTTCGATGAATCTCAAACTTCAAACCCAAAACTTTAAATCTCAGAAGGGGAATATAAATTTCATTCGCCTTCTCTTTGCTGTTACAGGTCTGCTTGCTTTTTGTCATGTCGTTGGCCTTTTCATTGGGGAATACGCGTGGCAGTGGGAGCGACTGTTTGGACTTGACGGAGAAAGTAATATCCCCACGTGGTTCTCAAGTTTGCTTTTGGCTAGCTGCGCATTTGTTTCATTTCGGTGTTACGAAGCGGCCGAAAAAAGGGATCGCTGGATTTGGTTTTTGGCAACGGCGGGTTTTCTGTTCTTATCTTGCGATGAGGTTGCCATGCTTCATGAAACAGTCGGTTCCATTTTCAAAAAGAAGTTTGTAACATCTGAAAGTGTGCTGGCGAATGCTCCAACTATCTGGCCGGTGGCGGTAAGCCCTTTGATTGCGCTTGGAATGCTTTGGTTTGGCGTCTTTATCCCCAAAGCAATGCGTAACTCGAAAGAAGCATTAAAGCTGGTGATGATGGGTTTTGCCCTTTATTTGTTTGCAACTGTCGGTCTTGAACTTTTGGAGGATTTTATTCAAGGGGATTCTTTGAGCTGGGCGAGAGAGGCAAATACACTTTTTGAAGAATCGCTTGAGATGATTGGAGCGATTATGATTCTTAAGGGGTTACTGATCCAATGGAAAGTATTGATGAGCGCAGAAACTCCAGAAGTGACGAGTCGCTTTGACGATGAAAATCAGAGGTTAAACCCATGCCAGGCATAGTGGGTTACGAAAGTAATAAAGCGATTCATCCGGAGCTTGTGACAGCAATGGCAAAGCCCATGCGTCATCGTTCTACCTATAAGGTGCGAGAGCATGTGGAAGAGCATTTTGCCGTCGCCTCGATAGACTTAGCGAGCGGCCGCCAAAATGACAGAATCGAATCTCGAAATGGCCGATACGTACTCGTCTTTTACGGCGCGATTTATGAATCCTGGGTCAATGGCAGCGGCACAATCGCTTCCAAGCTCTTGGAACGTTTTATATCAGGCGGATGGAAATCGGTTGCCGATCTAAACGGCGAATACCTTGTTGTGATTTGGGATCGTTTCGATCGACAGCTTACGATCATCAATGATCGGCTCGGGTTGAAACGATTGAATTACTGGTGTGCGAACGAAACTTTTGCATTTGCATCTGAGGTGAAATGCCTTGCTGTTTTGCCCCAAGTCAGCCGCGCCATCGATGAACATGCGCTTTCGGAACTTCTCACGTTTGGCCATCTTCAAGATGACCGCACTCTTCTTCGGGACGTAAAACTCCTTCCGGCAGCCAGTCATCTCACATGGCAGCGAGGAAAGCTCACGATCAATAAGTATTGGGATTATGTTTATCACGAAGATTCAAAACTAAAGGACCACAAGGTAGCGGTGGATGAGTATTTTCAGCATACCTGGAATGCGGTTGAACGGCGGCTTAAAGGAATAAAAAAAGTAGGTCTTTTTCTAAGCGGCGGCCTTGATTCGCGGACTTTGGGAGGATTCATCCGAAAGATTCGGCCTCAAGATGATTTTTTTACTTGGACTGCGGGCCACGGCCACGACCATGACACCCGTTTTGCCAAACAAATTGCGAAAGCGATTCGAAGCAAGCACAAATCTCTTTTTATTCCGGAAACTTTTCTTCAAGACTATGGGCCGGCCTATGCTTGGATGTTGGATGGAATCGTTTCGGTTCACGGTTCGCATCGTTCGCATTTGATTGAAGAAGCTTGTGAGAAAGTAGACGCTGTTTTTCTTGGTTTCATGGGAGATACCGTCAGCGGAGGAAAACCGTTGGATAAAGTTTATCAGTTTACAAATATAGAAGACATAGCTCGAAAGGGATACGAGTCTTACGCTGCTGGTTTCGACAACGAACTTTTCGAACGGGTACTTAAACCTAAGATCTTTAAGCGGATCAATGGGCTCGCTTTTGAATCGTTCCGCGCAAGTGTAAACAAAGCAAAAGTCGAACTTCCAGGAGACCGAGTTGTCTACGCAGAACTTGTCCAGCGCCAGCGAATGTATAATCCGCCCGCCCAAATGGATCTTCAAGCCATTGACTTGCCATGGGTGACCCCATTTGCGGATAAGGATTTCATCGATTTTTCGCTTCGCATGCCTTGGACAGAACGGCTTCATAAGGAAGCTTACATCGGAATGCTCTGCAAATATTTTCCAGAGCTTGCGCAGATTCCGCGTTCCGGAGATGGTTTGCCGGTGATTCATTCAAGATTGCAAGCGGCTTTACACTGGCGCTGGGTTCTGTTCCAGAGGATTGCACTCCCCAAGCTTACCGGCAGACTTCTAGGCGGCCATCATTACGGACCGTTTGTTCATTGCAGCGAATGGTTTCAAGAAAGTAGCTATGGATTCATCAGAGAGAAACTCATCAATAATCCAATTCTGGAAGAGCATTTCAAGATGGAACAAACAAACAATTTGGTGAATCAATTTTTGAAAGGCGCAGGAGAAAAAGATCTTATGGAAGCGATTTCGGCATTGATCACCTATGTTCTATTCCGTGAGCAATTGGATGCCCTGTCCACGCATCAATTCCAGGATGATGTTTCAGTTCCAGCGCCCACAGCAAGAAAAGAGGCGCTCAGTTTATGAATGTTTTGCTTGTGAATCATTATCCTGAGCATCAGCATGAGATTCTTTCCCAGGTTATCGAGGAACTCAAAAAGTTGAACGGAGGCCATCGTTATCGATTGGTGTATGACCTTAAACCGCGATTAAAACATTTCTTATGGGCCATAGGACAGCCGACCCGAGTTGTCTCAATGTATCAATTGAGGGCTTTTCGGCCTCATTGGGCTACGGTTTGGACGCAAAGGAAACTTACGAAATCACAGGAATACCAAGTACTCGATGAATACGGAATTACAATACCCAAGTGGACAACGTTAACCAGAGATAAAATGCCGGATTTATCGGGTTTTTCGGATTTCGTTGTCACAAAACCCGATTGGGGCTGTTGCGGGGCTTTGATTCGTGTTCGAAAACAGAGCCGGTTGAAGTGGGAGAAGCCGGTTGTTGAGAAGGCGGGTGAAAGCATCAGTGATGATTGGATCGTTCAGGAGTACATTCATACGGACCGTTGGCCCACGAGTTATCGTGTGGGCACTGTCTTTGGCGAGCCCATCTATGCATGGCATCATGTCGGAAATAAATCAGTTCAGCCCTTTGAGCGAAAGCCGGAAAAGGCTTCTGATTTTGCCGGCAGGACCATTGTTGCAAGCGCTCGAGGCTGTACGTACGACCTTGAAATTCCCGAAGACATCTTGGAACTGGCAAGGAACACCCACGCCGCATTTCCTACCGTTCCTTTATTGGGAGTTGATATTGTCCGCGATTGCGATACAAAGAAACTTTATGTTTTGGACATTAACACAAGCGGCAATACATTTCATCTGACCTCGGATACGGGCAAAGACATCATGGGACAGTTTGGGCTTGATCTTCTTGGTCAATTTGGAGGAGCAAAAGCCATCGCGCGCGGCATCGCCAAGCGCGTAGAAAAAGAAGCAACGGAGCTTGTTCCAAAAACAACTGTAGAGGAAGAGCCGACTGATTGCTTAAGAACAAAATCAGAAGGGGCGTTGTCAAGATGATCGTAAGCAACCTCGTAAAATTTAAGAAGTCTTTGAGGGAAGCTGGGCTTATCGAAACCGCGCTTCGAACGCTGCATTGGTTCAAGATTATTTCCGTCTTACATTCATTTGATTTTACCTTGAAAGAATTGAGCATCAGAGACGGGGTTCTCATCCTAAATTCGTTTGATGAAATTGACGCTCCAAAAGTATCTCAAATCAATGGGCTCCACATTTCAATGCGCGAAATCAAGGAAGAGGAGTTAGAGAATTTAACTTTTGACGAAGGTATGTTTCCTTTGGAAATTATGCGTGAGCACTATGCCCGCGGCCTTAGATTTTTTTCAGTTTTTCATGAAGGAACGATTGTGGCGCTGAACGGTATTCACATGCGATATGCGCATCTTTCTTACATCAAACGTTCAGCGGTTCAATTGCCTCAGGGAGTGGCTTATTTAAACTGTGCCATGACATCCCCAAATTACCGCGACCTCGGAATTGGGACAGTGCTGCGAACGTTTGCGTTGTGCCAACTCTGGAGGGAAGATTACAAATGGGTTATCGGCGCTGTATTTACGGAAAACAGCGCTGCGCTACGCTGGAATTTGACGAACGATTTCAAAAAATGGGGAAGAATTTCTTATATCCGATTTCAAGGACATGATTTTTGGATCAAGCGTCTTACAAAAGTCGGAAGGCAGTCCCCGAATTTACTAAACAATTTAGTGACAATGGATCATGCCTTCCAGAAATTTCCATTGATGGTTAAATCATGAAAATCGATCTCATGAAAGAAACTCAACCTTTCTATGAACTGGCGCATTTTGGAGAGGATCAGGAATTACTTGAAACAGCCCAGGCATGCGTTAATTTCCATAAAACGCATGAAAATGATGTATTGAAATCAAAGTTTAACTTAGACCCTGACGCGTTGGAGAAAGTTTCTGAAGATGCTCTGAACAAGTTGATTACATGCGGCCGAAATATTCATGGTGTTACGACAGAACGTGAAATATCAAATTGTATCCCGTTTAACATTAATGTGTTACCTGATTCGGTTTTGAATGACGAGCTTGGCGCTGTTCGGGTGCGGCTTGACCGAATTGTGAGAGACCGGTTGAAAGCACTTTTCCAAGGGCCTTTTGAAGTTCATGTATTAAACAGCGGTCATTTTTTCTATCCAACAAATGCTTTCATGAGTTGGCATACCAATTCAAAATTGCCGGGCTGGCGATTTTATATTAATTATGCAGAAGAACCCGGAAAATCTTTTTTTCGATATCGCGATCCTCAAACGGGAGAAATTGTCACATCAACGGATCGAAAATGGAATTTTCGGCTATTTTGGATCGATGATAAAAAACTTTTTTGGCATGCGGTTTATTCCGAAACGCCGCGTTATAGTTTCGGCTACCGAATGGTACTTGAACCACGAGTGAGCCTTGCGAATCGGGCTTTTAGAAAACTTAAGCGGCTCATTTTAGAAAGGAAGCAGATTCAATGTGCGGAATAGTAGGCTTTTGGAATCGTGACGGGCAGGTAGCCAGTGAAGTCCTTTTGGAGAAGATGATCGACAAGATCAACCATCGTGGCCCTGACGATCGGGGAACGTGGACAAGGGGACCGATCGGTTTTGGACACGCACGGCTTAGCATTATCGATTTAAGTTCTCGTGGTCACCAGCCATTTGTGACTCGAGATGGCCAAGGCGTTATTACCTACAACGGAGAAGTCTACAATTTTGCTGAACTTCGCTCAGAGCTTGAACGAGAAGGCGTGAAATTTACCAGCACCACGGATACTGAAGTTGTTCTTTATGCGCTCCACAATTGGGGGCCCGAGAAGGCAGTAAGCCGTTTTAATGGCATGTTTGCCTTTGGCTATTATGATTTACGGAACCAAACGCTATGGCTCGGGAGAGATAGGGCCGGGATTAAACCCCTTTACGTTACGCGCGTTGGAAGCTTGTTCGCCTTTGGATCCGAAATAAAAAGTCTTTTTGGCCACCCCGGTGTTCCATGCAAACCAGATTTGCACGCTCTTACCACGCAGATTCTCTATGAGCGGTTGGACGGTTCGTGGACTGCCTTTGAACGTGTTGATTCGCTACTTCCTGGTTCTCTCCTGAAAGTAACCGCCGATTCAGAAGATTTAATCCAGTATTTCGATCTCATCCGTGATCTAGACATCGGAAGGATTAAAGACAATAGTCAAAAAAGTTTTGATGTTTTAGTCCGTGAATTTGACGGGATTTTTGCAGAGAGCATCAAGCTTCATTTAATCAGCGATGCACCTCTTGCCACAATGTCGAGCGGCGGTTTGGATTCAAGTCTGATGACGGCTGTGGCCAAAGAGCATAAATCAGATATTGTTGCCTACATTGCCGATATCCCAGGGCTTCAAATTCCTGAAGTGCCGCGAGCCAGAAAAGTTTGCAAGCGCTTAGGGGTTGAGCTCAGGCCCGTTAAGGTTGATTACGATGATTATTTACGTTTGTGGCCAACGGTTGTTTATCAGAATGATCAACCAAATTACTACGCTCAAAATGTGCCGTTCATGGCAGTCGCTCAAGCGGCAAGGCGTGATGGGTTTAAGGTGCTTTTGTCAGGCGAGGGTTCTGACGAACTTTTTGGAGGATACAACTGGCATGTGGAATCTTACCGCATGTGGCATCGCCGCCGTCTCCATTCGCTTTTTCTCCCCAATATTGCACCCTTACGCACACTGGGCCGGTTCATCAGTAAGCTTTCACCGCTTGATCTCAATGAATTAAGCAAGAGACCGTTTGAACACCTTTCTAAATGGAATCAAACAAAAGATCTCCGCGAGTTATGCGCTGTAGACGCAGGCCAACGAGCGATGCGCGCAGAGGAAGCATTCCAGAAACTAGAAGGCGTCGGCTCGTTTGCGGAACGTGCCTTTTTGGCAAGAGCCTTTGATGATTTTTATTGTCACCTCCGAAACGCTTTAATCAGCAATGACAAAATGGGCATGGCCCAGTCGATTGAAGCAAGAGTTCCTTTTTTGGAGAATGCACTCATTGATTTTGGAATGCATTTGCCGTGCAGCGCAAAATTTTTTAAGGGAATGACGAAAAGAATTGTCAAAAAAGCTGCAGAGAAAAAACTCCCTTATGACATTGTTCACGCGAAGAAAATTGGCTTCGGTGTTTCGCACCACGCCTGGAAAAATACGGCAGATTTTTTAAAGGGCGGGATGGTTGCCGATTTTTTTAAGTGGAGCAATGGTAAGTTTGACCATATTTCAAAGCTAATTTTTAGCGATCACATGATGCCTTTTCACTTGGTCGGTATGGAAATTTGGGCCAGGATCTATTTCCGCGGCGAATCACCTTCGAAGCTTGGCGAGCAGTTATTGGCCATGAGCAGGAACGGTAGGAACGAGTTAGTGCCATCAAAAGAGATGGAAGGCGGGGTGCGGTGAATCTTGAAAAATTAAATCGGTATCTCGAAATCAAAGACAAAATTGGTGGATGGATCACACCTGGCGCTGCCGAATTATTTGCGTGGGTGGATCAGATACAAAGAAGAGAGGGGATTAGCGGAAATCTTTTTGAAATCGGTGTGCATCACGGGAAAACCTCAATTTTGCTTGCGTACATGGCGGATTCTGTGAAGGAACGGTTGGGTGTCTGCGATGTGTTCGATCGGGTGGAGAAGAACGTAACAAATTCCGGCCGCGGTGACAGAGAAATCTTTCTTGATCATTTTATGACTTACGTAGGCAATCCAAGTTTTTTGAAAATTTTTGGGAAGTCATCGAGTGAATTGCTTCTTGACGAACTCGGAACCGGCTATCGGTTTTTTCATATCGACGGTGGGCATTCGGAAGAAGAAGTATTTGGTGATTTATGTTTGGCCGACAGCGCTTTACTCGAACGCGGGATCATAGCGATAGATGATTATTTTAATGAGATATGGCCTGGTGTTTCAGAAGGAGTTTGTCGGTTTATGATCGAGCGGCCAGGGAAACTTGTTCCTGTGGCTATTGGGTTTAATAAAATTCTCTTCAGTAAGCCCTCTCAGCAGAAATGGTACGTCGAGCAACTCTTGGCCACCGGCTGGAGAACATTTTTTAGAGCGTTTGATCCGGATACAAAATTGAGAGAACTTTTTGGAGTCGAAACCTTGGTTTATATCGTTCCTTGGAGAGCGTCTCTATGGAAAAGAATTTCTTCTAGATTTAAATTATTGATTGGCGGTTTTGAAACGTCATGATCACACTTAAACAAAAAACGGTATCAGGATTTAAATGGCTTTTGGTCAATAATATTCTCCAAAAGGTAATTTCGGTTGGAACTTTTGCGATCTTGGCGCGCATTCTCGAACCTTCTACGTTCGGGCTTTTTGCCATGGCATTTATTGCCATTGATGGAATCAGCCTTTTTAAAACCTTCGGTCTTGATGGAGGGATCATTCAAAAGAAAAATATTCCTGAAAAAGCCAATCACACCGCTTTTTTCATTATTCTAGGGTTGAGCATATTGTTGGCATTCATTTGTTTTGGGCTTGCGCCGTTTGTTGGTACTTTTTTTAATAATCACGAGCTCGGTTCGATCATTCGAGCACTTGGAGTTGTGTTTGTTATGTCAGGATTCGGAAGAGTCCCTTCCGCCGTTTTGACAAAACAGCTTCGCTTCAAACTTATTTCAATCATTGCGCTCATCGGTTCAATCGTTAATTGTTTTTTTGCAGTTATTTTCGCACTCCTTTGGCCCAATGTGTGGAGCTTGGTAGGGGCTTATGTGATTCGGCACAGTGTTATGGCCTTTTTAAGCTGGTATTTTTCGGGGTATCGGCTTAAATGGGAATTTGATCTGAAACTTGCAAAAGAATTGTTTGGCTTTGGAAAATTTCTTCTAGGTTTGAGCTTCATCTCGTATGTCGCAAGCAATGCAAGCAACGTGATCATCGGAAAGATATTAGGTGCCGCGGCTGTGGGATATTTCACGCTGGCCTACAATATAGGGAATTTCATTAATAATCAGTTCACCTATACCATTTCAAGAGTTATGTTTCCTGCCTATTCGGCGGTTCAGGATGATCGCAAAATCGTTGGCCAAGCCTATCTGAAGGTAGTCAAATTTATTATGATGCTATCTCTTCCCTATAGCATCGCACTGATTTGCCTGTCCAAGGAATTTGTCCTTACGATTTATGGAGAAAGGTGGCTTTCCATTGTTCCGTTGATCAGACTGCTTGGGTTTGTCCAAATGGTTGCGCCCATTTTCTTTACGGGGAGCCCTGTTTATCAGGGATGCGGCCGACCTGATTATGACTTTAAACTCAATAGCGCAAGCGTTTTACTCAGCATTCCGCTCATTATCGTCCTGACAAAACTGTTTGGTTTAACCGGTGCCGTTTTTGCTTCCATTGCCACCGTTTGGGTCATTACTCCGATTAGTGTTTTCTTAGTTCACAAAATTACAGGGTTTAGCCTCGTTCAATTTTTTAAGCAATTAATTCCTGCTCTTTTATGTTCGATTACCATGCTCGTTTCAATTTTACTGGCGAAAGGGCTGCTCATTGCACATCCTTCCGTCTTTAACGCCAAGTTTAATCACTTGGTGATCTTGACGATCCTTGCGACGGTGGGTCTCGTAACCTATGGAATTTCTTACTTTTTTGCCGATCGTAAATCAGCCATTGAAGTCAGAAACATGATTTTTAATTTGGAGAAAGCGTAATTTTATGTCCAGCGAAAAAATTCCGGTCATGATGTGCATTGACGTTGAACCCGATGGATTTTTCATCGATCGGAATCAACCGCTTCCATGGAAAGGGTATGAAGGGGCCTATCGTTATTTTAGTGGCCTTCGGTCCAAGCTTGAAGAGGCAACAGATTCACCTGTTCATTTTAATTGGTTCTATCGGCTTGATCCTCAAGTGGCGGAAACGTATGGCTCACCTGAATGGCCCATTACGAATTATCCAAAGTTTATCGACGATTTCGTGAAAGCGGGAGATGAAATCGGTTTTCATCCGCATGCCTATCGCTGGGAGAGGAAAATCAATAATTGGATCGAGGATTTGGGAAATCAAGAGTGGGTGAATCACTGTGTTGAAATGGGCTTTGATGCGCTCAAAAGAGCGCTCGAT
>MHFM01000044.1:29371-40713 GCA_001804205.1 Omnitrophica bacterium RIFCSPLOWO2_01_FULL_45_10b
TGAATTGCCAAATTATGATCATGTTCCGCGTGAACCTTATCATCCTGCGAAGATAGACTTTACAAAACCGGATCCGAAACGCAGCGAGGGAATTTGGATGATCCCCATGAGCACAAGTTTTGTCACTTATCAATTTGGAAGGCTTGAAACCTACTATAAGAGATTGTTCAGCCCGGAGGAGCTAAAACCGAGACCCATTACGCTCAATTGGGCTCGAGGCGTCAATGGATTCCGCTCAGTGATGGAAGATTGCCTGAAATCACTCAAGCGGCCCTATCTTCTGATGGTGTTGAGGAGCGATGTTTGTAGCGATACGCCTTTCGAACCGGAAATGCAAGAGAATGTGAAGAGGAATGTGGAATACATTATGAATCATCCGTTGGCGAAGCGCTTTGTTTTTGCTACGCCTGAGGAAGCCATGTCGATCATGGGTTATTTGAATAGGAAGAACAGGGAGGCAGAAGTAGAGGTATGAGTTCAAAGGTTGTCATTCTTGTTCTTAATTGGAATCGTAAAGAGATCACGTGCGCATGCCTTGAATCTCTTCAAGAACTTGAGTACGACAATTACGAAGTTCTTGTGATCGATAATGGCTCGGACGATGGCAGCGAAGAGGAGATTAGGAAACGCTATTCGTGGGTCAGCGTATTACAAAATGGAGAAAATCTTGGTTATTCAGGGGGAAACAATCGCGGAATTCACTGGGCTCTGAATCACGGGGCTGAGCATGTTTTCATTATTAATAATGATACAAAGATTCATAAGGATTGCGTGAGCCGGCTTGTAGAAACAAGTGAACAAAATCAAAACTACGGAATTTTGGGGGCGATTGCGTTCGACTATGAAGGAAAAATGCCCCTGCCTTCGGGATTTGTCGTGGACTGGAGCAGGTTAGATTGGTGCCCCTTTGGGCCTGTGGATGGGTCAATGATACTCGCTGACGACAAGCCGGTTTATCCGGTGGACATTATTCAAGGCGACGCTTTTTTTGTGAAGCGTACCGTATTTGAGAAGATCGGGTTTTTTGATCCGCGTTTCTTTTTCATGCATGAAGAGTCTGATTTTTGTTCGCGTGCCAAAGGACATGGTTTTGGAATCGGGGTTGTTAAAGATGCAAAATTTATGAGGCTGTCTGCCACGACCATTGGCTTAGGCTCACCGCTACAAAGGTATTACGCTGTGAGAAATATGTTCCTTTATATTTCAAAGAATCTGACGGGACGAGAGAAAATGCGAAAGATGCTGTGGGAGCTTAAACGAATAAAATGGGCTGTGTGGGATTATTATTTGCTGAACTACTTCCACACCGGAGACAGGAAATATTTAAATGATGCAGTTCCGACGATGCGCGGCTGCCTCGATTATTTTTTAGGGCGATTCGGAAAGGCGTCAAAAATTTATGGAACGAATTAAGAAAACGTTCGTCATTATTGGCGCAGGCCCAACTGGATTAGGTGCGGCGCTGCGTTTGCAAGAACTTGGCGAGACTAATTTTTTGCTTGTTGAAGCGGCAGGTGAGGCGGGGGGCCTTGCTTCGTCTGTAAAGGATGAGCATGGGTTTACATGGGATCTTGGCGGCCATGTGCAATTTTCCCATTATGAGATTTTTGATGAATATATGGACCTAGCGCTTGGTAAAGGCGGATGGCTTCATCATGTGCGCGAAAGTTGGGTATGGATGAGAAACCGGTTTATTCCATACCCATTTCAATACAACTTGCACAGATTGCCCGGTGAGGAGAAATGGACTTGTGCTCAGGGGCTGCTTAAAGCCAGCCTGGATGGAAAGTGGCAGCCAAAAAATTTTAAAGAGTGGATTCTCCACACTTTTGGAACTGGCATGGCTGAGGCGTTTTTCTTTCCCTATAACTCCAAAGTGTGGGCTTATCCGCTTGAGATGATGGGACAGCAGTGGATGGGTGAACGGGTTGCGATACCCGATCTTGAGAAGGTGCTTGCCGGAATTTGTCTTGATCAGGATCATATCTCGTGGGGGCCCAATCATACGTTTCGGTTTCCCAAAGTGGGAGGAACAGGAGCTGTGTGGCGTTCCTTGGCGCAAAGATTACCTGAGGAAAAGTTAAAGCCAGGCAAAAAAGTGGTATCCGTCAATACAAACGAGCGGATCATCCAACTTGAAAGCGGTGAAACGTATGAATATGAATATCTTATTTCTTCAATCCCCCTTGACCGGCTTACCAAAATGAGCGATCGATCCGATTTGGCGGAGGAAACGTCGAAACTCCTTTATTCAAGCGCTCATATATTTGGAATCGGACTTGAGGGCAAAGTTCCGGAGCATTTGCGCACAAAATGTTGGATATATTTTCCTGAAAGTAATTCGCCTTTTTATCGTGTTACGGTTTTTAGTAATTACAGCCCATGGAATACGCCGAGGCCGGGCAGGACATGGTCTCTTATGGCGGAGGTATCTCAAAGTGCTTATAAGCCTGTAAACGGTGAAACAATTTTTGATGAAGTGATAAATGGGCTTTTGGCTACGAAGTTAATCCGATCCAACGATCAAATCATCAGCAAGTGGCATCGGTTCTTGAATTACGGCTATCCAACGCCGTCGATTGCTCGGGATGAAATCCTCGATTACGTTTTACCTGAGCTTGAGAAATGTAATGTTTTTTCACGCGGCCGATTTGGCGCCTGGAAATACGAAGTGAGCAACCAGGACCATTCGTTTATGCAGGGTTGGGAATGTGTAGATCGAATTTTGGAGAATGATTCTGAATGTGAGCCAACACTGAATTTTCCATCAAAAGTAAATGGAACATATAACAGAAAAAAAGAGTCAAGGTCAATTATAGGAGAAACTTCTAAATGATTAAGGAAATGATTAACAATGGTCTTGAGAGAATAGGATATAAGGTTATCAGGTTGCGAAAGTACCTTTTAGATATGGGTGATCATCAGCTTCTTAGGCTTGGGACAAGGAAGGGATTCGATTATGAAGAAGCTGTAAAATTTTTGCTCAGGCTCGATGTTGGTTTAGAAACTCCCATGCGTGAGGCGAGCATCCCGGAAAAATCCCTACACTACCTCGAACGGTTTTTTAGCAGTTATTTTCCATCAGATAAACCCATCATTGCCTTGCACATTGGAAATTTTGTCGGGATATCACTTGTTTGGGCAGCGGATTATTTTAAAAGAATTCACCAAGACTCGCTCGTGGTTAGCATTGACCCTAATTTGACCCATCGAGGGATTAGCGATCCGCTCAAGGCAGTGGTGAAGCTTACGAATTATTACCATTTACAGAAAAACATTCTTTTTCTCGTGGGGTATTCGCTTGAAAAGACAGTTGGTCTTGATACGGGCGAGGGCATGGCTTTTGAAAATACTCTGGAAAATTTGACGCTTTTATCAAAAGGAAGGTATGACGTTGCTTTTGTCGATGGACACCATCAAGCAGCTTATGTCTCAAAAGAACTCGGCCATCTTTTTCACTTGCTGAAGGAAGGCGGAATTGTGGTGATGGATGATGTCGATGAGTTCTGGCAAGCCAGAACAGGCTTAAAAGATGTTTACGATAAAGTTGACGAAGAGAAATTTGTGAAAGAGCAGACAGACGGAAGGGTAGGAATTCTTCGGAAGAGATAAGTCTATGCGCGGCATTGTGAAGGGCATCATTAACAATTTAGGCTACGAAGTAAGGCGGATTGATTGGACATATGACGGAAGTGAGGAAGAGATTCGCGCGAGATATCCTGTGGTATGTATCATGCAGAGTTTATTCTTGAGGAGTAATGCTGAGATTTGGAGGATCTTATGGCGTTAGAACAAAGCAGTACGAGCGTAATTGAAAAAATGATAGTCAGTGAACCAAAAATCTCTTTGGACGGTGATTCTTATGTTTATTCTTTTTCAGTGACTTTAGGAAAAAAATTACATGAAATTCAGTATCGGACACCGTTCCCTCCAACTGATAACAGCAACGTAGCACTTGCCGCAACTTTGTTGCCAGCCATGAAATTGAGCGCACCTTTAAGGTTGAGAGGATCTGTTTCGGAAGAACTTTTTGGGTCCGTTACAGAAATTCAACAGATTTTTAGTGTTTGGGATGAGGGCTTTAATTTAGTGCCTATAGAGAATGGAGTAGCTAACAATCATGCAACGAACCATAAGAATGAAGTTGCCTGTTTTTTTTCAGGCGGAGTCGATTCCTTTTATACTTTGCTCAAGAATGAAAAGGAAATCACTCATATTATCCTTGTGCATGGGTTTGATTTTCAATCTGATTTTGCAGGGAAGGAAGAAGTCGTCAAAAATATTACCGAGGTTGCTTCAAAATTAGGCAAGAAGTTGGTTCAAGTAGATAGTAATCTCCGTAGTTTTAGCGACAATTACGTAACGTGGGGATTTTATCACGGTGCCATGCTGGCTTCAGTCGCACTTTTGCTTTCAACAAAGTTTAAGAAGGTTTTCATTCCTTCAACTCACAGTTTCCGTTGGTTAGTTCCGTGGGGGTCTCATCCTCTCACAGATCCTCTTTGGAGCTTAAGAGACATGGAAATCATACATGATGGATGTGAGGCTAAACGAGTAGATAAAGTAGCTGCCATTGCCAAAAATGACGTGGCTATGGCTTATCTCCGTGTGTGCTGGGAGAATAAAGGCGGTGCCTACAACTGTGGAGCATGCGAAAAATGTTTGAGAACTATGATTAACTTACTTGTAGTTGGAGCTTTGGATAAATGTAAGACGTTTAGTCGGCAGTTAGAATTATGGAGAGTGGCACGGATTAAGATTGATAGTGAAAGTACTCGAGATTTTATTCTAGAGAATTTACAAGTGACTAAAAAATTAAGAAGTAATTCCGGTGTAGTACAAGCTCTTAATGACTGCTTGAGAGGGCTCTATTATAAAGGAATTTGGGGATGGCCATATCGAGCGCTAAATCTCATTAAACGAAAGGGGCCCTGGCGTGTCGTACGGTCTTAGTGTGCAACATCCGTCAACTGGAAAGTCTGCCACGGAATTAGTTCTATCTTTGCAGTGTGTGATTGAAGAAACTCTTAAGGGCGTTATTCCTCAAGGTTCTCTAGCGGCATTGTTGGATTTTCCAGACTATTCCAATGTTGGTGATAGTGCCATATGGTTAGGGGAAAAAAAAGTTTTAAAGGATTACGAAGTAGATGTGCTCTACATTGCTTCTCATAACCGCTTTGTGAAAGATTACGTTGTTTCTATGCCTAAGGAAGCTATCCTTTTTTTGACTGGCGGTGGGAACTTGGGCGATTTATGGCCTGCTCATCAAAATTTTCGAGAAAGGATAATCAAAACTTTCCCGGATCGTAAAATTATTCAATTACCTCAATCAATCTATTTTCAAAGCCTTGAAAATCTGAAACGTGCCAAGGAGGTGTTTGATTCACACCCAGATTTTACTTTGTTGGTTCGTGATGAAAAGAGTTTAGAATTTGCTCGAAATGAGTTTGCTTGCAAAAGTTTGTTATGTCCAGACATGGCTTTTGCGCTTGGGCCTATCGATAAACCTTTTAATCCAACGCAAGACGTCGTTTTGTTATCAAGGACAGATATCGAATCATTAGGACATTTTAATGGTGTTTCAGGAAAGATCGAAACAAATGACTGGTTGGACGAACCGCAATTCCTTATAAAATGGATTTCCGCTTTCCTTTCAGATCAGTTAGTCAAGCACCCAAGAAAATTAAGGCCATTATATAGACCTTTGGAATGGTTGTATGATTTGGCTGCCAAAAAAAGACTTGAAAGAGGTTGTCGTTTTTTATCATCTGGGAAAATTGTGATCACTGATCGTTTACATGGTCATATTTTGAGCCTATTAATGGGTATTTCCCACATTTGTTTAGACAATAGTTATGGCAAAATACGAAATTTTTGTGATACATGGACAAAAGACTGTGAGTTTACCTATTGGGCAAATGATTATGAAGAAGCAATAAATCTAGGCAAAGATTTATTATCCGGTTATGAATAATTTTGATCAGTCTCCATCGAAAAAGATGGCAGTTATTGTTCCAACGTTTAATCGCGCTTGTTACTTGTCCAACGCCATTAGTTATGTTCTTGGGCAAACATATGATAACTGGACGTTGATTATTGTGGATGATGGGTCTTCGGATAACACGTCTCAGGTGGTAGAGCCTTTTCTTTCGGATAAACGCATTAAGTATATTTATCAGAAGAATAAAGGATTGGCAGCAGCTCGCAATACTGGAATTAGAATGTCATCAAGTGAATATTTAGCGTTTCTTGATGACGATGACATATGGTTTTCAGATCGTTTAGAAAAAGCTGTTAGGTGGCTTGATGTGAATCCCAAGCACGCTTGGGTTTATTCGCAAGTTATCATGAATTCTGTAAATGAAAATAAAAAATGGGTTTACCCAAAACCAGTTCCAGAGCCAACTTTAGAAAATCTATTTATGGAAAATACACCACAAGTTTTGTCAGTTACTGTGAGACGTGAATTTTTAAAAATAACTGGCTTATTTGATGAACGTATCAAGATGTGTGAAGACTATGATTTGTGGTTGCGGCTGGCAAATATTGCTCCTTATGGAGTGATTCAAAAAACATTGGGCGAATATGTTCTTCATTCTCAAAGTATGACCAATGATCAAGCGAGAATGTTTGTTGGCGCTTTAAGTGTGATTAGGAACAGCGTTAAGCTTATGAATGAAAAACTTCCATGGCTTAAAATTCGATGGCGGATCAGCAATTTATACTACCTAATCGCGAAAAATAATTTTAAAGGGAAAAATTACTATGCTGGAATATTGTTTTTCGTGAAGTTTGTCATTACCTATCCGCTGCTTGGTAGGAGCTTGTCTAAAATTATCAATCGTTTAAAGGAAATTTACGATCAAGAGTTGTTAAAAGTGTTTAGAGGAAGAAAATGTGCGGATTCGTAGGATTTTTGAGTAGAGATGGTGAGCGGGCGGAAGAGCCGATTTATCGATTTGTTAAACCGTATGTCATTTTATTTTATTGCGGTTTTCGATCACTTACAGCACAGGGGAAGTTAGAAATAGTGGGTAAAGTATGAAGATCTTATTGATTACGCCATCAGTACCATATCCGCCGCACACCGGCGGGCAACTGCGTTCGTGGTATCTTTTGCGCGATTTGGCGAAAAGAGGCTCAGTGACTTTGATCAGCATCGGAAAACCTGATCAATATGAGCGTTATATGTCAGAGCTTGAAAAATACTGTCATCAGGTTTTGTTGGCCGATCCCAAAAAGTTTGAATCCAATGAAAATGTAGGCCGCTTAAGTTCGATGAAACAGAGATTAATGAAATTAGTTAGGCTGCAGCCTTGGCTTCTCGATGATTTTGTCGATCCTGAAATTCTTAGACAGATCGAACTTGCTAAGCCGGAAGAACACGATCTGATTGTTTGCCGATTTACCATCATGGCGTATTACTTTTTATCTCATAAACGATTTAAACCGCTTTTAGATCGAGTGATTGTTGACATTGATGATGTGAGCCCCGTTGTGCTGGAAAGAAAAATTGGAGCCATGAAACTTAGCTATAGAAAGTTGAGGAGTTTATTGGATTTGTTTCTTCTTAAAAAGTACTACTCGAAACTTAGGAAGGCACGTGCCTGCTTTGTGGTTTCGGAGAAAGATAAAAATTATGTGGTTCAAAATAGAATTTGCACGAATACGTTTATGATACCGAATGTTTTTGAAGTCAATGGACGAACGTTGACTGGTACGTCTCAAGCGGAGAATCCCGAGATTTTATTTTGCGGTATGATGAGTTATCCACCAAATCAAGATGCTGTTTTGTTTTTCTCGGGGAAAATATTTCCGGAAATTAAGGCGGCCATTCCTAACGCTCATCTTACAGTCATTGGCAAACATATGCCCGAGAAGATTATGAAACTCGATTCTCAGGCTGGGATTTCCGTCGCTGGGTACGTACCTTCAATGGAACCTTATTATGAAAAAGCCGCGCTCGTGGTGGTCCCGATTTTAAACGGCGGCGGAACTAGAATTAAGATTCTTGAGGCGATGGCCTACGGAAAACCTGTAGTTTCTACATCGATAGGCGCCGAAGGTTTGGAAGTAACGGATGGCAAAGACATTTTGATTGCAGATGATCCGAATGATTTTGCAAAGAAATGTATCGATTTGCTTAAGGATTCTAATGCTAGAAACAGGATCGGATCAAATGGTTATCAACTTGTGAAAGAAAAATATGACCTTAATGTGTTCCATCAGAAAATGGAAGAAGTTTTAGAGTTTTTGGGAGGAGTGAGCCATGCCAGTCGTTAGTGTGATTCTTCCAACTCATAACCGCGCTTCTTATATAGGGGAAGCCATCGAATCAGTTTTGGCTCAAACCTTCCAAGATTGGGAGCTGATCATTGTGGATGATGGTTCTACTGATCATACGAAAAAACTTGTTGATTCATACGTTCAAAGAGATCCGCGGGTTCATTATATTTGGCAAAAGAATGCCTACTGTGTTGCGGCACGGAATAATGCATTCGGCCGCGTGAGAGGCAAATATGTTGCTTTTATTGATGACGACGACCGGTGGCTCGCGAAAAAGCTGGAAATACAAGTCAAAGCCATGGAGCAGGACCCTGAAATTGGGTTTTGTTATATGCAGTTTCAAATTTATAAAAAAACCAGGGAGGGATTGCAAAAGACAAAATTGTTTCCCCAATTTTTAGCCCGGACGTTCGAAGAATTGCCGGACGCGTTTATCGCTCCTTGTTCTGTGTTGTTCAGAAAATCACACACGGATCGTCTCGGGAAGTTTGATACGAGATATAAAACATGTGAGGATTTTGATTTTTGGCTCAGAATCGCTCAGATTTGCAAAATTCATCCCATTGCCGAAGTAGGCGCCTTCACCGTAATGGACGGAAGGTTGCATGATGCCAGCAATGAAATTAAAGTGTGGCAAATTGGAATTGAGATATTGAGAAATTTAAAATTGACGCCTCAGTATCGACATTGCAAGCATCTCATACGAACGCACATCGCAAAACGATATTACTGGATTGCCCGCGAATATCTGGATCAAAAAGTTTATTGGCGCGCAGCAGCTCATTTCTCGAAGGCTCTTTTGACAGATCCTCTAATTGGCTTGGCGGTACGAGCATCCGAGAAACAAGATGTGATTTCCCAAATTGTTAAGTCTTATGCAGCGGCTCCATTGTGTTTGTTGAAAGGACTTATTCATGGTTGGCGTTAGCGTGATTGTGTGTAGTTACAATCGGGCCGAAAGTTTGCGCGAGACGATCGAAAGTCTTGTGAGCCAAAGCCCAGGGTGTTCTTACGAAATCATTGTCGTGGATAACAATTCCAAAGATAGCACAAAAGAAGTAGCGCAAAGCTTTAACGGAAAAGTAAGGTATGTGTTCGAATCCAAACAGGGCCTTTCTTACGCTCGAAACAAAGGTATTGGTGAGGCGAGAGGACAGATTCTCGCGTTTACCGATGATGATGTGATTGTAGATTCAAACTGGGTAAGCTCCATTTTTAACTGTTTTAAAGAAACGCGCGCACTTGCTGTTGGTGGGAAAATTGAGCGGCTTTGGAATTGTGAACGTCCCGAATGGCTTATCGATGAACTTATGGGGCCGCTCATTGTTCAAGATTTGGGGCCTGCGCGAAAGAAATGGGAACAAAAAAATCGACATATGATTGGGGCCAATATGGCCTTTCATCGGATGCTTTTTAAACAATACGGGCTTTTTAAAGAGGAACTTGGCCGAAGAGGGGATGAATTAATCGGGGGAGAAGACCGCGAACTTTTTAGGCGGCTTTTTGAAGCAAAGATTCCCATTTTTTATGAGCCCAAAGCAGTGGTTCATCATAAAGTTGAGAAAGAGCGTCTGACAAAGGATTATATGCGGCAATGGTTTTGGGATATTGGCAAGACGCTTGGCCATCAGATTCCGTGGCGCAGGGCCCGTTTGTTTACCGTTGCGCCGGTTTGGGTTTGGAACAATCTGTGCTCCGCTTTATTCCGCTTTTTTAAAATGTCGTTTGGATTTAGAGCAACAGAAGCTGAAAAGTTTGCAAGTGAAATTTGGGTACGCCACTATTTTGCTATGGTTTTAGAAACTTTTGCGCACTGGCTCCCGTTTGGGTTTGGGCGAGGATTTTGTATATTTAATAGAGGAAACAGAAATCAGGACACAGAAAATGAAAAACAGTTATGAATAATATTAGTGTGTGCGTTTCTTGCGGTGATCGATCCAATAAAACACACCTAACATTACGAAAACTAGAAAAACAAGAAAGGCAACCATTTCAAGCATTTTTAGTCTCCTTGTTAGTCGGAGGTGTTGCAGGACATATCGCAACGCCAACAACTAATAATATCATGGCGAATAGAATAAGAGCAAGTCGATTGGTAATGGGTAAGGATGTGAGCCAAACAGATACTAAGCTGGCGCCTATGGTTATTTCAGAAATACGCATCAGAGATTTAGATAAGGTGTCGCGTCGATATGGCTCAAACATGATGAAAACTTTAGTAAATCCGAGTAAGTTTGTCAATGTAAATAATCATAATAATTATGATTATTTAATAAATACACAAGGAGGTCATTCAAATGACACAAACACAAAATAAGGCCGTTGTAACCGTGGTCATTGTACCTCGGGAAAGTTTCAATATGTTTCGGCAGGTCGCAGAGCGGATTTATGCCGTTACGTCTCCAATCTTCAACATGCTGATTATGGAGGGCCATGCTCCAAGTAATCGAAGAAGAGAACTTGAGGATTTTACCTCAAGCCATCCAAATTGCAAAATTATCTATTCCGAGCGGTGGAAATATCCGCACGAGATGGTTAATAATGCGATTCCATTAATTAACACCAAGTATGCGGTGTTTATTGATAACGACGTAGAAGTTTTGGAAGGCTGGCTTGAGAATTTAGTTAGGACGGCAGAAGAAAAGAAAGCCCACTGCGTTCACCCGATTTACCTGACGGTCAAACTTTCAGACCCTTCCCGAAAAATTCACATTGCGGAGGGAAAGTTTTATCGAGAAAAACGCGGCGATCAATGGTATATCGACACGGTCGCCTGCTATTCAGGTGTTAGTCTTGAGGATTATCCCGACAAAATAGCGAAAGAAAGTGACTTTTTCGAGTGGCACACCGTGATGTTCAGCAAAGAGCTGCTTGAACGGGTGGGACTGCTTGATGATTTAAATGTTGCGGAACATTTGGATTACGCTCTCCGCATTCACCAGGCAGGTTACAAGATTTGGCTTGAGCCAAAAGCTGTGGTTGCGTACGACTACGGTCGCATTTGGGAACTTCGTGGCACCGACCGCGAGTATCTGATTTGGAGATGGGATGTGGAT
>MHFM01000044.1:40869-41552 GCA_001804205.1 Omnitrophica bacterium RIFCSPLOWO2_01_FULL_45_10b
TACGGAGGTTCGGCCAAATATTTAGCCGGTCTGCTGCCGCTTATTGATCGTAGCAAGTTTGACATCGAGCTTGTTGCATATGGAAGAGGCCCGCTTATTCAGCAGATCGAAAAAGAGGGACAGGTCATTTATCACAAATCAATGTGGCGGTTTCCGTGGGCGGAGGGTGAAACTCAAAAGTCAGAAGCCGGAAGCCATGGGGCGAAAAGCAGGCCTCAGACTTCAGGCCTTAGCCGCCAGACGTCAGCTGTTATTCAAATGCTCGAATACATTGGCTATGTTGCCGTCGCTTCAGCGCAGTTACTTTTACTGGTTCCTACCATCACATTTTGGCTAAGGAAGCACAAAATTGAGATGATTCATCTCAACAACGAAATTTTATCTCATCTCCCGCTTGTTTTAGCCGCACGACTCAGCGGTTGCCGAATTCTTTGCCACTTACATGGGTGGAGAAAATTAACGGGTACAGAACGATTGGTGAACCGGCTGATTGATCAATTTATTGCTGTGACTCAATCCGGAGCCGATTTTTACAACTGGCAGCTCAGGAGCTGCCACGTTGAGGGGATTCCAAACGGCCTTCTGATGAACGAGACCATCGAAAAAACGTCAAGTCCTGAGAAGAGAAAAGAAATGCGCATAAAATTGAATTTAGAGGATCACGACGTTTTAGCCGTTCTCAT
>MHFM01000044.1:41570-45343 GCA_001804205.1 Omnitrophica bacterium RIFCSPLOWO2_01_FULL_45_10b
GAAAGGACATTCGGTAATGCTTGACGCCCTTGCTAAGGCTAAAAAAACATGTCCTCAGCTTCACGTGGTTTTTGTCGGCAATGATCCATCGCGGGGCAATGCATACAAAGAGGAACTAAAAACGCAGATTACGAACTTAGGTATTGCGGAACACGTTCAGTTTTTGCCGTGGCAAGATCATATGGGTCCTGTTTACGATGCGGCAGATATTGTGATGCAACCTTCCATTCAACCAGAATCGTTCGGATACGTCGCCCTTGAAGGCATGGCGGCGGGAAAGCCTGTTATCGCAAGCCGAATCGGCGGTTTGCCGGATGTTGTGGTGCACAATGAAACAGGTTTTCTTGTCGAGCCCGGCAATTCCGACGCTTTAGCTCAAGCGCTTGAGCAAATTGTCCGTGACGAGCCCCTTGCCAAAAGATTTGGGATGAATGGGAACGAACGGGCACGTAGATTATTTAATATGCAACATAATGCTGGGAGAATTCAAGAAATCTATGACCGGATTTTGGATCGCCCGGAAATCTTAATCGCCGAATCCGGAACCGGTTACGGCGGTTCGGGGAAGCATTTATCAGAACTGGTTCCAGTTTTGATCGAACATGATGTTCCTGTAACGATTGTATCCTACGGTGACGGGCCGTTTATTCGCAAAATTGAGCAAAGCAGTATTTCAGTGACGTATAAGAAATGGTGGCGGTTTCCGTGGTTTGATGGCCCATGGACAGGCCAGACCGTAGGAGCGCCATTCATTGCGCGTGTGATTAAATATGTCAGTTTTGCGACGATTGCTGCTTTCCAGATTCTAACGATGGTACCGATCATGACGTTTTGGCTCAAGCGCCGAAAGATTAAATTCGTTCACCTCAATTGTGAGATTTTGTCGCACATTCCGCTATTGATAGCCTCAAAGCTCGCCGGCTGTAAAACGCTCTGTCTGTGGCATGTGTGGCGGCCGATCACGCGTTTCGAGAGGATCTTGAACCGCCTTGTGGATGAGCATGCAGCCGTATCAAATCGCGGTGCCAAATTCTATACGAATGAGCTCAAGCGCAACGTGACGGTCATTCAAAATGGAATCAGATTACCGAAAAAGGAAAGCATTTCAGAAGCGGTCCGCCGCCAAATGAGAGCCGGGCTCGGATTTTCGGGCAAGACTTTTGCGGTTGCCATTTTCGGCCGTCTTTTGGATTGGAAAGGGCAGGATATTTTTATACATGCTATTGAAAAAGCGAATGAGCAAAATCTAAATATCGTCGGTCTTATTGTTGGGCGCGATCAAACTGCAGACCAAATTCATGTCAATCGGCTTAAAGCGCTTGTTCGGATGCTTGGAATGGAAAAGAAGATACAATTTCTTCTATGGCAAGAAGAGGTACAGCCCCTTTATTCAATGTGTGATCTGATTGTCCATGCCTCGCGCAAACCCGAACCGTTTGGATTGGTTGCGCTCGAAGCAATGGCTTGTAAAGTGCCCGTGATCGCCACAAGAGGGGGCGGAATTGAAGATTTTGTCATCGACGGTGAAACCGGTTGTTTGGTTGATCCGGATCGAGTTGATCAGCTCACAAGTCAAATACTGCATTTGAGCAGTCATCCGGATGAACGGAAAAAGATTGCGGAAAGGGCCTATCAGGAAGTGACGGCGCATTTCAGCATCGAGACGAATGCCAGGTTGCTGCAGGATATATATAGGAAGATTTATCGCGCTGAAAGAACAGGATTTTTTGATGTACCCACCGAAACGAGTAGGTTTAAACATCGCGCCGGCCGGTACACAAAAGAAGCGCTTTTTTATTCAGGTGTTTTAAATGTGGTCAGGAACGTGCGCCAGAATGCAGTCCCTATCGTCATGTATCACCGAGTTTTTGAGAAAGAAGATCCGTTCTTTCCGGCAATGTCACATCGGACATTTAAAGAGCAGATTGATTACTTAAAACGCACCTATCGGATACTTCCTTTGGATGCGGTTATTGATCATTGGATTTCTGGCAGAGGAGTGCCAAGCAAGAGTTTGGCAATTACTTTTGATGACGGAGATGCTCAAACATGGTCTTATGTTTACCCGATTTTGAAGGAGGAACAAATTCCGGCAACGGTATTTCTAGCTTTGGGTTCATCTGAGCAAGGGGAATTCCTGTGGATGGATATTTTACGCTGGTACTTTAAGTTAACAGCGGTTAAAAATTATGCCTTTCAGACGAACGGCCATAAAAAAGAATGGAAACTATCAAGTACCATGGATCGACTTGAGGCGCTTCATAGTATTGCCCGGGCTTTAAAAACTTTTCCTAACGATGAACGGAAGAAAGCTGTTCGTCAGATCGAAGCCGATTTAGGGGTCAAACGGCATGCGCTCCCAAAGGAATGGCTGCTGACACGGACTCAAATTCGGACTGCCAATAGAGATCTCATTAATTTTGGAGCTCATACGATCACACATCCGATTTTAAGCAAAATGCCGATTACAGAGGTACGTTATGAAATTTATGAATCAAAACGTTTGGTGGAAGATCTTGTTGGCGAGAAAGTGCGGCACTTTGCTTATCCAAACGGAGAGGCAAGTGATTTTACGAGAGATCATGAAGAACTTGTTTTCCGCGCGGGGTTTGATTCTGCATGCACCTCGATTCTCGGATTGAATAATGAGAAAACCAATCGATATGCGCTGCGGCGCATCTATGCAAAAGAGGAGCCATTGGCCGTATTCGCGGCAAGACTGGCTGGAGTGGGGAGTTGAGATGATTACCGTTACGCGACTTCCTGATTTCACAGAATTGGCTGCCTCAGGAGAATAACCATGCAAATAGAAAACGGTTTTGTTACTAAAACTAAGCCTCCGAAAAATACGGCCGCGATTTTCTTTATGACGCTGATGGCCTTGGCTTTTAGTTACATTATTTTAAAGGATATCATCGTTCCTTCTTGGGTCATGATTGCTGCGGTTATTTTGGGCGGTGTTGTTCTTTTTGGGGCGGGGGTGCATAAACCGCAAATTGTGACTTATGTTTTGGTTGCTTATTTGCCCTTTAGTAAAGTATTGGCCGGAGATTTTGGCGGGTTAGCCATGGCTTTAAATTTGACCAATTTATTGATGCTGTTTATTTTTGTGGTATGGGCCACAGGAAAATTTTCTGAAAACGAACCTCTTTGGCTTTCAACGCCTTTAAACGTACCCATTATTCTTTTCACCTTAATGGGTTGTATTTCTGTCGTACGTGGAAATTATTTTGGGTCAGACTATTTTTGGTTTGCTGTTGTAGAGTTCAAGCGCTGGATTACGCCGATCCTTATATATTTCTTGGTTTTAAATACGGTTAAGGATCGACCAACCATTAAGAACATCGTCACGATCATTATTGTCGTTTCCACGGTTGTGGGATTAATGGCGGAATACGATTATATTGAAGTCGGAGATTCCAGTTTGGAGAAATCCAGAATTGGAGGTATTGCAGGCCATTCAAATTCACTCGCAGCATTTTTTAATTATTATATTTTTCTTCCTTTTGGATTTTTCTTATTGAATACACGAAAATCTAAATATTGGCTTCTGCTGATTCCATTTTTGATCCAATTCCGCGGGATCATGGTCACTTTTTCCCGAGGCGGTTATATTGCTTTTGCGTTTGCTCTGTATGCCATTACGTTTATTCGCAACAAGTTTTTATGTTTCCTCATGGTTTGCGCAACGCTCGCTATTTTTCTCAACCCCGCTTTAATGCCCACCGGGATTCGTATGAGAATGGGCCAAACGTTTACAAAGCCGGTCAGTT
>MHFM01000045.1:0-1933 GCA_001804205.1 Omnitrophica bacterium RIFCSPLOWO2_01_FULL_45_10b
ATCCGCACGAAGAGTGGTACTCGCTGCAGACTGTGGAATCCCGGAATCAATCACGGTGGAGCTATTCACCGTTTCTAATAGATCAATGCCGTTTGCTTTATATATCTGGGATTGTTCTGTAATCGTTGCGCTCAACTCACCATCAACCAAGTTTCCATTTGTAAAAGTTTGCTTGCTTGCTTTTTTCAAAGTTTGGTCAGCCCGCTTTTCTTTTTTTATAATTTCTCCGCCGATGACTGCTCCATCGCGAAAAATGGCCGTATTAAAGTCTGCTTCTTCATAACCCAATATGGTCGAACCATTGCTTTTGTAGTTGGTTGTTTCGCTTAGTCTTGGATTTCCAAAATTGTCAAATTGAACCGTTGTATCTGATTTTAATGTTCCATCGTCCCGATATGACATTGACCGGGAAGAAGTATGGGTTGAGGATGGAAAACTATTTTCGTCCACATAACTGAAGGTTGTTTTTTGAATGAGAAGATCCGCTTGATCGCCGACTCCGGGAGTGACTGTTTTGGTCTCAGAATCAACGCTGTCTAAATCACCCTTGATTTTGTACTGCCATACTTCACTTTGCCTGCTGTGACTGTCGTAACGAAAAACCAAAAATGACTCTGCCTGACCTCCTTTATATTGGATCAAGTATTGAACCTGGTCTTCTCCATATTGATTCTCTTTGAAAAAAGTTTCGGAAATCAGCTGATTATCCGCGTTAAGACGTTGAGACTTGCGCAGAAATCCCCGTCCGACCTCATCGTAGAAATTGACAATTGTTTCCTCAACCTGGTCATTTTTATAATTCTCTGTTTGAGTCGTGATCGTCACTCCATAAATAGTTTGGCTGTACGTGCTAACGGATTCAAGCTGTCCCGTTGCTTTTTGACGAGCCTGATCCTCTGTTAACTCATAAGTGTCATAGACTTTGGTGGTCGATGGCTGATCGTTCACTATTTCTGTTTCCTGGCGGGAAATAATTTTTTGAGTGGTGCCGCTGGCCCGGTCAAACGTGAATGTCAAATTTTGAATGACGTCTCTTTCCGTAATTTTTAAGGCTTCCGGCTGGGAACTTTCGTAAGTAACAATGCTTGAGTGGTGATTTTCAGCGTTATAACTCCAAACGCTTTTTCTTCCAAACCGATCAACGGTGTAAGCAACGCGATTATTCTCATCGGCGTCTTTAATGTTTTTTCCGTCAACCCCTAACGCAAAGGACATCTCTACGCCGTCGCTTTGACTAACACTCGCTAATACGCCGGTTGAATCATAATGATAAATATCTTTGCGTCCCTGAACATTAAGTATCCAGGCAACCCGGTAAGCTTCTCCAGACTTTTCAAGGCGCACAATCGTGGCATTGCCTTGCAGATTGAACCGCACTTCAATTTCACCGTCGACTTCAACATATTCAATATCCGAATTTTGATGGACTGACGTTACTTGGATCACTTGTTCGGCACCGCTGACGGGATCAACACTAGAGATAATGGTCAGCCCATTACTAAGGATGAGGCGTTTAAAAGAATCACCGGTATTGGGATCGGTAAAAGACTCGGAATGAGCGCGAACTGTATCAAAACCGTCAAATTGGACATCAATAACTTGTGAACCGTCTGATGTTTTATTTTGGGCGATCTGAGTTAGAACGCCCGCGGAATCTTTAAATGCAGTAACAACTCCGGTTACGGCGTCATAATAAGTTGCACTGCCGTCATCTTTTTCAACACTCAAAAGTTTTCCGCTATCACTGTAAAGCCGTGTGTATCCATCAGCAACCAGCTTCCGCAAAACTCCGCTGTTATCATATTGTTGAAAAACAGCCGCCGTCTGGAACTCGCGCAACTTGTCATCCCCGCCGCCCAGCTTTCCGTCTGCGCCCAACCCAATCACCTGACGGCTCAACTCACTGTCATCTGACACCTTCTTTGTGACAATC
>MHFM01000045.1:1949-2145 GCA_001804205.1 Omnitrophica bacterium RIFCSPLOWO2_01_FULL_45_10b
CTCAAAAGCATTCCCGTTCTCATCTGTCCCGCGCACAAAATGGACTTTATTTGTCCCTGCATAAAACTCCTGCGTCACTCCCTGACCCACATAACTTTTCAGCACATCATCCCCGCCGCCCAGCTTTCCGTCTGCGCCCAACCCAATCACCTGACGGCTCAACTCACTGTCATCTGACACCTTCTTTGTGACAATC
>MHFM01000045.1:2197-11389 GCA_001804205.1 Omnitrophica bacterium RIFCSPLOWO2_01_FULL_45_10b
CAACTCACTGTCATCTGACACCTTCTTTGTGACAATCGTTGCTTCTCCGTTTGCATAACTGTATTCCGATACCACGCGGGTATAAATTGTTTCTTCATCAACAACTTCCTTCTGAGAACTTGTTACTTTGATCAAATTCCCATCTTCATTATATTCCTGCTCAAAAGCATTCCCGTTC
This sequence comes from Omnitrophica bacterium RIFCSPLOWO2_01_FULL_45_10b, assembly GCA_001804205.1. GTDB lineage: Bacteria > Omnitrophota > Omnitrophia > Omnitrophales > Danuiimicrobiaceae > 01-FULL-45-10b. The sequence continues at coordinate 2,376 of MHFM01000045.1, forward strand.
TCATCTGTCCTGCGCACAAAATGGACTTTATTTGTCCCTGAAAAATTTTCAAAATGCACATCAATTATTTCGTCCCCTTCGCCGCTAATTTGCACTGTGTATAACGCCGGATTTTCTGGATTAATAAGAATTTGTTTGATGACTGCACCGTCAAGCATTCCATCGAACGGCACTGAGATAGAAGCTGCTGAATCTAAAATCTTGCTCCCGCCATCGGCCGCCGGACCTCCGGCGCCGCTTAAGCTCTCATTGTCAATTTGACGTTCCAGAGCCTCAATTTGATCCAAGACTCCGTCACAAGTCGATTCCTCTTCCTTGCTTTGAGGGTCTTGAACACATTCTGTGTACGAGCGGATCAACCGCTTAAGCTGTTGAACTTTGCTGTCAAGGCCGGGATTGCCCCCGGAAGGGCCTTTGGTAGGAGCGCCGGCGGAGCCCAACGCTTGTCTTTGGGTTGATGGGTTTTGAGGAGCCTGTATGCTCTGATCATCAGAGGTTAAAAAAATGCCGTCTTGCCCGTAATTGAAGTAACTGACTTCGCTCTTGCCCGCTTCTTGTAAAGAATAACGGGATTTTGAGTTGTCAAAACTACCTAGTTGAGTAGGGCCTGAAACCGTGCCGTCTTGATTAAGTTGGTAGATGGAAAAGGTATTGTTGCTGTTATTAAATTGAATCATTCGGTGGGAATCATCTTGATACTGAATGGAATAATCGGAGAGATTTTGAGGGGTTGGATCATTCTCCGGGGGCCCGCGGTATCTCAATAAGCGGCCAAAGTCCTTATTTGGAAGGACTTCATATTCAGTAATATAGTCTGAATGACTAGGATCTAAAATCTGATAAGTATTTCCAACACGTTTCAGAGTAACTTCGTATTTTGGATGATTGTTGAGAATTGCAAACGTGCCTTGTTCCATAAAATCTCCTGCCTTATCTAAAAGCCCTGAATCGTCATTGACGGTCAGATGGGCCCGATAAAAAATACCCTGGATATAATCCAAATAAGTCAAAATCCCGTTTGCATCATCATAAAAATATCCGATATGGATGACGATATTTGAATCGTCGGGATCAGCGCCTTGATATTCTATGAGTCTTCCTACCCCGCCGTTGGGTAGTTTTTCAACAACTTCCAGATAAACAGGATTTGCAGGATCGTAAAACCGATACGTGTCACCGACAACTTCTTGGCGAATTTTAAGCTGCACGTTTCCGGACCCGTCATCAACGAGATCACCGGAAGCTATGAATTCGCCTTTCAAACTTTGAATCACGAAGGTATCCGCTACATAATCATAATAAGTAACCCGGTCATTTTCATACTGATATTCAACATAAATGCCCACATCAGGGGTGAGCGGGTCAGAATCATGATCATAAGTACCTTGAAACGCCAGAAGGCTGCCCGGCTCGCGATTCACTAATTTCCAGACTTGAGTAGTTCCCATGACAGGGTCATACACGGTTAGTTCGTTGGCTTCCCAATCATAAACCCTGAGATCGACGGCTGTTTCCATTCCTTGATCATCGTTTACCAGAATACCAGATTTTAAAATTTGGTCTGGATTGTACGTCGCGGGTTTGAGCGAATAAGTCTGAAAGGTATCAAGCTGATCCGCGTTGATGCCTCGGGTAATAATCTGCAGCGTGCCGGCAATGTCGTCATAAAAAAACTGCCTTATTTCAAGTTGATTAGAATAGGCCAGATTCGTGAAATCACCGATTTCAAGAATGCGATTGTCATGTGAAAGATCCACTTTGTAATAAGCGCACTGTGCACCGGGAGCTGAACAATCCGGGTTCTCGTTGGTCGGAAGTTTACAAATCTGTACGCTTGAATCAGCTTGTGCAGTCTCACAACTTAACTCTGCACTGGTGTTTCCAAGCGGATGATCAGTCTGCATAAAGCTCGTTGAAGTTTCCGGGCTCGGGGCGGAAGGCTGCGTGGGCTCCTCGAAATTTTGAGTACTGATTTGCGGTTGATTTGTATTCGCCGGCCGGGTCAAATCTTCAGAATATCGAACATTCCCAAAAAGGTCTTTTTTTGTAAGTTTGTCCTTAAGGTCTGCGGTTAAAAGTGAATCGGCAGGTTTGGGGGCCTGAACTGCTGTGCTGGCAAACGCAAGTTGTAGATCGAGTTGGGTGGTGATAAAAGTGAATATAACGATAACCGAAATGATGCGCAACCATGCAAGGTATTTTGGCGTTTGTGCCTGGATCATTATACTCTGTTATTCTCCATTTCTTTTCATTTTAATAAGCTTTTTAAAAATGTTTCATCGTAGATCAAAAAAAATACTTCTCTTATTGACTGATATTCAGGAAATTTTATATTTAGTTTATAAAAGTATTTAATTAACTGAGAAAGTATACCTGGAGGCCGGACTAATTGTCAAGGGTTCTGGGGTCGTTTTTTGTACCTATTTTTAGCTGTACTTGGGAGATGTAGCAAAATGCTACAGTGCTATAAAGCTTCGTGGATCAGGTGAGGGAAAATGCGACAGGATGGAGTTTCCGCCACAATACTTGGCGGATCCGCTACGCTTTTTAGCGGAGAACCCCCACCCCTTTCGGGACAAGATCCTAAGTCTTGTCCGCCACACCGCGTAGCAGTGTGGACGGACCTCGCCGCGTTGTTTGGCGGGCGCGTCCGTCCTTGAGTTACCTGAAAACATAAATGCGGCTAGAGGGAGTTGAACCCCCACCCCTTTCGGGACAAGATCCTAAGTCTTGCGCGTCTGCCAGTTTCGCCATAGCCGCGGCTTTGGATTAAAACTACCGGAACTTGAAATATCGAAAACCCATTCCTAAAAGCAAAAGCACCGTGATTCCGGCTGTTCCAATAATGGCCATAAAGGAAATCGCAGTAAGCGAATTATGATTTTGATAAAATTCTTGGCGTACATACAAAATCAAGAACAGATCAATAATCCCAAGCAATGTAATATGCTCGCCATGTTCCTGCGCATAATACAGCTGAAATGTTTTCTTTGTGCGGTTTGAATAAGGTTTAACACACGGAAGGAATCTTGGCACTTCCCGGGAATAGCGTTCATAAACCTTCTCAAACTTAAGTGTCAATCGCTCTTCCTCACCTTTTATCGTCACCCAATAGACAATAAAAAAACCCACTAAAAAAACGGACATCACGATGGGATGAAAAACAATCAGGCAAAATCCAAAACCGATTAAAAAATTTCCGAGATACAGTGGATTTCGAACATAAGCATACGGGCCATCTGTTGCAAGCTCGCGCGATTTTCTGAGGTAGCCGTGAGACCAAATCCGGATGGCTTCGCCAAGCACAACAAACGGTATTGCAAACAAGAATCCGCGAGCGGTACTCTTGGCAAAAACAGCAAGCACGGCAACAAAGAGCCATGCGCCATACATTCTCAGTTTCCGAAAACGGTAAAAGGACAAATTTGTTTTAGAAGAGGAAGCCATGGTAAGAGGCATATTAGCGCCAAACGCCAAACATTGCTGACAATTTACGAATAAATAGCGCTTGCCACTTTTGCAAAAACAATTTCTGGAATATCGCGATCGATCGATTCACGATAAATAATGGTCACTTTACTGCCACCGCTGACATCGGTCACCGCTGTGGTTTCGCCTCCCATTTGAATTACCGTTCGGTAAGGATGAGCAAAAAATTGATGCGTTGTGCCGGAGGCTAAATCCCGGACCGTGTAAATAGCGGCCCCTTGAGGATCTTTCAATTCCTCTACCTCGAGGATTTCTCCTTGAAGCTTTTTAAAGGTTGACGCAGGGATCGACTTTTCGGCCTTTTCTTCCCCAAAAACAAACGATGTTGGCAGAAAAAATACGGTTGCTAAAAAACTTAACAGTAATGCGCTTGTTATCTTTTTGTTCATCTGATTTGGTTGTTTCTTCTGCTTCAAATTAACCCGGAGGCCAATTCATTTTACGCCCGGCTAAAAAATGCAAATGAATATGAAATACCGACTGTCCTGCTTTGGCCCCGTTATTCAGTACCAATCGATAACCTTCCTCTAATTTCCTCTGGCGCGCTAACTCTTTCGCCCTAAAAACCATTTCACCCAAAAGCAATCGATCCTGAGCGTCCATGTCCTGAGTTCCCGCAACATGCTTCTTAGAGATGACCAATAAATGCACCGGCGCTTGTGGGTTGATATCTTGAATCACCACAAGTTCTTTGTCTTCATACTCAATCTTTGCCGGAATTTCTTTCGCAATAATTCTACAAAAAAGACACTCACTCATTTGTGGGCCCAATCAATTGCTTAAAATGCATTATAGCATATTGCATTCGTTCTATCACCACATCCTTCCCCAGAAGCGCCATTACTTCAAAAAGGCCCGGCGTTACAGAACGGCCGCTGATGGCAACACGCGTAGGATGGATCAAAGCGCCGGCATTAATTCCAAGCCGCTCGCTCGTTTGGCGAAGAAGGGTTTCCAAAACGGATGGATTTGAAAAATCACCTTCCTTCTCTAAAACTTTTTTCCATTCCTCTAAATGCTGCCGCGTTTGATCAGCACTTAAATGTTTATGCACCGCTTGAGGATCAAAAACAAGCTGCTGTTCAAAAAAAAAGCCTGTGTGTTCCAAAAGTTCAGAAAAAGTACGGATTCGACCCTTATAAAGAAGTGCAATTGGGGAGAACTGTTTTTGTTTCGAGAAGGAAGCCTCCGAAAAAAACGCTCCGATTTGGCTTAAATAGCTCTCATCGCTTAAACGCCGAATATGTTCCGAATTGACCCACTTAAGTTTTTCAGAATCGAAGCAAGCGTTTGTCTTATTAATGCCGGAAAGGCTAAATTTTTCGATTAATTCTTCCCGGCTAAAAATTTCCTGGTTTCCGCCGGAAGACCATCCGAGAAGCGCTAAATAATTTAAAATCGCTTCCGGCAAGTACCCTTCTTTATGATAAGCGGACAATGCCGTAGCGCCGTGTCGTTTTGAAAGCGGCGATTTATCCTGGCCAAACACAAGCGGCAGATGGCCAAACTGAGGCGGCAACCAACCCAATGCTTCATAAATAGCAATCTGTTTAGGTGTATTGGAAATATGGTCATCTCCACGGATCACATGAGTAATCTCCATCTCGTGATCGTCTACGACACAGGCAAAATGATATGTTGGAAAACCATCTGATTTTTGAACTACAAAATCTTCAAATGAGTTCTGTTCAAACCGGATCAAACCATGCACCAAATCCTGAAATTGAATCGAGCGGTTCGGGGCTTTAAATTTTACCGCTTTTTTACCGTTTTCTTCAAACGAGTAAGCATGACCTTTTTGAATGAGGGTTTCTACCATTTTCTGATAAATACCGAGGCGTTGGCTTTGTTTTAAAATGGATCCATCCCAATGGAGCCCAAGCCAATTGAGGGAATCTAAAATTTCCTTTTCAAATTCCGGGCGAGAGCGTTCGCGATCCGTATCTTCAATCCGAAGCAGAAAAGCGCCTTTTTCTTTGCGGGCCAACAGATAATTGAACAGGGCGGTTCGCACACCGCCGATATGCAAGGTGCCCGTTGGCGAAGGAGCGAATCGAACGCGGATATTTTGATTCATTTTGGAATGAAAAAACAGGAAGGGTTTCTTAAATAATCAGGAAACAAAATGAACAGCTTCTTCGTTTCTTCTGCCGGGAGGCTCATCCCCTCTTAAAAGCGCTTCTGCTTTTTTCCTCGCGGCATCCATTTTAGGGTAGCGCACTTCGCGATATCCGCTCACTTCCTCAGGGACTTGAAGCGCTTGGACATAAGCCATGTAATCAGCCTGATTTTTAAAATGAAACTGTTTCACAAGCTCCATATACCAACTGCGGAATGCCTTTTCATTCGCATGCCACGCAGGCAGCAGTTTCCTTAAAAATTTCATCCGCTTCATGATCTCCAATTGCCAATTACTCGTAATCATGTGAAAACGGATGCGAAGCCCAAATAGATTAAATTCCGGCCGGTTGATATGACGGTATTTTGCCTGATCGCCGCGCTTAGGATCAATCCGGTAACGCTGAAAATCCCGTTTCCGTTTTTCAACACTGGTCAGCAAATGAGCAACAAAAATTTCATCCTTAATCGCCATGACTTTATGAAGATAACGAATGACGGCTTGCGTTGCTTCAAAGCGATATTCGGGTTTGTCAAGGCTTCGAACTTTCTTAACCAAATCGGCATACAAACGAGCATAACGTAAATCGTCAAATTGAATTAAATCATAAATGCGAAGAGCAAGGTGCATATTGGTTTCATCATCCATTCGAAGCGCCGCAGCCGTTCGAATCACCAGATTTCGGTATGCGCGCGAAAGAAGAATCCCGCGTAAATGAGTGGTTTTCAAAATTTCTTCTTTCTCAGCCAGCAAGCTTTCATAAGTATCGGCTGTATCGATCGAAAAACGTTTTGAGTCGACAACAAAGAGGCGCCCTAAATTAAAGGCATTGATATTTTCTTTCACGGCATCAGAGGGTACTGACTTTTCAATGGCTGATACAACATTTTGAAGATCAAGAGGAAGAAATCCTTTTTGATAAGCCATTCCGAGCATCACGATATTCGCAAAAACCTTGTTGCCCAAATACTGCTCTGCCACTTCCGAAAGATCCGCACTCGAATAGCGGTCTGGACGGCTCATTCTGCGAATCATATGCTCTAAGTCAGTTGCTTTAAAATCCTCTTTTCCCAACAACATCGTAACGGTAGGTGTTTTATGAGTATTGATTAAAGCGGAAGTAAAGCGCGGGCTCGCAACGCGCAGGTTAATTTTTGGATCAATACTGCGCACGGCTTCCAAAATATCAAGCCCTATCAGTAAATTGGCTTTTCCGTAAAGTGTAATTGGCGATACGACACCGCCATTTTTTGAGAAGAGAACATGCGAATATACGCCGCCATTTCGAATCGCAAGCCCTTTTTTATCGGCAAAACGAACTTGGAAACCCTGTTTCAAGCCGGCTTGGACTAAAATGGCCGTCACCATTCCGATTCCCATCCCTCCTACACCGGCTACATAGGCACCCCATGTTTCCTCAAAATCTTCGCGCTTAGGTTCCGTTAAATTATAAACGTCTAAATGCGCAAAAGGTTCTTCGGGAGCTTTTTGCCGTTTCACGATTAATTCTTCAAAAGAAGGGCAAGCATGAACTTTTGTGCAGGCGCCGTCCGCTTTGCACCAACTTAAATCCGTTACGAGTTTGGGCCCATAATGAGTGTCTTTAATCGTTAAACCGGGACAACCGGTCGCTTTGGTGCATTCAAGGCAGTATTCGCATACCTCAGGTGTAATATTGATAAATCGCTTTTCTGGAAGAAATCCTTTTTCCCGGGCGATTTGTTTTTCCTGGCGCGTCACTTTGCGGTCATAAGTAATGCCGCATTCTTTGTCCGCAATGATGACTTTAACTCCATCTTGAAGAAGTGTCTCTTCCATTAATTCCCGATATTTCTCGCGATAAGCAGGATTGGTCCGGTAAACAGGAATAGTGGTTCCCCTTGCCATTCCATTCACGACTTCTTCAATATTTTGAGCAACGGTTCTATTGCCTACGATATCGAATTCCTGAGCTGCTGTCGGCTGATGCCCTGTCATGGCCGTAGTTCCGTTATCCAGAATAATAAAGGTAATGTCTTGATTGTGTTTAATGGCATCCGAAATGGCGATCATGCCGCTATGGAAAAAGGTGGAATCTCCCATAAATACAGCTTGTTTATTGGTAATAAAGGGGTCTATTCCCGCGCCGGTTCCGCCGCCAAGCCCCATCCCCGAATAATTATGCATCAGGTCCATATTGGGCTCAAACATGAGCATCGTATAGCAGCCGGTATCTCCATGAAATAAGAGGTCGACCGGATCTCGTTCATGGTTTTTACGCATATAATTGCCATCGCGGAAATTTTTCTTAATTTCAATGAGGACGCTCGAAGAATCGCGGTGAGGACAACCCGGGCAAAACGTGGGGGTTCTCTGAGGGATATAGACTTGGGCCAAATTTGTTTCCTGAATTAAAGCCAACTCCCGTTCAATCCGTTCTGAATCCAAATGCACTTTTGCGGGTTTTATCTTAAGCAATAAAGGCCCAAGCCGCTCAATCAAAAGTGAAGAATTCAAACCGCGAGTGGACGGAATACCCGGAAGATCGTGAGGAAATTGCTTTCCCCAAATAGGGACAAACCGTTTGATCTTTCCGCTTTGATAAAGATGAGTGAGCAGGGTTGCGACTTGGGATTCTAAAAAGTCGCGCTTCTCTTCAATCACAAAAATTTGATCTACCGACTCGCTGAATTCTTTAACGAGCGCTTCATCTAAAGGAAAGGTGACTCCAAGTTTTAAAATAGGAAACTTCCCCTCTAAACCCATCTCATGAAGCGCGTGTTCCAAATAGCTGTAGGCAATGCCGGAAGTAATAAATCCAAGGCTGTGAGAACTGTCGGAATAAAGAATGCTGTTTACTTCGTGGAGTTGGCAGAAGCGGATGAGTTCCGCATATCGATCCGCCAAAGTTTCTTCACGCACCGCCGTTCTCGGCGAGAGAACGACTGTTTCTTCAACCGGAATGGAATGCGTGTCAATTTCAACAGGCCGTTTGGTATTAATTCTAGGATATTGATTTGGGTACACAACCACAGAACCGCCGCCATCGGCCAAGTTGGTAGTGACTAAATAAGTAATATACAAATTTGACTTGGCGGAAAGATCAAGCCCTACCGGAACCCAGTCTTTCAATTCCTGAAAGGTGGCGGGTTCCATCACCGGCATATGGAGGTGTTTGGCTAAAAAGCGGGAATCGCTCGGCACCTGTGTGCTCTCTGACCATGGGTCATCGCCAATCACAACCAGCGCACCGCCCTTATGAGAGGTTTTAGATAAATTTCCCAAAGCAAGGCCGTCGCTTGCCACATGAGCGCCCACACTTTTCATGGCAACAATAGCCTTAATATCTTCCATTTGCGAGCCATTGACGCGGGCCGCGCCAAGGGCCTCATTATTGGCAATCTGGAAAAGAATGCCTTTGTCTTTG
>MHFM01000045.1:11398-13726 GCA_001804205.1 Omnitrophica bacterium RIFCSPLOWO2_01_FULL_45_10b
GCCTTCCAAAGCTCCTTTTAAAAGAAGCTCGGTTCCGGTAAATACTTGTGTGCCTCGATCCTGTAAAAAGCGCGAATCCATGCGATGATTGTAACAAAATGAAGTAAAAAAGTGTGAAAAATTAGTGTGAAAAATTTAGGACATTTATTCGGGAAGCTTAAACTTTTCCCGGAGGGTGCCAAAATAGCTTCGTTTGGAACTTTTAACCAAGAGGAAACGATTATCTGAACGCATCACTTCAATAACCGAACGATTATCAACCGCCACATCCATCTGTCCATCGGCCGTTAAAAGCGCTTTTTCCTTTACATCATCACACGTAATTCGAATCCGTATCGATTGGTCTCCTGAAAGAACTAACGACCTCAACGCAGAAGCATGCGGGCAAATAGGGGTAACGATGAGGTCGTTCAAGGAAGGATGCACAATCGGGCCTCCTGCTGACAAAGAATAAGCGGTAGAACCTGTCGGTGTCGCAACAATAACGCCATCTCCAAAAAAGCGTGTCGCACGTTCCCCGCCGACATCGATTTGAACGGCCATGTAGCGGGTCAACCCTTCACGATTGACAACGATATCATTCAAAGCTTGGAAACGCCGCTCCGGCTCTGATTTTCCGCCTTCCCATTTGACCGTAGCCGTTAAGAGCATTCTTTCTTCTACTTCAAACTGGCCTGAAAAAACCAGTTTCAATTCATCATATAACTCTTCTACCCTAACCTCAGTTAAAAAACCGAGGCTTCCGATATTAACTCCCAATACAGGAACGGACCGGTCAATCATTTTACCGGCAAGATGTAACATCGTACCATCGCCGCCAAGGCAGATAAAAAGGTCAACTTCCGGAAGCATTTTTTCAAGCGGTATTTCTGCGGAATCCAGCACGTCAATATTTCGCTTGGCGATCCATTCCCGAAGCTCGTGATAAACTTGTTGAGCATTGGCTTTGGTCGGGTTGGTTAAAACACCAACGCGTTTAATTGCGGAAGAAATAACCATCGATTAACTCGGAATGTGCTCGCGGAAATGCGCACCCGACTTTATTGTTTCGACAATTGCGGTTGCCATTTTTTCGCTTGAGAGGCCGAAACGGTCAAGCAATTTCTCGCGGGTCCCGTGTTCGATGAATTCATTCGGAAGCGCGAAACGTTTCACCTTCACTTCATGAAGCCCCTTGCGTTCTAAAAATTCCAAAATTTTCGAGCCAAAGCCGCCGGTGAATACATGCTCCTCTGCGGTAAATACATAAGGGACTTTCTGAATGACTTCAAGAATCAATTTTTCATCAAGAGGCTGAGCAAAACGAAGATTGCATACCGTGGCTTCAATACCCGCAAGCGCTAAAAGTTCCGCAGCTTTAAGGGATGGCTCCACCATGCTTCCAAGAGCAAAGATTGCCGCATCGCTTCCCTCCATCAACATTTCGCCTTCACCAATCTGGAACAGTTGAGTGGGTAATTTTACGCTTGAAGGAATAATGGCGCGCGGATAACGCATCGCAAAAATATGAGGGGAATCAACTCCCAATTTCAACATATGAAAAAGTTCAGCGCTGTCTTTCGGCGCGGCAATCACCGCATTTGGAATATGGCCCAAATAACTGATATCAAACACGCCGTTGTGCGTAGCCCCATCCGCCCCCACCAAGCCTGCTCGATCAAGGCATAAGGTAACATTCAATCCTTGAAGCGCCACGTCATGAATCAATTGATCCTGTGAACGTTGAAGAAAAGTGGAATAAATGGCGCACACCGGTTTCATTCCCCCTTTAGCCAAAGCGCCGGCGAAGGTAACGGCATGCTGTTCCGCGATTCCCACATCAAAAAAACGATTTGGAAATTCCTTGGAAAATTTTTCCAAGCCCGTGCCTGATGGCATTGCGGCCGTAATCGCAATCACTTTTTCATCCTCGCGCGCCAATTGGAGGATCGCTTGCGAGAATGCTTGAGTATACGTAATCTCCCCTTCCTTCTTAGCTTCGGTAGGACTTTTAATTTTGGCGCCGGTTTTTACGTCGAATGGCGTTACGCCATGCAAACACTCTGCATCCTTCTCCGCAAATTCGTAACCTTTGCCTTTTTGCGTAACCGCATGGAGAAGGCATACATCATTTATTTTCAACACGTTCTCGATTGTTTTCACAAGATTGATGACATCATGGCCGTCCACCGGGCCAAAATACCGAAACCCAAGCTCTTCAAAAATCAAACCGGGAACGAGAAGATGCTTGAAACTGTCCAATCCATAATCCGCAAGTTTTCTGAGCCGAGGAAAATGCCTAAGTTTCTTTTCAACCTCGGCCCGAATCCGATTGTATAAAGGATTGGT
>MHFM01000046.1:0-886 GCA_001804205.1 Omnitrophica bacterium RIFCSPLOWO2_01_FULL_45_10b
AGTCAAACTGGCAATTTGCCGCATCGCAGCCAGCGCCTCATTCAAACTGGCCGACCCGGCGCTCGCACCTGCCAGCTCACTTTCAAAAAATGCCTGTATCAGCGCCAGCATTTTTTGAGTGTTACCGTACTTGTCTTTGCCTAAAATTTTGGCCTGATCGGAGAAAAACTTTATGAACCGCGCCGTCACGCTCACATCATTCAACCCGAGCGTCTTGGCAAAATTTTGAACGTTTGGGGCAGTCATCCGCAGAGCCAGCGAAGCTTTTAGTGCTTCATTGATCCCGCGGGTGATTAAAATGGATTGTTCCGCCGCGTTGACACTGCCGGAACGAATCATGCTTTGCATATTCTGTAGCGTCTGAAATATCTCTGTATTAAACGCTATTTGAAAATCAGCGGAGCGAAAAAGGTTGGCCAAAACCTGAGCCTGCTGGTTGTGTAAATCTGTGCCCGTGAGCCCCGCAAGCTCGTTAAGCGCATTGACTTCCGGAAGCCCTAAAGCGCGCAAAGACTGATTGAGATAACGCAGCTGGCTTTGTGAAAGGCCATGAGATTGAATATGCGCGATGACTTGATCCATTGAAACATTCGCGCCTTCAAAACCAGTCACAAGCATGCTCAGAATATTTTGCAAAGCACCGCGATAGCCGTTGACCCCACCGGCCTGCGTCAGAACAGAGTTAAGCCGGGCAGACAAATCAGAAGCTGAAACACCAAGAATCTTGGCCAGTTGATTCATTTGCGAAAAATTATTTAAATGCGTCAGCAGCACAAAATCATGCAGCTGTAAATTCTCAACAAACTTCGTTGCATCAATTTTTACCATGCTCAAAGCCGGCCCCAAAATCCCCAGCGCAAAATCAATATCGTCTTGGGAAGACGCC
>MHFM01000046.1:1028-5539 GCA_001804205.1 Omnitrophica bacterium RIFCSPLOWO2_01_FULL_45_10b
GTTGAGAAACTGATATTTCTCCTGCATCTAAAAGAGCGATGACATTCGAAGCGGCTTGAAAGCTTCCGCCTTCGCCCACGGCCGATCCGGATTCTTCCAGCATTTGAAGGGCAAATTTATTTTTGATTCCTACGATATCTTTAAACACAACACCAAGCACCGGCTCTAAAATTCCTTCATCCAGCCAGCCAAAAGCGTAACCGCCCGCTTCGCCGAAAGCGCCTTTGGACACTTGTCCGGGAGCGTTTGTAACTTTATTCACAAACCGGAACAAAACGCCCAAAAGAGGGATATCGGTAAACGCCCGGCTCATAAAGGGCATGAGGGAGCCAAAAACTAAAAACGTCGGGACACCCGGAATTAGGCCACCGCCGAATGTATTCCGATAGGCATTCGCAAAAACATCGCCGCTGGCAATCTGCTTAAGTGTTTCATAAATTGACTTCGTAAATTTTTGGTCCCAAGAAAGAGATTTACCGTCTTTCCAAGGAACGGCACCCTCTTGAATCAGTTTGAGAAGCTCCACATCGTTAGACGCTGCATTTGGATCTAGAAGTCCTGACTTTAATATCCGATTATCAATTTTGCCTTGAAAAAACTTGGTCATGACATTCAGCCCCAAACCAAAACGCAGCTGCATGACCATGCTGTTATAAAGGCCGCGGCCAATCATATTAAAAGCAAAATCCGTCATCCCTTTCGAAGTTCCAAATAAACGGTTTGATTGCGCAAATCCCTGAATAATGTTTTTCTCGAATGCAAACGCTGCATAGCCGCTAGCCGCCAAAATAAAACCTGCCCCAATAAAAAATGCACCCAGATCTTTGGCAAAACCATTGTTTTGCCAATATCCATACGCGAGAGAAGGTATACCGATCAAAAATGAATTTCTGCCGACGGTTTGCAGAACAGCACCCAATGCTTCAGCCGAACTTCCCCCCTTCTTGAACAGATTCAACATGGGTCTGATCGTAAAAAGTGACGCGGAAACTACAAATTTAATGGCAGCGACCATTCCATTCCCAAGCGCACTCATGGAAGACAAAATAATTTTGCCTGAAGATTGTGAAAAGAAAGATCCTGAAGACTTAACGAATTTTACAGTTGAACTCCAAGACTTGACGACATTGGTGCTTGCCGCCGTCCATTTGGCAAGTAACACGGAAGCAAAAGATTCCGTACGCGCACGTCCTAAAGACCCAAAGCCAGCGATCATGGCAACCTCTAAAAAAGACTGCTGACCAACGCCTGAATACCATGCCGCTCCCGCTTTCAAAGCATGATAACCAAGAAAAATCAGACCTGCGGCAGAGTACATGAAACCGCCACCTGCAAGCAAGCCGATGGTCCTTATGCCTAACCCGATATTTTCAAGCATTTTACTTCCTGACCGGATACCCCAATCCATGATTTGATCACCCAGGGCATAAGTTAAAACACCTATCGCGGATCGAGAAGCGAGCATACCGGCGAGGCTAAAAACCACCCGTTTTCCCGCAACGCGCGCGCCAAGTCCGAGAAAACCTGAAGTTGTAAAACCCGCCACCATTTGCCCGAGCATCATGGATCCGATCGCGACATACGCGCCCAAAGCGGTCCCGCCAAATCCAACGGCTTGTCCTAAACTTTGATAACCTCCTCCATAAAGACCCAAGCCCAGTACAATACTTCCAAGGGCAAATAGAACACCGGCCAATGCGGCTGTCGCAAAAACACCCAGCCCAAGAATGGGCGCCAACAATACTGCTCCAACAACCGCAGCCACTGTTATAACCGCAGCGGCAGCGATAACACCTATTTTGCCCCATGTTCCCATGCTGTTAAAATCGCTTTTCGCGCCATTCCACATATCCAAAAGCTGAGTTTGCCAGGTTTTGGTTTGGACATGAGAGCTCTCAATCACTTTGCCTGTTTTGGAATCAACTGTTGCAAATCCGGTGAGATCACCGCCCTTATCATAAAAATTAACACCGCTGCCGTATCGGTAAGCATAACTGTTTTCTTTCTCAAAAAATTCTCGAAAAACCGGAGTTTGAACCTTCTGGCCGCCATTGGCGTCCGGCAGCACGACTGTCGTTATTTGCACTTCTTTATTAAGATCATAGAGAATTTGACCCAGTTCTTTGTACGTTGTCGTATCATAAAGTGTTCGCATGAAGCCCACTTCATTCCCGTGAAGTTCTTTGTAGGCAGAAAAAGTTTTACCTATCGTTAATGTTGAGCCCTTGCTAAGGTCTTTCGGATCCTCAAAAGCAATCTCGAAAGATGTAATGTTTCCGCCTTCGTCCCAAAAAGTCTTATTGCCCACTTGCCACGATTTACTAGTTTCTCCGTTTTTCCCTGTCCATTTTGTCACATTACCTTCTGTCCATGTCTCAACTCCTACTGGAGCTCTCGGAACATCTATAAGAACAGGTCCGCTTGCCCCTTCAACTAGAGCGTAGACGCCAAAGATATCGTTCAAATCTCCGGAGGAAAGCGCAATTCTTTCTGGCCCTTGAAAAACCAGCGCTGTGCCCTGATCTCCGGACTGAATAGCAAAACCACTGAACGGCTGGATCAGTTCACCTTGATTTTTCAACTGCTCAGCTTGTAAGGAAATATTCTGAGCCTGTTGCAACATTGCCTCAGAAAATTGCCCTGTTGCTTGAAGAAGCGGAACGCTCTGATAGATGCTACCGTTTAAAGTGGGAAGGCCGTTGGCGAAGTTTTGAACACCAAGTGTTTGGCCGTCAAACCCGATGATGAGACTTTGGCCTTCTGTGCCCAAAGCACTTGAAACGCCGACCGGGGCATAAATTCCGGCGACCAACTCGTGCGCGTCAACCGTAATGTTGTTACCGGCAACGTCCGTACCAAGAACAAAACGCAAATCCGTCTGCGGTATAAACGCATACTCCAGATCGATTGAGCCATTGACACCGACGGTTCCAATTAATCCCGGCGCAAAAGCCTGCGTAGAAAACTGACCCGTGGTTTTATCCCAGGGAATAACAAAATCCACATCATTAAAGATAACATCTTCCCCCAATTCATTCTGATATGATCCGCTGCCCTTTTCAATTCGTGAAATCAAATCACCTACTTGGTCCTTGTTTAACTTAAAAAGCTGATTGTCATAAATAAACTGGCCGTCCATTCCAACCAAAACTTTTTTATTTTCCGCAGTAACACCTAAATCATTCGTCCTTTTTCCGGAAGCGCTTGTCAGCTGAATATTTTCCATAAAAGTGCCGATCCGATTCTTCTCGGCGCCCGTAATTTGGAATAAAGAGTTAATGCTTGTCATCTGGCCGTTAAAGCCGTTGATTTTTAATTTAAACCGCTTATCGCCTTCCTCCATCAAAAGTTCCCTCGACTTGTCGTCGAAGATGAGTCCGGCTTTGACGGCAAATTCGATTGTGCCGGTTTTGTCGTTCAAAACAAACTCCTGGAGTACCGCCTGACTGTCGCCGCCTGCAAGATCAATGAAAAGGAATGAGTTTCCGCCCAGGTTGTTCACTTGAACATCCATGGCCGTGCTGGCTTGTAAATCATTGTAAATTCCGGCCGGAATGAATTGATTATCTTCTGTTTTGCCGCCAACGGTTACGTTCCCAAAGCGGCCGACTTGAAGCGTATCAATGCCGCGAGCCTGCAAATTGCTTATGGTCATCCCAAACTTTGTTCCATCAAAAGCCTGGTTGTAAATCCCGGATATCGATTCCCCGTTCCCGTTCATTTGCGCAATAAAGATCCTGTCAAAGCCGCCCGCAGAGTTGCTCGCCATCAGACCAAAGCCGACTTGAGCATTAAACTCCTCACCACCGCTCCACGGATGATTGAATGTATAGTCATAACTGCCTTGAGCGTTGCGTACTTTTTGATCCAGAATAGTACCGCCATAAGAACTGTTTTCGCCTGTCATAATACTGTCGGTGACGGTTTGCTTTTCGACGACGGTCGGGTTGCCGTCTTTGTCGAAACTAAAAATAGTTTGCTGATTACCTAGTTTTTGCCAGTTTTTTCGAACTTCATCATGCAGCACACCGAGTTCTTTTTCGCTCAACCCGCTGCCGTCCACAAAAGTATCGCGTTGAAATCTTGCCTCGCCGTTAATCGTTACGCGCGTGGTTTGATCCACCATGTTGTATGTTTTACCGCCGACTTCCTGTGTGAACTGATTTGTCTCCGATATGAAATTAAGCTGGGCATCATAAGTGGTAATATGGTCATCATCGCCCAGCTCAACACCTGTGTAGCCCGTAAGCTCGCCTTTTTGATTGTCAATCTGGACTAAAACCTGAATAACCGGCTGGCCGTCCCGGATCTTATGTATTTCTTTGGGTGTAAAAACACCGTTCTCGAAGGTTCCTATTGTAAAGAAGTTCTGCCCATCCACCTGCTTTTTAAAAACACCATTTCCTCGGTTGTTGTAGATAGTCGTGATTTGGTGTCTTTGCCCTTTATCGTCTGTGAATGATTGTGTTTCACGAAACTGACCGCTATTGACTCTTTCGTACCGGTAATCC
>MHFM01000046.1:5549-6177 GCA_001804205.1 Omnitrophica bacterium RIFCSPLOWO2_01_FULL_45_10b
GACTGTCATAATGCGTCCGGCTAACAAGGTCTCCGTTATACTTCACTTCGATAGCTGCGCCGCCGTCCTTATCAAAGCCAATCGAGCGCTGTGTTACATTGCCGGTAGAGTCAACCGAATAAGTGGTAGAGCTGATTTGCGAACGGTTGAGTCCAAATTTTTTCGCCAATGCTATCAAGCTGTCTTTATTGCCCGCATCGTAGGAAGAATTCGATTTTCCTAAAAGCGCGTTGCGCACTCCTTCGGATTGTGTCTTTGTCCCGCCTTGAATGGTCACTTCCTGACCGGCTTTGCGCCAGGTCGCGCCGGATCCATCGCCATGCTTTTCAAAAAGCGTATAAATCGAAACCGTATCCGCTGCATCAGAAGGGTTTGAAATCGTCATCGTATCAACGCGGGAGCGGCCGTTGTAATGCGATGATTGGGTAACGGGCTTAGAAACACCGTCAGCGCCTTTATAGGTTGTGCGGCCATTTTGCGTGGTAAAGGTGCCTACAAGATTACCCCCTTTATCATATGCATATCTTTCTTTGCCGACTAGCCCGCCTCTGCTGTTATAAAGATATTTTTCAATAACTTGTCCCTTCCTGTCTGTAACGCTGTCGATTTTGCCGCGATCATTGAAGTG
>MHFM01000046.1:6232-10341 GCA_001804205.1 Omnitrophica bacterium RIFCSPLOWO2_01_FULL_45_10b
CCATGTCCGACAAAACGAGCCTGTTCCCCCTCTCCAATCACACGGCCTGATTTCCGGAATGTCTTAATCTCATTTCCAGAAACAAGGATACCGCGGCCTTCGCTGTCTTTAAGCACCGCAAATCTGATATTTCCTTTATCATCATAAATAATTTCCTGAAGCTGAATCTTCCCCGTAGCGACCAGATTATTAATTGTAATCGTGGTGAGCTGATTGGTGGCCGATGAAGCGCCCGCGCCAAGCAAAGTTCGCAAGGTTAAATCAGAAAGCTGCGTGCGTGAGTTCTTCAGTTTGCTGTCGTAATCGGTCGCCGCAGAGCCGAACAAGCCCTGCAAACCACTGACGAAATTATCAATTGCGACAGGAGCGTCGGAAATCATATCTTTATCACCCTGGACATCGGCGTTAACTGCATCGCGGGCTTCGCCTTCGGCTTCGCTACTAACCCAGGTTTGCAGCGCTGTCCCAGCGTCTACTTTAGACTCAGGGGTGGTCACTTCCTCATCCTTAGAAAAATTCCAATCGGAAAGGGTTCCGACACTGCTAAGCAAGGACCAAGAAGCATTGTTCCATTCTCCTTTCGCCGAATCCCAATCGCCTTGAAGCTGGCTATGCAAGTTCGTTAACTCTTCTATTGCCTGATCAAGCTCGCCTAATCCATCCGGCTTCGGCGGATCGCCCAGTTTTTCCATGGATCGGTTGAAGCTGTATTCAGCGTTATGAATAGCTGTATCCTGCCGCTCTGCTATTTCCCCCTGGAAGTAACCGCACCACATTCCGCAATCAACTGAATTAAGCGCATTTATTTCCTGCTGAAAAGCCGTATTCGCGTCATTAATCGAATCTTGATTGCTTTCTCCAATCTCCGAGAGCGCTTCATTCCACTTTGCGATAGCTTCCGCCCATTGCCTAAAAATTTCCCCTGCCTGAGCATCTAATTCATGAATTGCGTCACTTATCTCACCCAACAAACCATCAATCGCAGGAATGACCTCGCCATCAACCTTACTGAGAAGATCTGACACTGCCTCCGCAAGAGCTTGATTGATTTCAGAAGAAGCTACCGTTCCATTCACCGTCCAGGTCTGCGGCACCCAATCGCCAATGCATTCTTGATCCTCATAGTCAGAGCAAGGCTTATAATAATATCCGGTGGTGGTAGTGGTGGGCCATGCCGCGCATTGCTCACCGTCCAGGCTATACCCTGTTGGACATGATGTCGGCTCACAGTCTGCCTCCCCGAGAGAGCATGGCTTTGTTCCGCGCTTGCCGGGCTCAACAACAATACATAACTGTCCGTCGGCATTTGTATCTCCTTCATTACATGATCCCCCAGGCTGTGACACAGTTGTTCCTTCCCTATATCCTGAGCAATTTGAATCTGTGGCTGTGTCGGAATAACAAGGCTCGCCGCCCGGCTCATCCGGAAAATGTCCTGTTCCCGGAGTCGCGCCGATGCATCCTTCCTCTTCGTAATCGCAGGGCCTTGTGTAGTTAGGAGTGGCATAGCATCGTTCACCATCTCCTACGGTGGTTCCATCCGGACAGCCGTAAGTCGTAGAGCAGCCTTCATAAGTATCGCCGTCCTTACAATCATATTGTTTTTCGCCTTCGTAACGCGGATCCGGTCCGGCGCCTATATTCAAGCCATTCACAAAAGCCATAATGGCAGAGTTAATAGCGCTATCAACAGCACCAAAATTCGGATCAAGCTTGCCGGCCACTTCGCCCAAAAGTGCGCTGATCAGCGTTAATAATTTGGCGCCGCTTGGTTCATCTCCGCCACCCCCGCCGTCATCGTCGGGTTTCGGAGCATCATCTGTTATCGACTGAATTTTACCGTCTGCATCGTATACAATCGTTGTCGCAATCGTAATGATTGAGCCGTTATGTTCACTTGCAGCACGGCTGATACAAGTTGACCCTGACGGCGGAGCGCCGGCATAAGTACAGTCGGTCGTATCACCCGCATGCTGGTAATCATTAAATTCGGTACAGCCTCTTTTCTTTTCGCATTTGTCTTCAAGCAATACCGTATGAACCGGGCGGCCATCTTCATCAAAAGTCGTTGTGTGTCCGTCTCCGGTTTCAGAAATAACATTGCCATCAGCATCAACCGCCACAGAAAAATGATTTCCGTCTTTGTCCACGCGGTACTGCATCATTCCGTCCGCATCATAAACAGAGTACGAGCCGTCGGGATTGGTATAGGTATAACCGGTGTCTTCAGAACCGCTGGCCATGGAAACAATGCCGGAGTCCCCGATTGAATAAAGAAGCTCGCCGTCTTCATTCGTAACAGAAACCGATTTGCCGTCTTCAGACTCCGAGGAAACAACAGTAGTTCCGCCGCTCACCTTATAATAGGAAGTCTGGTGCAAAGTTGACTTGCCGTTTCTTTCGATTGTGCTGTCGGTCGATCCTCCGACAATATTTCCGTCCTCATCAAATTGAGCGCCTGTAAAGCTCGTGACGGTATGGTCGCTAAATGTTCCGCTGCGCTTCCAGTTTTGCGCATCGCTGGAAACGGGGTTTCCTTCCGCGCCGTATTGAATTGTACTGTCGCTTTTTTTGATTCCGGTAGCGTAATAAGAAATAACGTGTATGCTTCCGCCTGTAATATCCCCATCCTCATTAAAAACAGCCGCTGCGTAATCAGTTGTTGCGGTTTCTTTTAAAGCGCCGGTTGTCCCAAAACTCTTGGAATTGGAAACGGAAGGATTGCCTTCCGTGTTAAAGGATGTGTCCCCTGTACTTTTTAATGAACCATCGGCGCGCGTTGTCACAGTTGAAATATTGCCGCCGATAATTTCTCCGTCCGCGTCATACTGCACATTTGCAAAATCAGTATGCACATTCTCGCTGACCCCTCCGGAAGATTTATAATTGACGGCATAACTCTCGGTCGGGTTTCCATCTGAATTAAAATAGACTTTGCTGGTTGATTTCAGAGTATTGTTGGGCCGCCGCGTTGTTGTCTGAATATGTCCACCGCTTACATTGTTATCTTCATCAAATTCAGCGTATTGAAATGACGTTGTCACTGTTTCTTTAATTCCGCTTCCGTTTGTTTCGTAATTCACGGCAACGCTGATTGTCGGATTACCGTCGGAATTAAACTGTACGATGCTGATGGACTTCAACGTTTCATCCGCTCGGAGGGTGGTAGATTTAATCGACCCGCCGACAATTTCACCATCATTATCAAAAACCGAATTGGCATAGCTGGTATTTGATTTATCTTTAATGGTGGCCCCATCTTTTTTGTAATTAACCGTATCGCTTGCGGCAGGATTTCCTTCCGAATTAAAATAAACATCGCTAATCGCCTTAAGGGTGTTATCCGCTCGATAAGTAATGGTCTTGATCGACCCGCCGACAATGTCGCCCTCATCATCAAACTCCGCATTGGAAAAATCTGTGCTGGTTTTATCTTTAATTGACTGCCCATCATTGGTGTAGTTAATCGATTCGCTTGAAACGGGATGCCCTTCCGAGCCGTAATAGACTTTGCTGGTTGATTTCAAAGTTCCATCGGCCCGGCGAGTCGTTGATTCAATAAAACCGCCGACAATGTCACCCTCATCATCAAACTCCGCGTTCGCAAAGCTGGTTGTGGTTGTCTCTTTAACCGTTGTTCCATTCTTCAGATAGTTTGTGGTGACACTGCTTGCAGGATTGCCGTCATCTCCAAAAGAAACGATGCTTGTGGATTTGAGGGTCGAATCTGCCCGGAGGGTTGTTGTTGAAATTGACCCGCCAATAATATTCCCGTCATCATCAAATTCGGCGTTTGTAAAATCGGTCGTTGAAATCGTGGTAACCGTAACACCATTTTTTGCATAGTTGGTTTCAACGCTCGAAGTAGGGTGACCTTCCGTATCAAATAAAGTCGCACTTGCAGATTTCTTAGTCCCATCCGCTCTTAACGTGGTGCTGGTTGCACTTTGGGGAATCCCGGAATCAATCACAGTGGAGCTATTCACCGTTTCTAATAGATCAATGCCGTTTGCTTTATAGCGTTTGGTGACACCTTCAATGGTGGCGGTGAGCTCACCATCGGTCAGGCTGGCATTGGTAAAGGTTTGTACGCTTTCTTCTTTCTTGCT
>MHFM01000047.1 GCA_001804205.1 Omnitrophica bacterium RIFCSPLOWO2_01_FULL_45_10b
TGATGGAAATGTGATGCGCGTGCTTTCGCGCGTTTTTCATATCCGAAAAGATATTAAAAAACCGGACACTCAAAAATTAATGTACCAAATCGCTAAAACATTGATTCCAGAAAAAAATCCGGGTATTTTTAATCAAGCTTTAATGGAACTTGGTTCGCTCGTATGCGTTCCCGAAATTCCGAAATGCCCGGCATGTCCCATAAAAAATTTGTGTCTTGCGTACCAAAAGGGAGATCAATCTAAACTACCGATTCGCTCAAAAACAGTTGAGGTTAAAGAAATAGAAATGGTCGTTGGCATTTTGGCCAAAAATGGAAAATTTCTCATACGCCGCAGGCCCAATCGCGGAATTTGGGGCGGGCTTTGGGAAATTCCGGGCACCATGCGGCTTCCTTATCAAAAACCCGAAGAAGCTCTTAAAGAAGAATTTAAATCGGCGTTTGGTATTTCGATCGCGATCGTTAAGAAAGTGCCGCCCTTTGAGCATCGGTTTACTCATCGCAAAGCACTCATCCGTCCGTTTCAAATAAAAGCGCTTTCCAACGGCCGCGGCAAGCAGGCACAAACGGGACCTGTCCGTTGGGTGGATCAAAAATCATTAAACAAATTATCGTTTCCCGTGCCTCATCAAAAAATCCTCGGGCAATATTTGACTCTTCAGCCATCATAAGGTATTTTAAGCAGATGGAACTTACCGAACAACTCCTCCAAGAATGTGTGGCAGCGCGAAAACATTGCGCATTACTCAATCATCCGAACCGCGGTGTCATTGAAATTCGCGGTGAAGATCGCGTCAACTTTTTGCATAATATTCTCTCAAACGATATCAAAAGCCTAGCACCGGGAAAAGGAGCGCCGGCATGTTTCTTGAATGCCCAGGCAAAAATTATCGCTTATACGAACGTGTTGTATTTTAGCGAGTATTTATGGCTCGCTTTGGATTATGTTTTAAAAGATAAACTTATCGAGTCGCTCAATAAACTCATTATCATGGAACGGGTAGAATTAATCGACCGATCGGATGAACTTAAATTAATTTCAATCCACGGCCCAAAAGCAAAAACCATTGTTGAAATTGTTCTGGATCAAGAAGCGCCTGAAGAATTGCTGAGCCATCAAACGGTGACACGGGAAAGTATTCGAGTGACGGCGATTCGAATTAATTTAACCGGAGAAATCGGATACGGGCTTCTTGCTCCAAAAAACGCGGCAGGAGAGCTTCAACAAAAATTGATTCAACACGGAATGCCATTAGGGCTTAAGGAAATTCAAACGCAAGCTTTTGAAATTCTTCGAATTGAGGCCGGAATTCCCCGCTACGGCATTGATTTTGATGAATCGCATATCCCTTTGGAAGCCGGTTTAGAAAAAGCGGTTAGCTTCTCAAAAGGATGTTTTCCGGGGCAGGAAATCCTAGCGCGCCTTGATTCGCGCGGAGGAGTAAGCAAAAAACTCTTGGGTTTGGTATTAAAAGGTGAGGTAGCGCCTAAGAAAAATGATCGAATTACGAAAGACAATGTTGAGATAGGTTCTATTACAAGCAGCGTTTTTTCGCCCACCCTTAAAAAAACAATCGCGATGGGCTATCTGAACAAGGAATATTGGAAAGTTGGATCAGCGTTAACGGTGGAAACAGAAGGCCAAAAAATTCCTGCTCACGTAACTTCCCTGCCATTTTATGCGGCAATCTCGAGTCGAACGTAGGCTTGATAAAGGCGTCTGATGAGATTAAGGGCAGCTGCAGTACCAGAAATTTGCCACTGATTTGGAGCAATTTGCTGAATCGCCACTTGCCCAAGCTCCTTCAAGAGCGCCGCAGCGCCTAACTGACGCAACCTAGATAAAACTTTCACTTCAAAATCGCGGATTGCTCTAAGATCATTTACCTCTGTATTTCTCGTATCCAGTTCAAAAAGCTGGATCGTATCAGAAGACCATCTTTGCGTAATTGCGTTTCTAAGCGGAAGCCCTATTTCTCCAGCCGGTACATGAACACCCCCAACCCTCATAAGTTCCTCAGGGCTTGTTATGCTCACCGCTGGGGGTACAGTTGAACGAAAGTGATTTAGCCAAAGTCCAACCTTAGAAGCGGCGTGCCGAGTCGCCAGAGCAACGGCTCCTTCAAATGTAGTCACCGGTGGTTCGTTACGTTCCTGCTCAACAAATAAAATCCGATTAAATGGTTCTCTGCGCAGCGCTTCTTGATTCGGTAAATCCAACGCGCCTTTCGCAAAATTATTTATACCAACACCATACGCTGCAACCGCTAGATTTTGATTTGCTTTAAGGGAAGTCACAATGGCTCTAAGTTTGGCGCGACTGGCCTCAACTTGGTTCTGAGTATCAAGAACCAGTACAAGAAAGATTGTATCTTGAGGTACGGTACTGTTACTAAAGAAAGAGTCAAAAAATTTCTGCTCATTTTTACTTAAAAGAGGAGCGTTTTCAGCTTCAATACTGACTCCGCCAACATTCGCAGTCCTTTGAGCTTGCTTAATACCATCAAGCGTAAAAATGCTACCACTTGGTGTGATTGCCAATATGCTTTGAGCCGCAGGGGTTAGTTTTAAAAGAGCTTCGACAACTGGTTTTACTTGTTCAGCAACGGGGAGATTGGGTGGTAAAAATAGACCACCTAATAGAAGGTCCGATCGAGTGAAGGACTCCTTGACTGACGCAATAGTGCTTGGACGCACATTTGAAAGTGAAACATTTAAATCACGCAATTCGGCGCGGTTCACTCCTTGCGGCAATACTCTTGGCCGAATAATACCAGCTCTTTCTAAATCTCTGGAATTGGTGGAGCGTTCACTGACAATCGTTTCCAAAAATTGTCCCGTCCTAGTATTAACACTACCCCTAAGTTCAGCTCTGCGGGCTTGGCCTTGCGTATTAAAAAAGCGAGCTTCGGCGCCATGGTCAGGGGTTAATCCTGAACCGTCTACACCAGTAAGAATGAAGCTAACCCCCGTTTGGTTAGCAATAGTATCAAATCTTCCTCTGGCTTCACCTATTGCAAATTTTTCGCCTGCTACAAGCTGCGTCGCGGAAACCCCCGGACCTAGAACTTCTTGAGCTAATGCAAGTTTTGAACCAGGGTTGCCATAATTGCTTTTTTCCAAAGCGAAGGTGCCGGCGAAGACGCTGCCGACGACGGCATCTTGATCAAGCATCACTTTAAGATAATTTTCGTTTCCTTCTTTCACATCTACTTTGGGGCTAATGATGACATAAGAAACGTTGGATTTTCTGAAATGATCCATCAGCGCATCTTTATGAAAACCGCCGGTTACGACAATCGTCTTATCCTGCTGTAACGATTTCATTTTCCTGAAAATCTTTTCCGTAAAAATTTCATCGCGCTTTAAAACGAGTTGATAAAAATACTCAAGCTCATCCATATAGGAATCGAGCTTTTTGATATCCCCTGTGAATTTAACCGGAATCTGATATTCTCCGGCCAATTGTTCCAAATGCGCAAGAATCCAGGAAGGCTTGATATTGTCGCGGTCTTTGAGATAAAGCGCCAATTTTTCGCGGCTCATTTCAAGCCGGAAATATTGTTCTAAGAGGCCGAGATAATCAATCATTTCGAGAAAGCCTTTTTCATTTTCCTTTGTAAAAAGCTGGCCCTGAAGATAAGCCTCAAATTGTT
The DNA here is from genome assembly GCA_001804205.1 of Omnitrophica bacterium RIFCSPLOWO2_01_FULL_45_10b. Lineage (GTDB taxonomy): Bacteria > Omnitrophota > Omnitrophia > Omnitrophales > Danuiimicrobiaceae > 01-FULL-45-10b. The sequence continues at coordinate 3,656 of MHFM01000047.1, forward strand.
TCAGTTCGGAAAAAAGCCCGCGGTGGTCGATTTCATCTTGATGGATCAAAAACTCAGCAAAAATCCGGAACGCGGGATAACTTGCAAAATCAATCTTGGCCTGATCGGCCAATTCGGTAAGCTCGAGAAAATAACTGCGTGGATTGACGCCTTTTGCATTGTCATCAAGCCTCGTAAGAATTTTCTCCACTTTCTCAGAACCGCTCATTTTCTTCCGGAATTCAAGTTTAAGCGCCTCAGTTTCTTTCTTAAGCCCGCCTTTGTTTAATTGCTCTTCCAGATTATGAAGCCGCATAAGGCGCACCAAATTCGGATAATCAACGATTTCTTTCATGTCACTTAGCGAGACAAGCTTATGGGCTTCGGAAAGCTTGTTCATATAGAGGAGATAATCGAGGATATCGATTTTGTCGGTTGAAAATTCTTCGGTTTTCCGGGTGAAATCAAGAAGCTCCGGGCTTAAAAGTTTAGGCCCGATATTTTGAATCAGCCTGTGCATTTCATCAAAGTAAGCAGACATTTCCTGCTGATGCTGATAAACCGCTTTAAACATTTTGAGGTTTTCCATGTACAAGCTGTAATCTTCGATTCCGTAAAGCTCAACCGGTTTATCCGTTTCTACCGCAAACGCATCAGCGCCCGTAATGCGGCCTTCGCGCATCAGGAAATCCACTAATTTAAGATTGGCTTCTTTGAGATATGAGGGCTGGAGGATTTCCGGATTTAATTTTGAAACTGCGCCCTCGAGCTGAATGAGAGAAAATTGATTTTGATCAACGAGATGTTTGAGAATGCCTTTGATATTGAGCTGGGCTTCGTAATTGGCGTGGACATTTTGAATATAAACGATGAGCGGAGATGTTGGAGCGCCTTGGAATATTTCTTCAACCTTTCCGAATTCTTCAGGAACGGTAATGTTATAAGGATTAAGATCGGGACGAATGGCTGGCGCGCCTGCGTCAACCTGAGGAACGCCCGCGGGTGTGCGACCGATTCCCTGGCCAACGCCTGAAACAGGCTCTGAAACGGCAGAGGATTGCTGTGAGTAAACGGGTCCACTGGTTAAAAAGAAAAACACCATTAGACTCGCAATTATTTTTTGATTCAATTGCTTGGTCAACTCCATGCCTCCGAGGTTATTTTACACTCACACACTTTATAAAGCTTTTAAAATTAATTGAACCATGACCCTAAAAAAAGAACTTTTGGACTTTGACTTAATTTTACCACATAGGGCGGGGACTAACAACTACGCTGGAATTACTTAATATAAGCTATTGAATTTAAACAGGTTATCTATTCTCTCTTTGATGCAAGCACACCTTATTTTTACCTGTTCGCTTAGCGGTATAAAGGGCCTGGTCTGCGCCCCGAATAAGGCCTCTACTACCTAAAAGATGATCAGCCTTAGCGCTGGCTGTCCCAATACTAACAGTAAAGCTCGCCATTTTATTAACGTAGCTGAATTTCTTTGCCTCGACCGCCGCTCGGATTTTTTCGGCAATTTGCGCCGCCTCTGCCTTTCCGATATCAGGAAGCACCACGCAAAACTCTTCCCCCCCGAAACGAGCTACCAAATCATCCTTACGCGTATTGTTTTTGATTGTAAAACCGATGTTCTTCAAAACATCATCACCAAACTGATGCCCGTACGTGTCATTAACTTTTTTGAATTCATCAATATCGATCATCAAGATTGAAAGATCATAAAAGGAATCGGTTTTGCGAGCGCCCGTCGTACGTGCGATTTTCTCAAGCTCATCTTCGATTCGAGATTCTAAAGCGCGGCGGTTGTAAAGTCCGGTTAAAGGATCGGTCACCACCTTTCCTTTGAGTTGAATGTTTTCAAGAAAAGTATGGAATGAGCGATAAAACGTGACTCCGATGAAGCTCATCCACCCGCCAAAAAGAGGGGTGAAACAATCGCCAAGATAGCGATTGACGAACAAGATAATAAAGCCCGCTAGAAAACAAATGCTTGCTGCGGTCAAAACCAAAAGGCCGCGAAGCACATTGTGTTGAAACGCAAAATAAGATGCCAAAAAAATGAACGCAAAGACGAAAACAGAGTCTAAAATTGGATGAACTTTCTTGAGGAAGTCTTTCGCCAACAAATTGACCAGCAAATTCATGTTGACCACGACACCGGGCATAAAACCGAGGGGCGTATGATAATAATCGTGAGCCACCTTAGAAGTGGCCCCAACGAGGACGATTTTTCCATTAAAAATATCGGCTGAATTTCTAGGATCAATTGCTTTCCAAAATGGTACTTGTGCCACATCCTTAAGATCAAAGCGATAATTGACCGCAAACCCGCGACGATCATACAGCGGAACCATAAAATCCGCTTTTCC
>MHFM01000048.1:0-4961 GCA_001804205.1 Omnitrophica bacterium RIFCSPLOWO2_01_FULL_45_10b
CAAAACGAATTTCCTCAGTCGCGACAGTGTCATTTTCATTCACAACTGGTACAGCGCTCATTTTAAGGAGCGTCAGAATGGTATTGCGTGCATTCACATAGCGTTCTCGGTCCTGGAGGCCGTCCCGTGTAAGTAAAATTTGCGCGGCATGAAATCCTCGGCTTGAAAATGCCGTTTCATAAGCTTTCATCAATTTCCCCTGTCCAATGGCCGCGCAGGCTTGAAGCTCAGGAAGAAGAACAGGCCGTCGTGTGCGCTTGAGCGTATCCATCCCAAGCGCAATAGCACCTGAACTTACCAAAATCACTTCAATTCCCGAACGAAGCAATGTCACCACTTGCGAGACAATATGTTCCAAGTTCCGATGGGAAAAATGGCCCTCGGCCGTCGTTAAAGAACTCGTACCGATTTTAATCACCCAGCGCTTTGCTTTATTAAACTGCTGTCTCATGGGAAACTCCCAATAAATTCTGCGCGGCATCCATTAATCGATTGATGCCATCACCGGTTTTTGCTGAAATAAAAAATGTTCTTTCCTGAGTGTCGAAAAGCTTTTTCTTGCTTGCCTGACGCGGCAGTAAATCGGCTTTATTGACAATTAAAAAGCGGGGTATTTTTTCAAACGCTTCATTAAATTGCCGGATGATATTGAACAAAATAGCATATCCCGCTTGCACATCAGAAGCAAACTCAGTTTTTGGATCCAAAATAAAAAAAATAAGCCGGGCACGTTCTAAATGCTTCAGAAAATGCGTCCCCAAACCTCGTCCTTCTGCCGATGCCTGATAAATAGCCGGAAGTTCACAAATACGTATTTGATTGTAATGGCTTCGATACGTCCCAAGCTGTGGTGCTTTTGTGGCAAAGGGATATTCAGTTTCCAAAACGCCTGCTCCCGTTAAATGCTTGAGCAAGGTAGTCTTGCCAGAATTAGGAAGCCCCACTAAAAAAATATCTGCGATAATCTTAAACGATAGAAAGAGCTCGAGTTCTTTCACAGCTTCTCCCTGGGTAACAGGTCGCCTCGCATGATTGCCATAACCTCTCCGACCGCCTTTTAAAACGGTGACCTCTTCTCCAGGTAAAACAAGGTCTCGAATCAGAAGCTGATCTTGTTTATTATAAACGGTTGTTCCGCAAGGAACTTTTACAATAAAGTCCTTGCCATTTCGGCCGTGGCTGTTATTTCGCATTCCTATACCACCGGCTTCTGCTTCAAAAATCCTTTTTGATTTGAGTGAAAAAAGACTACCGGTTTGTGCATCGGCGCGTAGAATCACATCGCCGCCGTCGCCGCCGTCGCCTCCGTTCGGAATCCGTTTATGGTCTGAGCGCTGCCGGTAGCTATCACAGCCTTGGCCGCCTTGACCGGAACGAACAACAATGGTCAGTTCATCAATAAACATGCTCAACCCCTAAGAAAACAAAAAAGCTGAGTCGGGCATTTCACCCTTCTCAGCCTTTGATTGGTAAAACTTAAATTTAATTGCTTGGAACTAAAAAAACGGTTCGATTAGGTTTAAAATGCACTACTCCATCACGAAGGGCGAAAAGGGTATCATCTGAACCGCGTGCAACATGCCGTCCCGGTTTGAATGAGGTACCTCTTTGTCTGATAATAATATTTCCGGCGTGAACCAACTGCCCGCCGTACGCCTTAACACCCAGCATCTGCGGGTTTGAATCACGACCGTTTGTTGTACTTCCCTGACTTTTTGTATGCGCCATTATTTACTCCGCTTGGATCGTCTTGACCCGTAAACGAGATACGGTCTGTCGGTGCCCTTTTTTGCACTTGTAACCTTTACGCCTTTTAAACTTAAAAGAAATGACTTTTGGCAATTTAATATCGCCGAGCACTTCGCACGTTACTGAAGCGTGAGGCACAAAAGGTTGTCCTACTTTTACCTTTCCATCTTCTTGAAGGAAAAGGACTTGGCTCAGTTTCACTTCTTTCACTTCAGACTTCCCACCACTTGCAGAGGCAACTTTTTCTACTTCAAAAATACTGTTTTCCTCAACTTGATACTGGTGAGAACCTACTTGCACTACCGCATATCGAGACATTTTGAACCACCTTTTGAAGGGGCAATTCTAATGGAAAACCACCCTGATGTCAATTTTAATAGCAGATCTGAAAAAATGATATAAGTTATTCATATAAAATAACTTATAGAAAAAACAATGGGAGCGGAAAAATTAGGCATGCTGACGCGTTTCCAAATCAAGCTGCCATTCACTAGTAAAATCTTTAAAAGTACGGCCGAACGCTTTTTCAAAGGCTTCAAGAAAAGTGGTTCCCTTGCCAAGCTCGATCAGGAGCTCTTTCATGTTGTAAAAGCGGCTGTGGCTGATGAGGTACGACGTCAGCGAAAATGACTCAAGATAAAAAAGAAATGCTTTATCAGTAGAAGCGGTTTTTGATATATCTTCAAACATCAGTTCGTCAATGGTAACCAACGATTTGGTACGAATAGCATCGGTTAAAGCATTAAGGTTAATGGCCTGTATTTTATTTTCTTCGTACTGCGCCAGGCCTTCATTTAACCAAACAGGACATTTGATCCGGCTTAAATCTAAAACGAACGCGTGCGTCAACTCATGATGAATCAATTTCCTCAGATTAACCGTTGTGGTTTGGTCTGTTATATCTGAGGATGTTTCATACACCGGAATTCTAATCTTTCCATCATAAAGAGCTCCGGACCAATGCGGAACGGAACCCATTAACTTTTCGTATTCCTCGCGATCGTAGAGCACCACGGGAACTTTATATTTCGGATAATGGCCAAAATCTTGAGAAATCGTTCGGTGCGCTTCGCGAAGATAATCACGAATTTTGGAGCCTTCCAAGCTTTCGCTTCTGCGGTATCGGATAATAAAATGTTCATCAGAATACTGCTGCTGAGTTTGATCAATTTCCTTTTCACGCGTCAACTTCTCAAATTTTTCACGCAGTTTTGGGGAAGGATTCAGCGAAAACGCCTTGCGGTAATACATTTCTGCTTCATCCAGTTGATGATTTAAATTCGCAATTTCCCCAAGAAGCTCATAGGCATAGGGGTTCGATGTGTCCACTTGAATCGATTCTTGAAGCAAATCTTCCGCAACTTCATATTGGCGCTTGTTGAAATTCTGAACGGCTTCATTGTAAAGCTCTCGACCCGCGTTTAATGAAATAATATCCGAATCTTTTTTCTGCTCTTGCTTTGGATTAAGTAAAAATGCTTTAGCGCTTGCAACTTCGCGCTCGACCCTGGACTTAGGAATGCCGTCTTGGGTTCCCGAAAGTTCAATCACCGGTAAGACGGCGATTTTTTGAAGGGTGCCATCCATTTTTTTAATGTACATTTGAGCTTGGTCAAAGCGATCCTGATCAAGCAATTGTTGGCTGTATTGATCGTAAGCATTTAATAGCGCATTCAAGACTTTCGTATTCTCCGGTTCTTTGGCAAGAACCGTTTCCAAAACAGCAATGCCGGCGGGATATTCTTTTTGGCTGATTAAATTCTGCCCTTTTTCGATGAGCACATTTAAATCGTTCTGATCGGCGGACAGGTAAAAAGCGCCTACAAAAACAAAGGTTAAAAATAAAGATAACCTTAAGAAAAGATGACGGGGCGCAATTTTCATATAAAACAAAGCCTCAACGCGCGTAGCGTTCGGCCATCTGAATTCGCTTGCCAATGGCTGGATGATCGTAGAGTAAAAATTCGATAATTGGGTTGGGATCGGGATCGGCGAGATTTTGATCGCTCAATTTTTGCATGGCCGAAATAAATGATATTTTATCTCCTGTCGCATCGAGCGCAAACTGATCCGCCTGACGTTCTGCCAAACGTGAAAAGGCATTCCCTGCCGGCGCCAAAATAAGGCCAAATACGAAAAAGATCAGACAAAGAAGGGGAAATGAACGAATATCACCAGCGCCAGAATAACCCAATGCTTGAGAAAATATTCCCATCAGCTGAAAAGCAATCCAAAAACCAATCAAGGAACATATCGTTCCGAAAGCAAATTGCTTCCAAATATCATGGTGTTTGTAATGGCCCAATTCGTGCGCCAAAACCGTTTCAATTTCCTCATGGCCAAACGATTCGAGGAGTGTATCGCCTAATATAACCCGTTTTGTCTTTCCAAAACCACTAAACGCAGCGTTTGCTTTCTTTGTGGTTTTGCTTAAGTTAAGCGAATATACATTTTGAATACGAACACCAAAGCGATCAGCCAGAGCTTCAATTTTTTTCTTAAGGACCTCATCAGAAATGGGGCTATACTTGTAAAAAAGCGGGACGATTAAAACGGGGAATAATTTTCCGAGTACGAGACTGAAAAGTGCATAACCGGCCCACGCCCAAAACCACCACGTCAGCGGAAAATGCCAAATGAGCGCATATAAACCCAAAACCAAAAGTGCGGTCATCACAAAAGAAAGCAGCTGCTTTTTTATCCATTCCCAAAACCATGCCGGCAATGTTTGATTCGATAATTGATACTGATGTTCCAAAATAAATCCGGAATAAAAAGAAAGCGGTGAAGCAAGTACAAGCGAATAAATCGAAAAGAAAAGGAAATAAAGAAACAGGACGGCGTAACGGAAAGAAACAAAATGTTCGGCCCAATCGTAAAAAGAAAAAGTCAATTGGGTATCAATGGCGATCCAAAGCGTGACGGCTGTTAAAATAAGCCCGGCCAGGCTCAACCAGTTTCTTATTCTTTGGTAGGCTTTGTTTCTTTCCATTTCATCTCCTGTTGGCTATTTGAATGATCCTTAATCAAACAAAATTCGCCTTTTAACTTCTTCATCTAAAACTACGGCTTCGTCTGAAAAAGACAATCCATCCAAACGAGCGGCTTCTTCATAAAGGTTCGCTGGAATTTCATTCAAAAACCGGGACGGCAAATTATGCTGACGGGAGCCATAAAGCCGGCGCGAGTCCGCATAGCTCAAATAAAGCTTT
>MHFM01000048.1:4991-26999 GCA_001804205.1 Omnitrophica bacterium RIFCSPLOWO2_01_FULL_45_10b
CCATACCTACCATAAAAACGACGGGAAATTCCAATCCTTTAGCCGTATGAAGGGTCATCAGCGTAAGACTATTGCTTCCGCCATCCCAGGTATCGATAGCCGACGTTAAGGTAATGCTTTCGATAAACGCCTCCAAAAGCTCTTCCTTTTGCTTGCCGGTTTCACCTGATAAAGGCCGCCACGTTTCCTCAAAATCCTGAACGGCCGAGAAAAATTCTTGAATGTTATCGATCCGCACCTTGGCCTCAATCGTCCGTTCCAGTTCCAATTCCTTTAAATACCCCGTGCGACTCAAAATCTCTTCCAAAAGTTCGCTCACGAGAAATCTTGATTTCTCTGCGCGAAGCGAACTGATCATGCGTCCGAAATCTCGAAGCGCTTCTCTCGCTTTAAGCCCAATCCCCTGAATTCGGTCGATTTCCTTAAAAAGCATATCCCAAGCAATTCCATTCGTGCGTTGAAAAGTTTCGAGTACTTCGATTGATTTTTTGCCAATGCCACGATTTGGCACATTGATAACCCTCTTTAAACTTAATTGATCATCTGGAAAAGCGATGACTCTCAGATAAGCGATTAAATCTTTGATTTCCCGCCGGTCATAAAATCGAATGCCGCCTACAATTTTGTACGGGATTTTATATTTTCTGAGCGCTTCTTCGACAATGCGCGATTGAGCATGTAGCCGATAAAAAACAACACAATCGGCTAACGAACGGCCTTCCTTTTGAAGCTGGCAGACTTCGCGCACCACAAACTCAGCTTCTTCTTTTTCATCAACGGCTTCAAACAATGAAATTTTATCGCCATCGTTTTTTTCGGTCCAAAGCGCTTTTGGTTTTCTAGCCGTATTAAATTCAATTAAGGCATTCGCTGCATTCAAAATGTTGGCCGTAGAACGATAATTCTGTTCCAATTTAATCACCTGGCAAGCGGGATAATCTTTTTCAAAATCGAGGATGTTGCGGATGTCTGCGCCACGCCAGGCGTAAATGGATTGGTCAGGATCGCCAACGACAGTGATATTTTTGTAACGCGCGGCCAAATATCGCACCAAGCGGTATTGCGCGTGGTTGGTGTCTTGATACTCATCGATCAAAGTGTGTTTGAACCGTTCCTGCCAACCTTCCAAGACTTTTTGATTCCGATCAAATAAAAATACCGTTTTAAGAATCAAACCCCCAAAATCGCAGGCATTTAAAGTTGTGAGTTTACGTTCGTAAAGCTGATACACCTGCGCGACCGCATCTTCGAATGAATCTTGGGCTTTTTCAAGATAGGCTTCAGGCGTCAGGAGAAAATCCTTAGCCCGCTGGATTTCTTCGCGAATCCCTTTAGGATTGATTTGGCGCTCATTTCGATTGAGTTCGGCAAGGCATTCTTTAATCAGGACAAGCTGATCATGTTCGTCATAAATCGAAAAATTGCGTTTCAGGCCCACCGCTTCCCCATCCGAACGAAGAATGCGAAGACAACTTGAATGAAACGTTGAAATCCACACTTCCTGGCGAACCAAATGACCGACGCGAAAACGCATTTCATCCGCGGCTTTATTGGTAAACGTAACGCCAAGGATATTAAACGCCGGAATGCCTTTTGAAATCAAAAACGCGATCCGGCGGGTCAGAATGCGCGTCTTACCGCTTCCGGCGCCTGCTAAAACCAGAAGGGCGCCATCCGCAGCTGTTACTGCTTTTTCTTGTTCGGGATTAAGATGTTCAAGAATTGCCCGAGAACTTTGATTCATGAATCGAAAGTAAACTTTGCTTCAAATGCTGTTTTAAAATCATATACATCTTTAAAATCGCTTAAAGAATCTTCTTCTGTTTTTCTCATCAAACCTACCTCAACAAGAGCAAAGACCAAACGACCGAAATCCAATGTTTCGCGAATCCCCCAATAGTGCAAAACGGTGCCGGCCAAAGGCCCGAATTGATCAATGGCATACTGCCTAATCCCTTCGCAAAATTCCTGGCCCGTAATATGACGAGGTTCTTTAAGAGAAGCCATGGTGAAATGAAGCGCGGCAAGAAGAAAGCTATAGGCCTCAACTTTATACTGAGGGTTCGAATCAATAAGTTTTTGAATTTTCCCGAGTATTTGCTGTGGTGTATCCATAACTTATCGCTATAAAGTGGCGGACGCGTTCTTTAATTCTTCGGCAGGAAGCAAAACCTCTTCGCGAGAAAGATTGAATAAATCGCCGATGCCCTGAGCAAATCGCTCAAAAAATACTGATTCTGAAAGAGGGGGACAAACCTCAAGCAAAAGCTTCCATGCAATCGAGCCTTGTTGCAATAAATACCCTTGGGTGCGTTTCTGTGCTGCTCCGGCAATCTTTTTGCCTTCAAGCATCACATCATGAAGAACCGGAGAATCAAAACAGAAAAGATTGCGTCCTCTTCGCCGCTCAAAAAAAGCAGCGCCGGGCGCACAGCATTTTTTCTCAAATAATTCTGTTTTAATTCCAAGTGAACGGAATGCCTCGGACAGTTGCTGATGAATCAACAAGTAGCTATCCTTTACTTTCTCAAACGGGATGTTTCCAGCAATCGGCGCAATCAAGGAATAAGTCAGATCAGAAATTCCGTGGGACACAATCCCTCCCCCCGTTAAGCGGCGAACAAACGGTATTCCGCTATCCACTTTTGAAACTGCTAAACCCCATAGTCCGTAACCAACCGTCAACGTAGGTTCGCTAAAGCGATAAAACCGGAGGATTACGTTTGGGTCTTTTGACTGGATTTGGCGCCGGAGCAAAAATTCATCCGCGGCCATGTTGAAAGTGCCGTCATGCGCGTCATCGCAAATTAATTGAAGGCGGACAGGAACGTTGCTCATAACGGACTGGCTTGGGTGTCGCGCTTGAGATCACGAAAGCTCAAGATCGGTTTGCGCGCTGCCTGAACTTCATCCGGGCGTCCGATCGGCATGGTATGGGGCGCTTTGCGGACAAGTTCAGGCGTTTCCTGAGCTTCTTTTAAAATTTTAAGCATGACCTCCACAAAAGCATCCAGCGTTTCTTTTGATTCAGTTTCAGTCGGTTCAATCATGAGCGCCTCTTTCACCACCAAAGGAAAATGGACAGTTGGCGCATGAATACCGTAATCAAGAAGCCTTTTTCCGATATCGCCGGCATGAATATTTTGAGACTCAAGATTGCTGGCAGAAAGCACGAATTCATGCATGCAAAATTCATTGTGCGGATTTAAAAAAGCCGTGCTTAATTTTTTCCGAAGATAGTTCGCACTTAAAACTGCGTCATGGCTGACTCGTTTTAATCCTTCCAAGCCAAGCATTCGAATGTACACATAAGCACGAAGCAGAATCCCGGCATTTCCAAAAAATGATCTCACTTTTCCAATTGATTTCGGCCGATGATAGTCAAAACCATATCGGCTCCCCTGCTTCACAACAAGCGGAGCAGGAAGAAAAGGCGCCAATATTTTCTTAACACCAACCGGCCCGGCACCAGGCCCGCCGCCTCCGTGTGGTGTTGTAAACGTTTTGTGAAGATTCAAATGCACAATGTCAAATCCCATATCTCCGGGACGCACGGCGCCCAAAAGCGCATTCAAATTGGCGCCGTCATAATAAAGAAGAGCGCCTTTCCGGTGTACAATCTCCCGAATCTTCAAAATATCATTTTCAAATAAGCCAAGCGTATTCGGATTGGTCAGCATTAAACAGGCCACTCGATCGCTCATCGCATCTTCCAAAGCCTTCAAATCCACACGCCCTCTTGCATCCGATGGAATTTGAACGACTTCGTAACCATATTGGGCGGCAGATGCCGGATTGGTTCCATGACTTGAATCCGGAACAAGTACTTGATGCCGCTTGCCTTCACCGCGGGAATGGTGATAAGCGCGTGTGAGCATCATTCCGCAAAGCTCTCCATGCGCTCCTGCCGCAGGCTGAAGCGTAAATTCGTCCATTCCGGTCAATTCGCAAAGTGCGCGGCTTAATTCATGAAATATTTGAAGAATTCCCTGCACTTGATCCTCTGTTTGAGAAGGATTGAGCCATGCAAATCCATCAAGGGATGCCACATCCTCGTGAATCTTTGGGTTGTATTTCATCGTGCAGCTTCCTAAGGGATAAAAATGCGTATCGACGCTAAAATTTTTCTTCGACAAATTGACGAAATGCCGCACAAGTTCCGGCTCTGTAATTTCAGGGAGATCACCGTGATCTTTCCGCTGAAAGTCCGCTGGAATTAATCGTGAAAAATCATCCTGAAACTTTCTGGACGGAAGAAAAATACCTTCCTTGCCGCTTTTGCTTTTTTCAAACAAAAGTTTGCTGTCACTAATGGCGGTGGTTTTTAAGCCCGTTGTCATTTTAGAACTTCCTTTAAGGCTTCCACAAATTGGTCTAATTGATCTTTGCTTTTTGTTTCGGTAGCGCAAACCAGCATCTGCTCTTTAAGCTCGGGATAAAACCGCTCAAGCGCTAGGCCACTGATAATTCCTTTTTGAAATAAGGATTGATTGACTTGATCGACAGGTTTTTTAAGTCGAATGACAAATTCATTAAAAATTGAGCCGTCTGTTAAAATTTCGACCTCTTTTAAATTGCTCAAAGCCCGGCGCAAATAATAAGCATTCTCCAAATTAAGTTCGGCAATCCGGCGAATTCCTGTTTTTCCTAAACTAGCCATATAAACGCAAGCGGCAATGGCACACAAAGCTTGATTCGTGCAAATATTTGAACTCGCGCGTTCGCGCCGTATATGTTGTTCTCTGGCTTGAAGCGTCAAGCAAAAAGCCCGTCTTCCGGCATTGTCTTGTGTCAGACCGACAAGCCGGCCGGGAATGCGGCGCAGTAAAGACCGGGTGGCCGCTAAATAACCCAACCATGGGCCGCCAAAGCCGGGTGGGATACCAAGCGGCTGGCCCTCCCCACAAACAATATCAGCGCCCCATTCCTTTGCGGATTTGTAAAACCCAAATGAAAGCGGATGGCTCACCAAAATCAAAAGCGAACCATTTTGATGCACCAAAGTTTCGACTTCTTTAAGATCTTCCACCAATCCAAAAAAATTGGGAGATGCGACAACAACGGAAGCCACATCGGGCGTCAAATGTTTCTTTAAATAATCTAAATCAAGCCCAAAGTGACTCTGAAAAGGAATTTCTTCGGTTTCAAATGAAGTGCCGGTTAAATAAGTTTGAGTAACAGTCCTGTAATCAGGGTGAACGGAACGTGCCATAAGAACCTTGCGGCGTTTCGTTTCATGTAAAGTCATTAACACGGATTCGGCGAGCGCTGTGGAGCCGTCATAATGAGAACCGTTGGAAACATCCATACCGGTTAATTCACAAATGAGGCTTTGATATTCAAAGAGCGCCTGCAAAGTTCCCTGCGAGGCCTCCGGCTGATAGGGCGTATAGGAAGTATAAAACTCGCCGCGGCCGATGATGTGTCGGACAATCGCGGGAATGAAATGTTCATAGCTCCCTGCACCTAAAAAGGACGAATGTGTTTTAGAACTTGCATTTTTTCCCGCCAATTCGCGGAACCAACTTTGTGTTTCAAGTTCGCTCAGCGGCGATGGGAGATCGATTTTAGGATTTCGAAGTTCATTCGGAATGGCTTGAAACATCTGGCCAAAATGCTCGATTCCGATGGTTTCGAGCATTTCGGCTTGATCTTTAACCGTGATCGGAAAATAGCTCATCCCACCACCTGTTTGACCGCTGCCTTAAGGCAGCGGAATCTTTCTAAAGATAAAAGAGCGCGATTTTCATCAAATATTCCAGCACCATATTTCAAATCGCGCTCTTCGCAAACAGGTGGTGGGATCATTATTTAACCGGCTGCGCTTTGGCGAATCATGGATTCGTACTGGTCGCGGGTTAACAAAGACTCAAATTCACTTGGCTTACTGGAAGTTAATTCAAAAAACCAACCTTTCCCATACGGATCTTGATTCACAATGGCAGGATCTGATTCTAACGTCGTATTGATTGCCTTGACCGTTCCTGAAACGGGGGCATAAATATCAAAAGCGGCTTTCACCGATTCCACAATGCTGATTCCCTTTCCCTGTTCCACTTGCTGGCCCACATGAGGCAGCTCAATAAAGACCACATCTGAAATTTCATGCTGGGCATAATCGGTGATCCCCACAATCAGTTTGTCACCGGACCGACGCACCCATTCATGACTTTTGGTGTACCTGAGTTCTGCTGGAAAATTCATGAAACCCCCTTGCTTAATGAAGAATTTGCTCGTTTATAGAAAGGCGTTTTTACAATTCGCGCTTTGGTATATTTACCTCGTATTTCAATGTCAATCGCTTGACCAATCTTGGCATGTTCAATGGCCACATAAGCTAAGCCAATCCCGCACTTCAGCGTGGGCGAATGAGTTCCACTCGTTACTTTTCCGACTGGCTGTCCTTCAACAAAAACCGGGCATCCTTCTCGGGCAATGCCGCGATCCTCTAATTCAAATCCAATCAGCCTGCGTTTAAACCCCTCTTTACGTGCTGCTTCCAGAGCTTGCTTGCCGATAAAATTTTCCTTAGTCCAGCCAATGGTCCAACCCAGGCCTGCTTCAAGAGGATTGGTTTCATCCGTCATATCGTGGCCATACAAAAGAAAACGCGATTCCAACCTGAGCGTATCGCGCGCCCCAAAACCAATTGGCTTCAAACCAAACGGCTTGCCCGCTTCCATCAATCGCTGAAATAAAGGAAGCACTTTGGATACGGAACAAAATATTTCAAAACCTTCTTCTCCCGTATACCCTGTTTCGGAAAGAAGAATCTCGCCAAATTGCGAATCAAATTTCACAAAATGATAATAAGAAATCGGGCTTAAATCAATGCCGAAAAGCGCCTGGATGACAGGCCTGCTTTGGGGACCTTGAACGGCAAGCAAAGCCATTCCATCGCTTGCATTTTCAAGGACGACCTCTCCTTTTCGATGAGAATCAAACCATGCGAAATCCTTTTCAATATTGGCTGCATTGACAACAATCATATACTGATCAGTTTCTTCCATCATGACGACCACATCGTCCACAATGCCGCCATTTTCTCGGCAAACCGGGCTATACAAAGCGCGTCCTGGAGACAGTTTTTCAAGATCGTTCGTCATCCAATCATTGACGACCCTTCTTGCATCTTTGCCCCGAACAAAAAACTCACCCATATGAGAAATATCGAAAACGCCAACACCGTTTCGAACGGTTTCATGTTCTTCAATGACACTGGTGTAATAAAGCGGAACATACCAATCCCCAAAAGCGCCAAAATGAGCTCCAAATCGTTCATGCTGGGCGTGGAGCGGAAGCTTCTTAAGATGTGAAATGTCTTCTGACGGATTGGTCATAAAATGAGTGCGTACTGAGCATATTATAACAAAAGCGCTGAGGATAGCGAGGGGTTAATCCTTAAGTTGTTTCAAGGCGGCTTCCATATCCTGCGGCAGATCAGAACTGAAAAACATTTTCTCTTTCGTCCGAGGATGCATAAAGCCCAATTCTTTCGCATGAAGTGCTTGGCGTTGAATTAAACTTGAACTTACCCCATACACCGTATCGCCGAGCACGGGATATCCGAGCGTGCGAAGATGCACCCTGATTTGATGAGTTCTCCCCGTTTCCGGCCTTGCTTCAACAAGCGTTGCTTGATCAAATCGCTTCAAAACACGGACATTCGTAACTGAAGGCTTGCCCCCATCCGCTCGAACCACCACTTTCTTGCGATTCATAAGCGAACGGCCAAGAGGATCGCTTGCACGCATTTCATCGTGTTGAACCACGCCTTTCACAAGGGCCCAATAACGGCGGTCAATCTTATGATGTTTAAATTGATCCGCTAAAAGTCGGTGCGCTGTATCATTCTTTGCGATGACCAATAACCCTGAGGTGTCCTTATCCAATCGATGGACAATACCGGGCCGCACCGCATCGCCTACCGAAGAAAGTGATTGAGTATAATGAAGAAGCGCGTTGACAAGAGTGCCTTTCGGATTTCCGCATCCCGGATGAACCACCATCCCGGCCGGTTTGTTGATGACGATAATATCCTCATCCTCATACACAACGTCAATTGGGATCGACTCTGCTCGGGTTAAATCCTGAGGCTCTTGTTGATAATCGATTGAGATTTCATCTCCCGGCAGAATTCGTGTGTGCGGTTTTACGGGCTTACGGTTGAGCTGGACTTTGCCTTCTTCAATCAGCTGCTTGATTTTGGTGCGTGAAAAAGTTTCAACCAATGTCTGGGCTAGGAAATAGTCGAGCCGAATGTTTGAAGTTTCAGGTGGGACGATGAGCTGCTTTATTTCCATGATGACTAGAACGACCCCTTAAAAATAGGACGAGCGTAATGCCAATGAACGCAAGGCTGATCCATTGATACAAAGTTAAATTTAAAAAAACGACAAGGTTATCCCCCCGGAAAAATTCAAAAATAAACCTCCCTGCGGGATATAAAATGAAATAAGCTGCGACCACCGTGCCGGACTTGTAGCGACGATAAAATAAAAACAAAAGGAACGCGGCCAAAGAAAAATTAAAAACCGATTCGTAAATTTGAGTAGGGTGAACGGGATATTTCAAAAACGGAAACGAAACAGCCCATGGCCAATGAGTTTCCTTGCCGTAACAGCAACCGTTCAAGAAACAGCCAATCCGGCCAAAGCCTTGGGCCAGCGCCAAAGCCGGAACGAATGAATCAAGTACGGAAAGAAATGGAAGTTGTTTGACCTTTGTAAAAATGATAAATCCTGTCAACCCCCCTACCAATCCGCCATATAAAACAATTCCGCCTTCCCAAATTTTGAACACATCGAGAGGTGAGGAACGAAAATAATCCCAAAATTGAATAATATAGAAAATTCTAGCGCCTGTAAATCCGCTTAAAACCACGACAATGGCAAGATCAACGATAAGATCCGGATTGATAGAGATTTGTTTGGCATTGGCCCGAAGAAGCATGACCGCACATAAGACACCGACCGCCACCAAAATCCCAAAGGAATACAAATGAACAGGGCCTAAGGATACCAAAATGGGGTGCATAATTAATGCTCACTCAAAGCAAACCAAATGAATAAAAATACACCGATGCTGATAAAGGAATCTGCTACGTTAAAAACAGGCCAGACTCGAAAGTCAAAAAAATCAATGACACGGCCAATTCGAATACGGTCAATCCAATTTCCGATGGCACCTCCTAGGATAAAACCGTAAGCGACGCGACGCGGAAGTGGCCGGTCCCGAAAAAATACGGAAGCTGCCAATAAGCATAGGACACTGGCGGAAATGATGAAGGTCCAAAATTCAGGCCGGTCTTGAAACAGGCCGAAAGCGATGCCTGAATTTTCGACAAGGCTTAAGTGAAAAACATGCGGCAGGATCGGAATTGAGGTTTTCGGTTTTAAAAACCAAACGGCTAAAAATTTCGCTAGCTGATCAAACAGAAGAACAATTCCAGCGATGCCATAGAGAATTCGCATGGAGACTCGAGAGAGTTATTCTCCCCGGCGTGCGTTTTTTTCTTCTTCCTCTTTACATTTAATGCAAAGCTTGGCGTACGGAACGGCTTTTAAACGCTTAGAGCTGATGGGCTTTGTGCAATTTTCGCAAACGCCGTAGGTACCTTCTTGAATCTTGCGCAATGCTTCGTCAATCCGATTAAGAAGCACTTGTTCATTAGAAGCAAGATCGAGAGAAAATTCACGGTCAAAATTATCCGTCGCCATATCTGCCATATGAAAGGAATAACCCGAAAGGTCGCCTGAAGCATCGCGCTGGCTTTTATTGAGGTTATCACGCTCAAGATGGTTGATTCCCTCGGCGATTTTGGTACGGTCTGATTCTAATTGAGCTTTTAATTTTTGCAGTTCTTCTTTTTCGATCATGTTTTAGCCCCTAATGCCAATCAAAGAAAGCGGATTATAACACTCACTTGTGCGAAGTCAAACAAAAATAGGCCTCTTTTAGGAAGCAAGGCGATGGGCAGATTCTTCTTTATGATGTTTCCCATTCAGGGTTCGCTTATAGGCACGGATAAAGGCTTCAACAACATGTGGATCAAACTGCGTGCCGGCGCAACGTTCCAATTCTTTAAACGCCGCATCAATAGGTTGGCCTTTGCTATAGCAACGCTTTGAGACGATTGCATGAAAAGAATCGACAACCGAAACGATTCGCGCCTCAAGTGGAATTTTTTCACCGCGCAAACCATCCGGATAACCTGTGCCGTCATAGTTTTCGTGATGATGCAGAACCACATTAGCAACTTCCTTAAATCCGCTCAAAGGCTCTAGAATCTTAGCTCCCTTAGAGGGGTGCTGGCGCATGATTTTCCATTCTTCTTCCGTCAGTGAAGCGGGTTTCAAAAGAATATGGTCTGGAACACCGATCTTGCCTACATCATGTAGATGAAGCGAAGCAACCAAAACATCCTTTTTACGGCCCGAAAGGTCGTAACCCATCTCTTGAGCAGTCATGATGCCCAGGCGTTCCACACCTTTGAGATGGCCTGCCGTATAAGGGTCTTTGGCATTCACTTCTTGCGCGAGTGACATCACAATTTGGTAATAGGTTTCTTGCTCTTTTTTGCGAAGCTCCGCAATTTCTTGAAGCCTAATTTCAAGTTCACGCTTTTGCTTTTCAAGCTGAAGATTTTTAGACAAAAGGTCTTCTTGATATTCCGCTGTTTTAATTGCCATAGAGGCATCATTGGCCAACGTTTGGAAAAAAGATATTTCCTCTAACGAAAATTGTCCGCCTTTCAATTTATTCCCAAGAATCAGCACTCCCAATAACTCATCCTTATAAAAACCAGGGACACAGACCGTTGCTTTGAGCGTTTCCAAAACATCCTTTAGCTGAAGCAAACGCGCCTTCAACGGTGCGTTGTGATGGGTCATTTCAGAATTCTGAAGCCACGAGGTGAGTTCGGTACATGCTAAAAAATCCTTGTTTAATTTCGCCTTCGGAGCCGGATCCGAAAACCATTGAATCAGGGGGTTGCTTTGGTCCAACTTGATGAGGTTAATGGGGATTCGATGACTGCCTTTAGAATCAACGAAAATATAACGGGATTTCAATTGGTCGAACATGAGGATGGAGGCATGGCTCAAGCCAACTTCTTTGACAATAAAGCGAACAATCATCTTGAGAAGCCGCCGCGGGTTTTTCACCCGAACCATTGTCTTCGCGGCGTTTTTAAGTGCTTCCTGGTAATCGTAGCTCGTCATTGCTTATTCTTATACCTTCCCCTGTCAAAGCTCAACCTTATCAAATATAGCATTTCTGATTGGTATTTTCCAAGATAAGCCTAAAAAGAAGGGGTATCATCAATTCATGAAACGAATAGGATAGAACGGTAAGTACTTGAAATAAAAAGACTTACAGAAATTTTAGAGCGTGATAAGTTAGGAAGCGCCCGAGCTGGTTAAGGCCTCTATTTTCTCACGGACATCATTTTCCAGGTATTCCAAGCTTAAAGGCTTGGTAATGTAATTATCGGCCCCCAACCTTAAGCATTCCTCAATTTTATCCCGGGTTTCAAGCGCGGTAACCATGATCACCTTCATGCGCGGGAATTTCTTCTTGAGCGTGCCAAGAACTTGAATTCCATCCATCCCAGGCATTTTAATGTCCAATAAGACAACGTTCGGCTTAAACTGCTCTGCCGCTGTTAAAGCGGCCTGGCCAGAAGAAGCTGTCTTCACTTCATAATTCCTCTCTTCAAAAAAACTCTTCAGAAAATCACAAATCTCAACTTCATCATCCACAATTAAAAGTTTCATCTGAAACTCCTTCCTATTTCCCTGCTGATCTTAAAAAAACATGTCACCATATTTTTCTTAACTGATCCCCATTGTTTCAAAAGCATTACCACCGCCTGAAAAATGCTCCTCGCTCAGACCGGCGGCCTTATGAGTCTGGCTCGCCTCATCATTAGCCTGTGGCTCAGAAGCGAAGGTTGAATGTTCCTGTTCACAAGGCAATTCAATCACAAACGTAGCCCCTTTACCGAAACAGCTCTCTGCATGAATAGAACCGTTATATTTATGGACAATTTGCTGGGTGACAAAAAGTCCAAGCCCTGTCGCTTCCTGGCGCGTAGTGAAAAAAGGGTGAAATACCTTTGGTAAATCCGCTTCTACAATCCCGGGGCCTGAATCAGAAACGCGAAGTTCGATCATTTTGTCCTGTTTCCGATACCGAACGACCACCTGTACCGTCCCTTTTGTTCCAATAGCTTGTACGGCATTCAAAAATAGATTCAAAAAGGCTTCGCGGAGCTCCACAATATTTCCAAACCATTTTGGAATTGGGTGCTCAAAACGCTTCATCACCTGAATTTGGTCCAGTGATACCTGATACGATAACAAGGCAATGGTATCATTGACTACGGTTTCAAAATCAATCGGTTCTTTAACCGACTTCGTCGATTCAGAAAACATAAGAAGTTTCCTAGTAATATCGGCCGCGCGCTTGGTTTGCTTGACAATCGTTTTTAAAACCTCCTCCACCTGCTCATCGTAAGCAATTTTATCCCGCTTGAGCAAAAGGATTTGAGCTTTCCCTGAAATAATGGTGAGTGGATTATGAATTTCATGGGCAATACCGGTGGCCAACTGCGCAATGGCAGAGTGCTGGTTGGAATGAAGAAAACTGGACTGGATTTTCATCAGTTCTTCATTGCTTTCGGCCAATTCCTCAAATAATGCGGCGGAATGAAATGCTCCTGATACTTCTTGAGCAAATTCAAAAAAGGATTTAATTTCCGGAGAAGTAAATGATTTGGCAATAGATTTTGGCATCAGATTGATAGAACCGATTAATTCATCTTGAAACATCAGGGGAATGATGCAAGAAGCGTGAAGTTGTTCAAAGCAATGGGTCAACTGATTCGCCTCCTGCCAAGAAAAAGAATGAATGACGCGCCCCCGCTCCAACGGGATTTTGCAAGTTTTAAGCAGTTCAATCAAAAATGAATCGCCAGCCAGCTCGAAGTTTTTCCATTCACTCGGTTTTAAACCAAATGCAGATTCAATCTGGTATATCCCTTTGGCTTTACTAAATAAAAGAACGGAAGCGCTGCGAGCATCAAGAACTTCTCCGAACGTGTTCACAATCAAATTAGCAAGCTCAAAAGAGTTTGGCACGCCTCTTGACGCACGCGCCAATTGGCCAAGCACGGAAAGATCCCTCACATGGGACCTAAACAGAACGGTTTTAAAGAGGTGCAAGATTAAATAATCGAGAGGCTTATAAAAAAGGGCGACGAGAAAAACAGAAAGCAAAAGCGCGGCAATATCGTTCGATGACAAATCGTACTGAAAAAAGCGAAATGCGATAAAACGAAAGAGAGAATAAAAGAAGAAAACAAGAGCAAACAGACTTCCCGTGAGGATAAATCGCTTAAGAATTCGTTTCCGCTTCCTTAAATGAAAGTTCATCATGGATGCTTAAATTTGATTTGGTTTCATTATATCTGAACTAATTATCGGACAAATACTACTATTTTTAAGTAGAAATTATCGAATTGCCTCAACGCATCGTTCGCAAAGCGTCGGGTGCTCTGGAACGCTACCCACTTTCACTGAATAATTCCAGCACCGTTCGCACTTTGCCCCGTCCGCTTTCTCAACAGAAATAAGAATTTTTGCTTCAATCCCTTCAAATGAGCAATTAATTTCCTCAGATCCACTGCGCATTTCTCCCAGCGGATAAACCTGAGATACAATAAATACACGCCTAAGCTCATTCCAATTCTGCTTTAAAATTTGATCCATTTCCGGATGCTTGGCTGCCAAATACACCTTGGCATCAAGACTTGAGCCAATTAGTCCTGCTTCCCTTTTCCGTTCTAAAACCGGCATGATTTGATCGCGAAGCGTACGAATTTGATCCCACATGCGGAATGATTCAGAAGGAGCGGGAGCTCTGCTTGATACTTCCCAATAACTATCGTGAACGGAGGCGATCCCTTCTTCAATGGGAAAAGACTTCCATACTTCATCCGTAGTAAACGCCAGAATCGGAGCAAAGATTTTTACTAACTTTGACAGCATATAAAACAAAGCTGACTGAGCGGAACGTCTGAGAAACGAACTTTTTGCGGCCGTGTAAAGCGTGTCTTTTAAAACATCAAAATAATAAGAGCTTAAATCAAGCGTGCAAAAGTTATAGATCTGACGGTAAATTTGATGGAAATTGAAGCGAAGATATTCTCCATCGAGTGAATAGGCCAACTGATCTACCTTATGAATCGCCCATTGATCAAGCGGATGAAGCTTTTCAAACGCTAGCTTGTCGTTTTTTGCATTAAAATCATGCACATTGCCGAGCATATACCGGAAGGTGTTTCGAATTTTTCGGTAAGCATCGGCCAATTGTTTCAGAATTTCTTTGGAAAGCCGCACGTCGAATTGATAATCGCAGGATGAGACCCAAAGGCGCAGAATATCGGCACCGAATTCTTTCATCACACCCTGAGGTGCTACGACATTCCCTGCCGACTTCGACATTTTTTTGCCTTCCCCATCGACGACAAACCCGTGGGTTAAAACACCTTCAAACGGCGAATCTCCCTCAAGCGCAACGGCTGTGGTGAGCGAACTTTGAAACCATCCGCGATGCTGATCAGACCCTTCGAGATATAGACTGGCCTGAAAAGATTTCTTGGTGTCCTTTTGCAATGCCGGATCTCTTTTTAAAACGGCTTGATGGCTGACACCGGAATCAAACCAAACGTCGATAATGTCCTCATCCTGCTTAAACTCCGTGCTGCCGCATTTGCATTTGAAATTTGATTCAAGAAAATCTTTGGCCGGATGCATAAACCATGCGTCCGCACTTTCTGCTTCAAAAATTTCATGCACACGCTTTGAATCCGCAGGAAAATGGGCCTGACATTTTTTGCAATGGATCATCGGAATCGGAACGCCCCAATAGCGCTGGCGTGAAAGGCACCAGTCGGGCCGGGACTCCACCATCGATCCAATCCTGTTCTTTCCCCAATCAGGCGTGAATTTGATTTCTTTTTGAATTTTCTCGCTCATTTTTTTGCGCAAATCTTGATGATCAATTTTCAAAAACCATTGCGGCGTCGCCCTAAAAATAATCGGTTTCTTACACCTCCAGCAATGCGGATAAGAATGCTCGTAATTTTGATCATGTTGATAAAATGCTGCTTTTTCCTGTAATATTTCAATGATCTTGTTATTGGCTTTAAAAACATTCATTCCCTCACACAGAGAGAATTCTTTTGTAAATCGACCCTTTTCATCAACGGGAGAAATAATTTCCAAATTATTTCTTAAATGGCCAAACTGGTAATCTTCCTCGCCATGACCGGGTGCAATATGAACTAGCCCAGTGCCTGTGGTTAAAGAAACATATTCAGCTAAAATAACTTTACCCTTTCTATCCAAAAAAGGATGAAGATATTCCAATCCCTCAATTTCTTTACCCCGAAAACGTAAGTTTGATATTTTCTCGTTTGTAGCGAGATTTAATAATGGCAAGGAACCGTCTGCAGAAAGTGCAATCAACAAAGCTTCTTTGCCCTTTATCAGAAAAGAGTAATAAAAATTCGGATGAACAGCTACACCTACGTTAGCAGGAAGAGTCCACGGCGTCGTAGTCCAAATAAGCAAATTAAGTTGTTTATCTTTAATTTCATCTGGCAACGTTAATTTTCTTGCAAAACTCTGAACGAGGATAGGAAACTTGACATAAATAGCATTAGCTTTCTTATCTTCATAGTACTCCAATTCCGCATCGGCGAGGGCCGTTTCGCAGTCCCAGCACCAAGGCACGGGCTTCAGACGTTGCTCAATAAAACCTTTTTCATAAAGTTTGAGGAAGGATTCCGCGATCGAGGCCTGATATTGAGGATGCATTGTTTGATAGGGTTTGCCCCATTCACCGAAAACACCGAGGCGCTTAAATTCTTCGCGCTGAATGTCAATAAACCGCTGAGCGTATTGGCGCGCCTGCTTACGAAATTGAGTCCGCTCAACCTCATCTTTGCGCTTTCCCATTTCCTTCAAACATTGATGCTCAATCGGAAGCCCGTGGCAATCCCATCCCGGCACATACAAAGCATCAAAACCGCGCATGGTTTTATATTTAACGATGATGTCCTTTAAAATTTTGTTGAGCGCATGACCGATATGAATGTTGCCATTGGCATAAGGCGGGCCGTCGTGAAGGATATATTTAGGCTTGCTACCAGCCTTCTTTCGAATGGAAGGATAAAGCGCTTCGGTTTCCCATTGTTTCAGAAGTTCCATTTCGTGGCGGGCAAGATCCGCCTTCATCGGAAAAGAAGTTTGAGGAAGATGGACGGTGTGCTTGTAGTCTTTTTTGTTATTGACGGACATGAGGTAATTTATGAACAACACCTTCAACTATCTGATCCAAGCGGGGGCCTGCTTCGTTTGCTGTCTTAATGATTTCTTCAATATTAACCGGCTTCAAATGGTCGGGGTCGCAAAGATCGGTCACAATGCTCAGGCCTAAAATTTCAAATCCGGCATGAACACCTACAATCACTTCGGGCACGGTTGACATTCCGACCACATCAGCCCCGAGGCCTCGCAGAAAGCGATATTCAGCGCGCGTTTCCAAGTTAGGGCCGCTGACACCAATATAAACTCCGCGCTTCACGGAAATCCGCTTTTCCTGAGCTACTTTTTCGGCAATCGAGATTAATCGTTTAGAATAAGGCTCGCTCATATCCGGAAACCGAAGCCCAAGCCGCTCATCATTAGGTCCAATCAAAGGATTCACTCCCATAAAGTTGATATGATCCTCAATCAAAACGATATCCCCTTTTTTGTAGCCCAGATTCATGCCCCCTGCCGCGTTGGAAACGATCAAAATCTTAGCACCTAATTTACGCATCACCCTCACCGGAAACGTAACCTGATCCAAACTGTAACCTTCATAATAATGGAAACGGCCGTCCATCACGGCCACTTTCTTTCCGCCCAAAACTCCAAAAACAAGCCGGCCGGCATGAGAAACAACCGTGGAGGCCGGAAAATTCGGAATCGACTCATACGAAATCGAAATTTGCTTGGTCAGGCGTTTCGTCAAATTGCCAAGCCCTGTCCCCAAAATAATGGCAATGTCCGGCCGAAACGCCGCTTTTTCCCAAATGGCGCGCGCTGATTTCGAAATCTGCTGAAATAAATTGGAACGGGGGGCTTTAGAACTCATACGTTTATGGAACCTCCTTAAGCAACGGCTCCAAACCGATACGCCAGTTCACGGAGAACTCCGACAACAAAATGATCCAGAAAACTGATCAAAATAAAGGCAACCACAGGCGAAAAATCGATGGCCCCAATTTGCAATGGCAATTTTTGAAGTGGCTTTAAAATAGGGTCGGTAATTTTGTAAATCATCGTAAGCGGTTCGGAAAAAGAACCAACTTGAAACCAAGAAACAACGATCCGGATGACCAGCAAAAAATATACCACTTTGAACAGCATCGAAAACAAAACCGCAAGCGATGCAAAAAATTGACCGAAGATAAACATGGTTACTCCCTCCTTACCCCGTTAGAGGCGTTGATTCCCGATTGCTATATTTGTTCATTTTTGTTTGCCCTCATTAGTACAACGCAGCCGTACATAGACTGCCTCTAACGGGGTTTCTTACATTTGACTCAGTTCGCGAGCTCGATCCGCAGCGCGTTTTAAGGCTGCTTGAAATATTTTAGAAAATCCTTTTTGCTCAAGAATATGAAACGCCGCTTCGGTCGTTCCTCCTCTGGAAGTCACCATCTTACGAAGCATTTGAGGAGACTCCGAAGACACTTGAGCCAATTGAGCAGCGCCCAAAGCCGTTTGAACTGCTAAAAGTTCCGCTGTTTTTTGGGGAATGCCTCCTTTTTGAGCAACCGAACTCATCAATTCCATTACCAAGAAAAAATAAGCTGGCCCGCTCCCGCTGATTGCCGTAACCAAATCAAAATATTTCTCAGGAAGCCTTACCACTTTCCCGCAGCCTGAGAAAATAGCTTCCGCCAATTTGAGCGCTTTTGGATTTTGAGCCGTAACGGCTGTGATCGCCTCACCCACTTGGGCGCCCAAATTAGGCATGGCGCGAATAATGGCGGCTCGTTGGCCTAATGACCGTTTCAATTTTGATATCGGAGTCCCGGCTAAAATGCTAACGACCGTTTGACCGGAACCCAACAACCCCCGTATTCCAAGAGCAACCGAAACGAAATCCTGCGGTTTCACGGCAAGAAGAATGATTTGCGCACGGCGGACCACATCTGCATTATTGGAAACAGTCCGAACATGGAATCGCTTGGCAAATGTTTTCTTTTTGGCTGCAATAGCATCCGAAACAAAAATTTGGCTTGCTTGTGCAATCCGATTGCACAGGAGACCCTTTAAAATGGCGCCCCCCATCGAACCGCAACCAATTAATCCTATTTTCTGTTTGAGCTTCATTTCAAAGGCCGTTCCCCAAAAACAGCGGTTCCAAGTCGAAGCAAATTGGCCCCTTCTTCAATCGCCAATTCAAAATCAGCACTCATGCCCATTGAAAGATAACGCCAGTCACATGCTGGAAACTCTTGCTGCAACTGATCCCGTAAAGTACGCAAAGACCTAAAAGCAGAACGAATTTTATTTTGATCCTGCGTATTAGGACCGATGGTCATTAAACCACGTATGTTTAAGCGCTTCAATCCCACGATTTTAGAAATATTCTCTTTGATGCCAAGAAGATTGAACCCCTGTTTTGTTTTCTCACCGGAAGTATTTACTTGAATCAATAGTTTAACCGTTTGGCCCTGCTTGGCCGCCTGCTTTTCAAGCTCCTCTGCCAAATCAAGCCGATCGCAAGAATGGATCAAGGCTACCTGCCCCAGCAAAAATTTCACCTTGTTGGTCTGAAGCGAACCAATAAAATGCCATTGAATATCTTTTGGCAGTTGGTCTTGTTTATCGGTAAATTCCTGCACACGATTTTCACCGAAATCACGAATCCCAAGCCGATAAGCTTCCCTGATCTGAAAAGGATCCACCTGCTTGGTGACTAAGATGAATCCGACATCTTTCGGCTCGCGGTGAACCCGCTTACAAGCGCCCGAAATCCGTTCCCGGACAGAACATAAACGTTCCTCAATCGCAGAAGCCATAATTTAACATATGCAGCTTAAATTTGGTATTTTTTTAACTGATGCGGAGTCAAGTGGCATCACGAAACAAGCGTGCGGAATGCTTTTTCTACTTGATTAAGCTTGCCCAATGAAATTAAGAGAACGTTCTGTTCGTCCTTGATTTGAGCATAATACGCATCGCGGCCGGGAGCCTCCGCCCCTTGAATCAGTACTCGATCGGAACCATCTTCGAAAATGATCTTGATCTGTCGGCGGGCAGATTTAAAACCAAACTTTGAATTTTCCGGCCGCTCTTGATCCAAAAATTCCTTGATATAAAGGCCGTTCAATTGGTTGAGCAATTGATTAGCCGCTTCATCCCCCAAAACTGCCTGAACAGGTTTGCTTAACATCCAGCGCTTTCCTTCGCGTTTAATTTCAAATTCGCGATCCGAAGATTGAAAACGAATGCTCGTGATTGGTTTATTCAGCAGTGAAAAAATCTGTTTTTTTCGGACCGCATAAAGTGTTTTATCGAATGCGGAGAGAAAATTGCTGTCCACTAAGAAATATTTGGACTCATCGCGCCATTTGGCGTAAGCGCCGTTGGCAATGGCCGCATCAGAACCAATCAAAAGGCAGCGCTCTTTTTTTCTTTCATTTGTTGAAACGCAAATAATAAGGCGTGGCGTTTTAAAACCAAATTCCTTTTCTGACAACCCCTCAAAGGAAAGAGAGCGAGCTCGTTTCGTTAATTTAAGGAGCGTAACAAATCCATTGACGATTAACGATTCGGCAGGATAATCCCCAGGATGTGTAATGCGCCAAGATTGATCGTTGAGTTTAAAGAATGAAATTTCAGTCTCTTTAGAAGCATCTCGAAGGGTGATACGATTAACAATTTCCTTTGGGTTTAAGGCGAGAACGCCGGCTTGTTTAGAATCTTGCGAAAATGAAAAAATACGTTCTGTTGCTTGCGGCCGGTGTACCTTCCAATAATAAAACCCGGCGAGCACTATAAGAACGACGAGGAAAAGAGCTGTTCTTCTCGAATTCAATGGAACTGCCTCCTCCAAAAAAAGACACCGGTACCCGCCGCTAAAAAAACAAAAGGAAAACCCAGTACCGGCACATAAAATAAAAATTGTTGATCTGTCTCTTTCAAGTAAAGAGGGGTGGCCTCTCGAGAACGAGGGCGAATCGAAACGGCAAATTCATCTCCGGTGAGCCACGCGACGGAATTTAAAACCAAATCTTTATTGCCGGAAAGATTCAGATAAGCATTATTCGCAAAATCGCTATCGCCAATCACAATCATCCGCCCTCCCTTCGTTCCGTTCTTTTGAACGGCCACGACCATTGGAACCGGGCCGGGCTGATCCGTTTGTGCGTCAAATTCAACATTGCCCTCCGATAAATTCTTCAAATTTGTTTCCGCCCAACTGCCGGCGCCTGTCCAAGCGATCTCGCTTATTTTAAATCCAGGAGGTGCATTTTTTGTTTTTCGCACGGAACGTGCAACCGGAAAAAAAGAAGCCAAACGAAACCCTTGAGTAATCACATGAGGTTTGTATTCTGTGACCAAAGGAATAAGGAAATCGGCTCCAAAAAGTTTGCTCAGTTTATCAACAATAACATCACTGCCAAGTTGAACCCCATATTCAAGAAGAAACTGCTCCAAATTCTTCCCCTGCCCTGAATCGACGGGATCGATCAGAATCATGACATTGCCATCTTTAGAAAGGTATTCCCGAATGCTTTTTAACTCTTCCGGAAGCAAATCAACACGTGGACCTCCAAAAACTAAAAGGTCTGTTCGGGGAGGAATGCCGCCTCGAGGGATCGTAATTTCATTAACTTTATAATTAGCCTCAACTAACTTTTTATGAAACAAACCATAAGCCGTTTTGGTTTCTTCATCATGAATCGATGGATTTCCATAACCGCTGGCAAAATTGATTGTTTTACTTTCCTGTCGAAATAGTTTGGCCAAGGCATTTGTGATTGCTTCTTCGGTGGGTTGTTTCGTTTTCTCGCGTTTCCCTTTTGCCTCAATGACAATGGTTTCATAAGCATCGATTTGATATTGCTTGACCTTGCCAGGCATGCGGTCCGGGTCGTAAAACGCATAATGAAACTTAGGGTGGCGATAGGCATACTCTTTAAGCAAATTCTCTAACGGCTCCTTGAAGGCCGAATCTTCCTGAAAAAAGGCATAAACGTCGATGGGCTCGCTCTTTAAAGCTTGAAGGACTTGAATCGTTTGCGGAGCAAGCCCATAAACTTTCCCTTCGCTCAAATCGAATCTGAAGTGATAGGTCCTGAAAATCAAATAACTGAACAGTGCAATCAAAAAAGCAAAAGAAAGCAAGGCTGCCAGATGAACGCTTGAAACTAAATTCCTAGGTTTCATGGATTTCTACCGCTTCCAGTTTCTAATTTCCAAAGTGCAAAGGGTGGCAAAAAGAAAAAAGGAAATAAACAATACAAAAAAAACAATGTCTTTGGTATCAATGACACCGTGGGTCATATCCCGAAAATGTTCTACCAAAGAAAACTCCCGCAAGATACGCCCCAATTCAGGGCTGACCCAATCGGCAACCCATCCGATCACCCAAAAGAAAAGAAGAATCGCAAAACTTATCCCCGCGCCAACCGCTTGATGTTCCGTCAAAGCAGAAACAAACATACCCAGAGCCGCAAAGCTTGCACCGACCAACAAAAGCCCCATATATCCCGTCAAAAGCGAGGTGACTTCAAAATGAGCCTGAACAAATCGAGCTAAGAAGAAATATAAAAGCGTCGGTAAAACCAATAGAAAAAGAATCCCCAGGAGCCCTAAAAACTTTCCGGCAACAATTTGAATATTAGAAATGGGGTAACTAAAAAGAAGTTCGAGC
>MHFM01000048.1:27012-31544 GCA_001804205.1 Omnitrophica bacterium RIFCSPLOWO2_01_FULL_45_10b
GTAAGAGCAGCATCAAAACCGTCAGATTGGCCAGAAATAATCCCAAAACCCCTTCCGTCAAATTCAACCCTTTTACTTCCACCGCAGGAGTGGTTGCCGTTTGAAACGACACGAGGCTGAAATAACTAAGGCTCGACCAAAAAAAATAGCCGGTTAAAGCCAGAAAGAAGGCAATTAAAAAATAAAACGAAAAAGTATGAAGCCATAGCCTGATTTCGCGGAAAGTAATGGCAATTACTTTGGACATCGTTAATCTCCGCTTCCGGAATGAAAAACTGTTTCAGATGAAACAGCAGTTGCTTTTACTTCTTGAGTTACAACTTTCATAAAAATATCCTCAAGGCTCCACTCTGACGTTTTAAATTCCAACAATTCAAAACCTGCTTCCATAATCGAACGCGCAATTTGCGAGCGAAATTCGCTTCCTTTTCTGAGGCGTATCTGGTAATCGCGTTCTCCATTCCGATCTTCTTTTAGCTCAACTTCTAAAACATCCGGAATATTGCGCAAAAATTGATCGCCGTTTCGCCATATTCCGCGGATGGTGACCACAAGCTCCTCGGAACGGCGCAGGTTTTCTTCCAAATGCTCCAAACTTCCGCTCGCCACAAGCCGGCCCTGATTCAAAATTAAAATTCTCTGACACGTAGCTTTTACCTCAGGCAAAATATGGGTGGAAAGTAAAATAGTACGGCTCTGACCAAGTGTTTTAATTAAATTTCGAATCTCAGCGATCTGTTGAGGATCGAGGCCATTGGTTGGCTCATCCAAAATCAAAAGCTCTGGATCGCCTAACAAAGCTTGCGCCAGGCCTAGCCGCTGCTGAAATCCTTTGGACAGTTTGCCGGCCACCCGTTTCAAAGCAATGCTAAGACCGCATTGTTCGACAACGCTTGAAACCGCTTTTTTACGGTTCTTAAAGGAAATTCCTTTTAAGGCGGCCACATAATTCAGAAACTCCTGTGCGGTCACGTCCCGGTAAAGCGGGTTGTGCTCTGCCAAGTAACCAAGTTTTTTGCGAAGCTCAGGCGTCGATTTGAAAAGATCCTGCCCATCAACAAAAATCATTCCCTCAGTCGGCGGAAAAAAGCCTGTGATGAGCCGCATCATCGTGGTCTTGCCCGCCCCGTTAGGGCCGAGAAAACCAACGACTTCGCCTTTTTTTATTTGAAATGAAATATTTTGAATGGCTTTTACGGGGCCGAACGATTTAGATACGTTTTGAACAGAAATCATCGGGTTTTAATGCGAACGAATTTTCGATTTCCGCATTGAATCAACACAGGATCTTTTGAAATTTCCAGGACATAAAAAGGATCTGAAATCTTCTCCTGATTGATCTTAACGCCGCCTTGTTCAATCAATCTCCGGGCTTCACTTTTGCTGGAAGTAAGCCCTGCTTCTGCCAAGAGTGACACAAGATCCTTTTTTCCCGTCGAAAATGCCAGTGTTGGTATTTCATCGGGAAGCCCTTTGTCACGAAAAATGCGGTCAAATTCATCCTGGGCTTTTTTTGCTTCTTCTTTTCCGTAATAAAGCGTCACGATTTCCTTCGCAAGCTCGACTTTTAGTTTCCGCGGATCCGAATGAAGCAATTCGGTAACAAGGGGGTGATATTGATCATGAGCCATACCACTTGTGTACTGAAAATACATGGGCATCAGCGGATCGGGTAAGGACATGATTTTTCCGAACATTTCTTTTGGAGCATCTTGAAGCGCGATGTGGTTATTCAAAGACTTTGACATTTTAATTTTACCGTCCGTACCGGGAATAATCGGAAGCGTCATCACGATTTGAGGGATTTTGCCTGCTTCCCGCTGAAATTCGCGGCCCACCAACAAATTAAACTTTTGATCCGTGCCGCCTAATTCAACATCAGATTCCACTGCGAGTGAATCATAACCTTGAAGCAACGGATAGAGAAGTTCCAAAATGGTAATCGGGCGCCTTTCGCGGTATCGTTTGGCAAAATCGTCACGCTCAAGAATTCGAGCGACGGTATATTTAGCGGCAAGATTGAGAAAGTCTTCCGTGCGAAATTTACCAAGCCATTCGGAGTTGTATCGGACTTCTGTTTTCTTGGCATCTAAAATGCGAAACACCTGTTTTTCATACGTGTTTGCATTCTCTTTGACTTCCTTTTCACTGAGCGCGCGGCGTGTTTCAGTTTGGCCGCTAGGATCGCCGACTCGGGCGGTAAAATCTCCGATGATAAAAACAATCTTGTGGCCTAAATCCTGCAGGCGTTTCAGTTTTCTTAAAGGGACTGTGTGGCCTAAATGAAGACCGGGCGCAGAAGGATCGGCTCCATATTTAATCCTAAGAGAACGCTTTTCGCCTAATTTCTTAAGAAGTTCCTCTTCAGAAATTAAATCGACAGTACCTTCTTTAAAGATTTTGAGTTGATCCGCTGGGTTCATGGACATGTATACTGGGTCATTTTAACAGCGAATAAGGAGAGCGTCAATTGTCCTAGAAATAGACAAAGCAAGGGTGCTATGCTACAATTCTTCTCTTATGTCAATTCATCCTACAGCAATTATCGGGAAAAACGTTGCCTTAGGCAAAGACAACGAAATTGGGCCTCATGTTGTCATTGAAGATGGGGTTCGAATCGGCTCAAACAATAAAATATGGCCAGGTGCTTACATTTCGAGTGGAACCGAAATTGGTGACGAAAACCAAATTCATATGAATGCCGTCATTGGCCATGCCCCTCAAGATTTATCTTATCAGGGAGCTCCTACAAAAACTATTATTGGTAACAAAAACACCATTCGTGAATTTACAACCATCCATCGAGGGACAAAAGAAGGAACTGCAACAACGCTTGGGAATGAAAACTTTCTAATGGCTTATGCTCACCTCGGCCACAATTGCCAAATCGGAAATCAAACTATTCTGGTAAACGGGGCTACGCTTGGTGGTTATTGCATCGTAGAAGACGGCGCTTTTATTTCGGGAATGGTCGTCATTCATCAATTCTGCCGCATCGGAAAACTGGCCATCATCGGAGGACTTTCTGCGGCCAACCAGGATACGCCTCCCTTCACCATTTCTGCCGGCAGGACCACCATTGCCTGCGGCATCAATATGATCGGCTTAAGGCGTTCTCAAATTCCCGCTCCAACGCGTAATGAAATTAAGCGCGCCTACAAACTTCTCTATTCCTCAGGCCTCAATAGAGGTCACGCCATCTTGGAAATTGAAAAAATGGCTACGACGCCGGAGGTCAAATATTTTGCGGAATTTGTAAAGCAATCAAAAAGAGGAATTTGCCCCGGAGGAACGGCTCAAGAAACCAGAATGTCTGCAGTGACGGAAGATTAAACTTTTCTGACGATCAAAATCGAATTTTTCCCGCCAAAACCAAAGGAATTCTTCATCGCCGTCCGAATGTTTGCGGGGCGGGCTTTGTTCGGAACATAATCCAAATCACATTCAGGATCCGGCACTTCATAATTAATCGTAGGGGGAATTATGCTATTCTCCATCGCCAAAACCGTGGCGATGAGTTCCACGCTCCCAGCCGCGCCGATTAAATGTCCCACCATTGATTTGGTTGCGCTGATCGGAATCTGATAAGCGCGTTTCCCGAATACCTTTTTAATAATCATCGTTTCGGTTTTGTCATTAAGAGGCGTTGAAGTTCCGTGGGCATTAATATAATCAATTTCATCCAGCGCGACGTTGGCATTGCGCATCGCGATTTGCATGGCTCGAATTGCTTCTTTTCCTTCCGGGTCAGGGCTGGTCATGTGATACGCGTCGCAAGTCATCCCGTGACCTAAAATTTCAGCATAGACATGGGCTCCCCTATTCAGAGCATGCTCATATTCTTCCAAAACGAGCATTCCTGCACCTTCGCCTAATACAAATCCGTCTCTGTCTAAATTAAACGGTCGGCAGGCTTTCTCAGGTTCATTATTGCGCTGTGACAGTGCCCGTGCCGCACAAAAAGCGGCTAAGATTCCCGGATAAATCCCTGCTTCAGCTCCTCCCATAATAATGAAATCGACCGTATGACTCCGAATGGCTTCCCATGCGTAGCCGATCGCATCTGATGCCGATGAGCAAGCAGTCGCAATGGAAAAACTTGGGCCGGTGACTCCAAGTTCAATCGAAACCTGGCTGGCGCAGGCATCCGGAAAAGAGGCCAATGCAATGAAGGGGCTTACACGTGACGGGCCGGTTTTGAGAAATTCTTCGTAATGTTTCATGATATAGCCATGACCTGCCATCGCCGTTCCAATCATGACACCGGTCCGCTCGCGGCCATTTGAACGCGGATCCAAATTCGCATCTTGAACCGCCATTTTTGCCGCGGCCACAGCAAGTTGGCTTGTTCGGTCCATCCGCCTTAAATTCTTGGCAAGGACATACTCTTCGGGCTTAAAATCTTTGATTTCGCCGGCGAAATGGGTGGTAAATTTTGAAGCGTCAAAAGAGGTAATCATAGAAACGCCGGATTTGCCGGTTTTAATCGCTTCCCAAAACGCTTTCTTGCCAATCCCGTTGGAAGCAATGAC
>MHFM01000049.1:0-147 GCA_001804205.1 Omnitrophica bacterium RIFCSPLOWO2_01_FULL_45_10b
AACCGGCGCCTACAATTATATTGTTAAAGACGATGTCTATTTGAACGTGCTGCCGCATATCATTGACGAGACCTTTATCAAATCTTTAGCGGATAATGAAAAAGAGCGCTATGAGCTTGAGATTCGCCAGAAAAACGTTGCGCTTGA
>MHFM01000049.1:172-293 GCA_001804205.1 Omnitrophica bacterium RIFCSPLOWO2_01_FULL_45_10b
CTGGATCAGTTGAAATCCGATTTCGTCGCTTCTGTAAGCCATGATGTTCGGACACCTTTGAACTCTGTTCAGGAAAGCATCGCCTTGATTCTCGACGGTATCGTGAATCCGGCTGACGAAA
>MHFM01000049.1:320-401 GCA_001804205.1 Omnitrophica bacterium RIFCSPLOWO2_01_FULL_45_10b
AGCGCTCCATTGGCCGGCTGACCACCATGATTAACGACCTCCTTGATTTTTCTAAGTTGGAAGCGGGAAAAATGCGGCTTC
>MHFM01000049.1:451-559 GCA_001804205.1 Omnitrophica bacterium RIFCSPLOWO2_01_FULL_45_10b
CTCAAAAGTCTTGCGGATAAAAAGAAAGTAAAGCTTGTGTTCAATCCGGTTAAGGATTTCCCTAAAGTTCCATGCGATCCCGAACGGATGATTCAAGTGATTACCAAT
>MHFM01000049.1:667-6235 GCA_001804205.1 Omnitrophica bacterium RIFCSPLOWO2_01_FULL_45_10b
GTTTCAGACACGGGCATTGGAATTGCCAAAGAAGATTTAGCGCGCGTTTTTGAGCGTTTTGAACAGGTCAAAGGAGCAAGCCCCGCGGAACACAAAGGAACAGGTCTTGGCCTTTCCATTTGCAAAGAATTAGTCAAGCTTCATAGCGGTGAGATTTGGGTTGAAAGCGAGCTCGGTAAAGGCAGCCAATTTATTATTTCCTTGCCGCTTCGGCAAAATATTCAGGGAAGCAGCATTTCACTAGTACCAGAGAGGGCCACAGCATGAATCGAAGCACCGTATTTCTCGTAGAGGACGATGTAGAATTAGTCCAACTTTTGAAAATTAGAATCGAGTCTGCCGGGTATCAGGTGTTTGTGACCAGTGATGGCGATAAAGCCTGCGGCTTGATTCAGGAAAAACTACCGGATTTGGTGATTCTGGATGTTTTTTTGCCTGATACGGATGGCCTCACCATTTTAAAACGGTTGAAATCCCCCATTGATATTGAGACCGGAAGCCCTTCCCGCACCAAGGACATCCCTGTCATTGTGGTGACGGGGAAAGCCCCGACGATTGAGAACATTACGCGGGTAGAAGGTGCGGCAGAATTTTTCGTGAAACCATTGGATATGGAAAAATTAATGGATCGTATCCATCAAATATTGGAGCCTGCACATCATGGAAAAGAATCAAAGTCAAAAAAAGATTCTGCTGGTCGATGACGACCTGGATTATATAGAGCTGACACGGACCCGGCTTGAAGCGCTTGGCTATTGCATATCGTCCGCCTCAAACGGGCACGAAGCTTTGGAAATCCTGGAAAGTGATCGTCAGCCGCCGGACTTAGTGATTCTGGATATTGAAATGCCGAATCAAAATGGTTTAACCACTTTGATTAACCTAAATACAAAAGGCATTATGCGCCGCGCCGGAGAGGAAGTAGGCGGAGCTGTAGGAACGCTTACCATTCCTGTGATCGTCGTAACGGGCCTTCAGAGTGAGCATATTCGAGACATGGTTCTAAAGCATCAAGTGAGTGGTTACGTCAGAAAACCATACAATGCCGAGGAGTTAATTCGGATTGTAAAAGAGTTAATCGGTTAAAGGTTTCACCGAAAATTTTAGCGGTTGAAAGGAATTCGACTTTTCATGGAGAAAAAACATCCAGGAAAGCTTTTGATTGTTGAAAGCAATCCAGATCGTATCCTGATCATTCGCGGCGTTTTAGATTTGTGGGCGAAAGATCATCAATCGCAAATTGATTTCGTTTCTTCCGTAGCAGAAGCTGTTGCCAAGATCTCAGCCGCCCCATTTGATGTGATTTTAACCGCCTCTCGATTGGCGGACAAAACCGGATTCGACTTGCTCATTGAAATTAGAAATCGAAATATGAGAACCCCCGTTTTATTAATGATTTCGGAAGGAGATGACCAATCGGCCCTTGGCGTGTTGCGATTTGGTTTCGCGGATTGCATCTCCGACTCAGACGGTTCTTTTACCGGTTTAACGCACAGCATTGAAACAGCCCACGAGCGTTTCGTTACGCGAGGACGTGAGAAGAAAGTGCTCGATGAACTTGCCGCGAAAAACGTCCAGCTTCGTTCTGCCAATGCGAAGATCGCGGAAATTTCCACTCGCGATGAACTGACCGGTTTGTATAATCACCGATTTTTCCAGGAGAAAGCAGCTGAAGAATTTGCCCGCTCGATGCGGTACCATTACCCTCTTTCCTGTTTGATCGTCGACATCGATTATTTTAAAAATATTAATGATACGTACGGCCATTCAGCAGGCGATGAGGTTTTGCATGCCTTGGCTCAATTTTTTACTTCTCATTTGAGACAAGCCGATACCATTGCCCGATACGGTGGCGAGGAATTTGCCATCCTTCTACCCTATACGACCTATGACGGAGCTTATCTTATGGCGGATCGTTTGAGAAAAAAAATAATGGATATGACCTTTTTAGGCGGTTCACACCCTTCCTTGAAAATCAGCGTCAGCATTGGTGTCGCTTCTTATCCGGAAGATCCCGTGGACGGAAAAGACATGCTCTTATTCTATGCGGATAAAGCGCTTTATCGGGCCAAAGGAGGCGGCCGCAATCGAGTTTATCTTTATCGGACGATGACGGTGGATGCCGAAAAAATTCCGGATCTTAAATTTAGAACGGATAAGGTCGCTGAATTTCGCAGGCGGCTTTTTGATGTTTCAGAAATGGCGAAGCGGGCTTATATTGAAGCAACCAAAGCGCTCATTAATGCCCTTGAAGCAAAAGATGCCCATACGATGGGCCACGCTGCGCGCGTAGGAAACTACTCAGCTTTGGTGGCCCGCGAAATGGGCCTCAAGGAAGATGAAGTCAGGATCATCGAGCATGGAGGCCTCCTTCATGACATCGGAAAGATTTGCATTTCAGATGACATACTTTTAAAACCCGGTGTTTACACCCCAGAAGAGTATGAAAAAATGAAAGCGCACCCGGTCCTCGGTTATCAAATTGTAAAACCGATTAAATTTTTGGCCGAGGAAGCCTTGGTGGTCCTTTATCATCATGAATGGTACAACGGCGAAGGTTATCCTTACGGTTTGAAAGATAAGGAAATTCCGATCGGTGCGCGCATTGTGTCGGTCTTAGATGCGTATGATACGATGCGGGTTGCGGGCGGTCGATACAAACGCACGCTTAATTGCGAAGAAGCCGTGCGCGAATTAATCAAATATGCCGGAACACAGTTTGACCCCAAAGTGGTGCTTCATTTGGTGCATGCATTACTGAAACGTAACGATTTGGAAGCGGATGCTTATGACCGCGCTGAGCTAGAACGGTCATTAAAAATGCTCGCCGCCTAAGTTTCTTCCGCATTAATTTTCTGTAGCAAACCTGCCCAAGTTGGTTATAATACTCCCCCACACAAAAAAAGTTTCTATGGGCATTGAACAGTTTCCTGAGATTGAAACGTTTCAAAAATTACCCCGCAAAGTGATTGTTAAAGGGGGAAGCGCCGGCTTTGACCCAAAAGGCCACCCTGAGTTGAGAGGCATTGTCATCAACAATATCGGCCAGCCGATCCGCGACATCAAAGTTTCACTCGTTCTTTTCAACGAGCAGGAAATCCCGATTTTAAATAAAAGTACAATTCCAGATCCTAGCGCCATTCCGCAGGGCGGCATCTCCTCATTTGCCTTTATTCTCGATGATTACGATCAAGAAATCAAAAATTACTATCTGTACGCCGCCTGGAAATATGATGATTCCAATTGGTGAAATTACGCAAACCCGTCATTGCGAGGCAATGTTCCAATTGAAGCCGAAGCAATCTAAGATCAGGGATTGCTTCGCTCCGCTCGCAATGACGTGGATGTTATGAAAACCGACACACAAACTAAAGCCATTGACGTTTTTCTCGAAGAAAACCGCCGTTTTCCGCCTCAGGAAGCTTTTCGCAAAACCGCATGGGTTCAAAGCGAGGAGATTTATGAAAAGGCCGCGCGAGATCCTGAAAAATTCTGGGCGGGTTTCGCCGAAGAATTGAGCTGGATTAAAAAGTGGGACAAGGTCCTGGATTGGAAACCGCCTTATGCCAAATGGTTTGTCGGCGGAAAACTCAACATCGCCTTCAATTGCGTGGATCGGTGGGCCAAATCCAGTTTGCGCAACAAAGCCGCGATTATTTGGGAAGGGGAGCCGGGCGACCAAAGAACACTGACTTATTGGGACTTATACCGGGAAGTGAATCAATTCGCGAGCGCACTTAAAAAACTGGGCGTGAAAAAAGGCGACCGAATTGCGATTTATCTTCCCATGATTCCGGAAGCGGCTATCGCAATGCTCGCTTGCGCTCGGATTGGAGCTGTACATAACGTTGTGTTTGGAGGATTCAGCGCGGAATCCCTCCGCGACCGGATCAATGATGCGCAGGCGAAAGTCTTAATTACCGCAGACGGCGGCTGGCGGCGGGGAAAAATGATTGCCTTAAAGAAAGAAGCGGATCAGGCATTAACCGGAACGCCTTCCATTCAACATGTCATCATTGTAAAACGCGGGGAATTTCCGCTTGAGATTCAGGAAGGTCGGGATCATTGGTGGCATCGGCTGATGCAGAATGCCGAAGCTTATTCGGAACCTGAGGCAATGGATTCTGAGGATTTGCTTTATATTTTGTATACCTCCGGGACAACAGGAAAGCCGAAAGGGATTATTCACACCACCGGTGGCTATTTAACCGGTGTTTATGCCACAACCAAATGGGTTTTTGATTTAAAACCCGAGGATGTTTATTGGTGTACGGCCGATATCGGATGGGTCACAGGGCACAGCTATGTTGTCTATGGGCCTCTTGCGAATGGCGCTACGGTTTTTATGTATGAAGGGGCGCCGGATTGGCCGGAAAAGGACCGATTCTGGCAGCTCATTGAAAAATACGGAGTCACCATTTTTTATACGGCGCCTACCGCGATCCGCTCTTTTATGAAATGGGGTACGGAGTGGCCGGCCAAGCGCGACCTTTCAAGTTTGAGGCTCCTAGGCTCTGTCGGTGAGCCGATTAATCCGGAAGCCTGGGTTTGGTATCATCAGCATATCGGCCGCGGCCATTGCCCGGTGGTGGATACCTGGTGGCAAACCGAAACCGGAATGATTTTGATTACTCCGCTTCCCGGAATTACAAATTTAAAACCGGGCTCCGCGACGAAACCGTTTCCCGGAATCGAAGCTTGTATTTTGAATGAAAAAGGGGAGAAAAGTGAAACCGGCGGAGGTTATTTAGCGATTACCAAGCCTTGGCCTGCGATGCTCCGCGGAATTTATGGCGACCCCGAACGCTACGTGAAACAATATTGGTCGAAATGGCCAAATATTTACCCCGTTACACGTAAGACAGAAAATACCAGTCTGTGTAACGGGGTTTATTTTCCGGGTGACGGCGCTAAGCGGGATGAGGATGGTTATTTTTGGCTGCTCGGCCGCGTGGATGACGTATTAAACGTAGCGGGCCACCGAATTGGCACCATGGAAGTGGAAAGCGCATTGGTCGATCATCCCTCTGTCGCAGAAGCAGCCGTTGTCGGAAAAAAACACGAAATTAAGGGTGAAGCCATTGTTGCTTTTGTGACGATTAAAGAAGGCATCCAGAAAAGCGATTCGTTAGTGAATGAATTGCGCAGTCATGTCGCAAAAAAAATCGGATCCCTCGCACGCCCCGAGGATATTATTTTTTCCGCCGATCTTCCCAAAACGCGTTCCGGAAAAATTATGCGCAGGCTCCTCAAAGCAATTGCCGAAGGAAAAGTATTGGGCGATGTCACCACCCTCGCCGATCCGGAAGTGATCAATCGTCTGAAGCAGCAGTACGAAGAAACTTAATCTTTAAGAGGGCGCATCGGTTGTCTTCCTCCGCTTTTCTCCGCGCGCGTATTTTATATGAAACAATCGAAGAGTTTATTTGAACGGGCTAAGAAGCTGATTCCCGGCGGAGTGAATTCTCCTGTCCGCGCGTTTGGAGCTGTCGGCGGAACGCCTCTATTTATTCAAAAAGGAAAAGGCGCTTTTCTTTGGGATCGCGACGGAAACCGCTATCTTGATTT
>MHFM01000050.1:0-4300 GCA_001804205.1 Omnitrophica bacterium RIFCSPLOWO2_01_FULL_45_10b
AAAAAGTTGGTCGTATGTATTAAGACCTTCGGATGTCAAATGAACGAATACGACAGCCAAGTGGCGACGGGACTTCTTGAAGCGGCGGGGTTTGAAATTGTGAAGGAACTGCCCCTCACCCAACCCTCTTCCCAAAGGGGAGAGGGAAAAGGTGAGGGGGGTGCAGACGTTATCCTCATGAATACTTGCTCAGTCCGGGAGCATGCGGAAGATAAGGTCTATAGTCGCCTTGGGGCGCTCGGTAAAGTTAAGAAAACAAATCCAGAATTGATTGTCGGGCTTATGGGATGCATGGTGGAAGAGCATCGCGAGAAACTATTCAAGCGATTTCCTCAGCTTGACCTCATGGTTGGCACGCGTAACATCAAAGAACTCCCCGCTTTAATTGAAGAAATTCAAAAAAATCGCAGGCAAGTTGCCAAAATTAAACAAGACGGAATTTCGATTGAATATACGGATTTAATCAAACGGGAAGGCGGCTATCATGCCTGGCTTCCGATCATGACCGGTTGCGATAAAGTCTGTACGTATTGCATCGTTCCGATTACGCGGGGAAGCGAAGTTTCAATGCCGGCGCGCGAAGTGTATCGTGAAGCAAGCCGTTTGGTGAGCGAAGGCGTGCAGTGGATTACGCTTTTGGGGCAGAATGTGAATAGCTATAAAGGGGATCTTTGCCATTCTGAGCCCTTCGTCTGTCATCCTGAACGAAGTGAAGGATCTGAGGCTCAGGGTAAACTCCGCGAAGAATCTCGAAAGCAGATCCTTCGGCCTGAAGGCTTCAGGATGACAGAAAGCAGTAGTACCTTTCCAGAACTGCTCAAAATGTTGTGCCAAATCGAAGGGCTTAAGCGGATTTCATTTACCACTTCGCATCCGCAAGATGCAACGGAAGAATTATTCCGAGTGATTGCGCAGAATCCAAAAATCTCACGTCGATTTCATTTGCCGCTTCAATCTGGTTCCAACAGCATCTTAAAACGAATGAAACGTCTGCATACCTATCAAGAATATAAAGTCAAAATTGATTTGATGCACAAAATAATTCCGGATATTTCCGTGACGACCGATATTATTACCGGCTTCTCGGGAGAAACGGAAGAAGATCATCAAGCCACGATGCGCGCACTTTCTGAAATTCATTATGACAGCGCTTTTATTTATAAGTATTCGCTTCGCCCCGGAACGCCCGCAGGAAAACTTCCGGATGATGTTGTGCGGGAGGTTAAAGAAAGACGCCACGAGGAGCTGTTAACGCTTCACCGGAAAATTGCAAGGGCCAAAAGTGAGCAATGGATTGGCAAAACGGTAAATGTGTTCTGCGAAGAAAAAAGTTCTAAGACGCCGGGACATCTCATCGGCCGCACGGATCAGGATAAGAGAGTTGTGTTTGTGGCTGGCGAAAACTTAGTGAATACTTTTGTCCGTGTGACGTTAAAAGAGCTTCACCACGAAACCCTCTTCGGCGTATTGGCATGAATTCATTAAAAAAATGCGGCCCAGATGAGCAAAAGAGGTAGTTTTATAGCCGGAATCGGTGCTTTTTTAAGCGCCGGTGCTGTTTACTATTTCCTTCCGGCCGATTGCGCAGAACCGGCGCGGCGAATGGCCGCTATTTTTGTGATTGCGGCGCTTTTCTGGGCGCTTGAAATCATTCCGCTTTTTGCAACCTCGATCGGAATTGTTCTTCTTCAGATTTTTTTACTTGCTGGGGATCACGGCATTCCGGAACTTGGAAAATATGGCTACCGGGTATTTTTTAATCCATTCGCAAGCCCGATCATCATGCTTTTTTTAGGCGGGTTTGTTTTAGCCCAAGGATTTCAGCGTTACAATATCGATAAAAACATTGCCATGCGCCTGCTTCGCTTGTTTGGAACGCGCCCATATCCCTTTCTTTTAGGGCTGATGATTGCCACCGCCTTTCTATCGATGTGGATTTCGAATACAGCAACCGCGGCGCTGATGATCATGATGATTCATCCATTTTTATCGGATTTAAAACATGAAAAAAAATTTACGAAAGCGATTGTGCTTGCGGTTGCGTTCGCGGCCGGTATCGGAGGGATTGCGACACCGGTGAGCACGCCGCCGAACGCGATTGCGATAGGTATGCTGGAACACCAGGGAATTCATATCAATTTTTTCCAATGGATGAAAATGGCCATACCGCTTGAGATTCTTTTGATCCTTTTTATATCTGTCCTCCTGTACGTTTCTTTCCGGCCAAGCCAGAAAAATCTTGCCCTTAATTTGGACCTCAAACATCCATTAAACCATCGCGCAAAGTGGGTGCTCGGAATCGGAGTCCTGACGGCGGGATTGTGGATGACTTCCGCTTGGCATGGAATTCATGAATCTGTAGTTGCCTTAGTTGCCGTTCTTCTGCTCACGGGTTCTGGGCTCATTGGAAAAGCAGAGTTGAAAGCGGTGGAATGGGATATTTTGATTTTGATGTGGGGAGGGCTTGCAATGGGAGAGGGAATGGAGCGGAGCGGGCTTGCGAATTGGGTCATTGGGCTGCCTCTTTTTTCGCAGCAAGGGTTTGGCCTTGTCATCGCCTTTTGCATTGTATCCGCCCTTCTTTCTACATTTATCAGTAATACAGCAACGGTCAATTTATTGATTCCGATTGCATTAAGCATTCCCGGAGAAAATCCAGTCATGCTCGCGACTGCGATTGCGCTTGCCTCATCTTTTGATATTGCGCTTCCCATGGCGACACCGCCGATGGCGATTGCGTATGGGACAGGTGCTGTTTCTGTCAGAGATATGTTAAAAGTAGGTATTATTTTTTCGGTTGTAGCAAATATCGTTCTTTTGGCTGGTTTTAGATATGTGATTCCACGAACCATCGGGCTCGGATGATGAAGAAGCTTATTTTGGGTATATTCACTGGAATGTTGTTGTTTACACCCACTCACCTTTGGGCGGAAGATGATTTTCAATATTGGCAAAGGCTTCAAATTAAGGCGATCGATACCAAGCATGTGGATTACATCACTTATGGGGAACTGCGGTTTTTGGATGATGTTTCTGATTTTGGTTTTTGGCAGGCCAGCCAGAAATTACAATTGGACCCGATAAAATATCTGCAGCTCGGAGTTAATTATACCTATTTGCAAAATGAGGCAGTTGACACAAAAACAAAAAAGAAAGATTTTAAGTCTCATCATCGCTTAGAGCTTGAAATCAATCCATATTATCAAGTGACACACTGGCTCAAATTTAAAACCCGCAACCGATTGGAATTCCGCTGGAT
This sequence comes from Omnitrophica bacterium RIFCSPLOWO2_01_FULL_45_10b, assembly GCA_001804205.1. Classification (GTDB taxonomy): domain Bacteria; phylum Omnitrophota; class Omnitrophia; order Omnitrophales; family Danuiimicrobiaceae; genus 01-FULL-45-10b. The sequence continues at coordinate 3,260 of MHFM01000050.1, forward strand.
TGAAGACGCCGGTTCTGATAATGCTCGTTTCCGCCATATGGATGAATTGGAATTTCCTCTAAAACATTTAGGCCCGCTTCAATCCATTTATGCAAATAATGAATTTTTCGTTGATTTTAACCGTGAGCGCATTGTCGAAAATCGTGTGATCCCGATTGGATTGACATTCAAGCTCTACAAAAAGACGACGTTCAAAATTTTTTATCTGATTCAATCCCAAAGAGGGTCGCGTGATTGGTCTTCCAATCAAGTTTTAGGTTCGCAATTATCCCTCGCTTTCTAGCATGCGCAAGCTAACTCACCAAGAATTGCTTAAACGACAGTCGAGCTGCGCAGAGCAAAGGCTGCCCGTCACAGTTATTCTAAATAACGTTCGGAGTCTTTATAATGTAGGCTCCATTTTTAGAACGGCGGATGCGACCGGGATTGAAAAAATCTGGCTTTGCGGGATTACGGGCACACCCGATTCAATTGGACACGGAAAAAGTAAAAAAAGCGAAGTGCGTTCACCGAAAACGCGTATTGCAAAAACGGCGCTTGGCGCTGAAAGAACCGTGCCTTGGGAATACCGCGAAAATGTCATTTCGATAGTGAAAGAACTAAAAAGTCAGGATTATGAAATTGTTTTGCTTGAACAAATCAAGGGAAGTACGCCGTATCAAGAATTTGAGCCGCGCAGGCCGGTATGTCTTGTGCTCGGCAATGAAATCAGCGGAGTTTCGGATGAGCTTTTAGCCTTGAGTGACCGCGCGATTGAAATTGAAATGGCAGGGCTTAAAAATTCTTTAAATGTCACAGTCGCGTTTGGAATTGCGGCATATCATGTGAGGAATTGTTTGCGCCCGTCATTGCGAGGAGGCCGTAAGACCGACGAAGCAATCTCTGGGATTGCTTCGGCTTCATTTGGAACGTTGCCTCGCAATGACGGTAAACGGTGCGCATCACCATGAAATATATTTCCACCGCCAAAATGCGGACGCTTGACCGGAAGGCGATTAAGTGCTACGGAATTCCAAGCCTCATATTGATGGAAAATGCAGG
>MHFM01000050.1:4307-5495 GCA_001804205.1 Omnitrophica bacterium RIFCSPLOWO2_01_FULL_45_10b
ATTGCAGAATTAGCTCAGAAAATGCTTAGAAGAAAAAAGCGCGTTCTTATTGTTTGTGGAAAAGGAAATAATGGAGGAGACGGCCTTGTTGCCGCTCGCCATTTGACCAATCATGGTTATTCAGTTCAAGTTGTTCTCTTAATCCATCCAAAAGAATTAAAATCTGATCCAAAAATAAATTATGGTATTTTAAGAAAAATGCATGTTCCGATTTGTTCTTTTACATCAGAAAATCAAGCAACTCGGCTTAACATATTGGCTAAAAGATCAGACCTCATTATCGACGGCATCTTTGGCATTGGATTGGAACGGCCGGTAAGCGGATTTTTTTATGACGTAATCTCTATTTTGAATGATTCGCAAAAGCCCGTTCTCGCCATTGACATTCCTTCCGGTTTAAACAGCGACTCGGGCGTTCCATTAGGCATTGCGATTAAGGCAAAAGCGACCGGAACGCTTGGAATAGCCAAACGCGGCCTCTTGATTGGTAGAGGCCCCGAGCATAGCGGCAAAGTTTCTGTCCTCGATATTTCCATTCCTGCGTCGTAAATATCGAATACCTTGACAGTTAAGTCCTTTTTTGATAGAAAAAGCCCTCCATTATTCACCTTAAAATGTAGTGGTGGGGTGATGATCCCCCACCATTCGATCACATGAAAACAAATGGTGGGGGATGAAGCGATTTCCTGCTTGGCTTAGGCGCGAAATTCCAACCGGTTCTACCTTTGCGACGCATGAGGCACTGGCTGAATTTAAGCTGAATACGGTTTGCGAATCCGCTCTTTGCCCAAATCAAATGGAATGCTATTCTCACCGCACCGCGACGTTCATGATTTTGGGTGATCGATGCACGCGAAGCTGCGGATTTTGCGCCATTGATGTTGGAAAACCCTCGGCCGTTGAAGCAGATGAGCCGATGCGCGTAGCAAAGGCAGCGTCAAAGTTAGGTTTGCGCCATGTCGTAGTGACTTCGGTGGCAAGAGATGAGCTTCAAGATGAAGGAGCCGGCGCGTTTCATCAAACGATTCTCTCAATCCGCGAACTTTTACCGGAAGCAACAATTGAAGTACTGACGCCTGATTTTCACGCGCGGCCTGAATTGCTTGGACATGTTTGCGATGCGTATCCGAGTGTTTACAATCACAACATCGAAACAGTGGAACGGCTGACACCGCGCGTAAGGCCGCA
>MHFM01000051.1 GCA_001804205.1 Omnitrophica bacterium RIFCSPLOWO2_01_FULL_45_10b
TTGCGATGGGGACAGGAGCCGCTTATTTTTTCAGTGCGGTTGCCGTTATCTTCCCCAAAATCTTTCCCAATTCATTTCGCTCAGAAGACGGAATGGTCGGAGTTTATTTCGAAGTGGCCGCGATTATCGTCACACTTGTTCTGCTTGGGCAAGTTCTTGAACTGAAAGCGCGAAGCCAAACGAGCGCTGCCATTAAAACGCTTCTTGGACTTCGGCCTAAGACCGCGCGTGTGGTTCGGGAAAATGGAAATGAAGAAGATATTCCGCTCGAACATGTTCACGTCGGTAATCACTTGCGCGTTCGGCCGGGTGAAAAAATTCCGGTTGATGGAATTGTAATTGAAGGCACAAGTTCTGTGGATGAATCTATGATTACAGGAGAGCCGATTCCGGTTGAAAAAGAATCAGGCTCAAAAGTTACGGGAGCCACCATTAATGGAAGCGGCAGTTTCATGATGCGTGCTGAGCGGGTTGGAAAGGAAACACTGCTGGCTCAAATTGTCAAAATGGTAAGTGAAGCACAAAGAAGCCGCGCTCCGATTCAACGGCTTGTCGATATTGTTTCCTCCTTTTTTGTTCCCGCGGTAATTTTAATTGCGGCTTTAACTTTTGTCCTTTGGGCTTGGCTCGGTCCTGAGCCGCGCATGGCGTATGCGATGGTTAATGCGATTGCCGTACTGATCATCGCTTGTCCTTGCGCTTTGGGGCTTGCCACGCCCATGTCCATTATAGTGGGGACAGGCCGTGGTGCGATGGCCGGCGTGTTAATCAGAAATGCCGAAGCGCTTGAGCATTTCGAAAAAATCGACACGCTCGTCGTCGACAAAACCGGAACGCTTACGGAAGGAAAGCCGAAGTTGATTTCCATGGCGGCTTCCGGAATTTCTGAAAATGAATTGCTGAGCCTAGCGGCAAGCTTGGAGCGGCAAAGCGAACATCCGTTGGCCGAAGCCGTTGTAAAAGCGGCCAAAGAAAAAAATTTGCCTTTCAAGGAAGTAAAAGATTTTAAATATGAAAAAGGAAAAGGAATCACAGGGGTTGTCGGCGGCCGGCAAATTCTCATCGGCAGCGCAAAGATTATGGAGGAGAAAGGAATTAACATCTCTAATTTTTCAGAAAAAGCAAATCAGCTTACAAGCGAAGGGCAAGGAGTTGTATTTATTGCAGCGAATGGAAAAGCGGCTGGATTCGTCAGCGTTGCCGATCCAATCAAAGAATCTACGTATGAAGCCATCAAACTGCTTCATTCAGAGCATATTAAAATTGTGATGCTCACGGGAGATAATCGTCAGACGGCTCAAGCGGTTGGCAAAAAGATCGGGATTGATGAGATTCAAGCCGAGGTTTTGCCTGAAGATAAAGAAAAACACGTCCGGAAACTTCAGGACGAAGGCCGTAATGTAGCAATGGCAGGAGATGGAATTAATGACGCGCCCGCTTTGGCGCGCGCTCATATCGGAATTGCCATGGGAAGCGGCACCGATGTAGCGATGCAAAGCGCGGGAATCGTTCTCGTCAAAGGCGACTTACGCGGAATTGCAAAGGCTCGAAGGCTAAGCCGAGCCACCATGCGAAACATCCGCCAGAATCTTTTCTTTGCGTTTGTTTATAATGCGCTGGGCGTTCCCATCGCCGCCGGCATCTTGTACCCCTTTTTTGGAATTTTATTAAGCCCGGTCATTGCCGGCGCCGCCATGACTTTTAGTTCCGTATCTGTCATCGGTAATTCATTGCGGCTGAGGAATGCCCTCCTGTAGTAAAGCGCTGCCAAAAGGTCTTGATGCGAAAAAAGTTTCTGTCCAAAAATGATTAAAAAATTTAAATTAGCAGTAGAGAATTTTAAAAAAGAGCTTCGGGTTTATCAGTTAGTTTTGACCGATCCCAAGACGCCGAAGCTCTCAAAATGGCTATTAGGGTTGGCGGTTGCTTATTTTCTTTCTCCGGTTGATTTAATTCCCGATTTTATTCCTTTGCTGGGGCAATTGGATGATTTGATATTAATTCCGTTACTGGTTTGGCTTGCGATCCGTATGATTCCCAAAGCGATCGTTGAGGACTGTCGAAATCAAGCAAACTCAGAATAACATTATGGTTTGCTCACGCCCAGTTCCCTGGGCAATGGGAGAAGAAGAGTGAAAATCCGAGAAAGCGGCATGCCGGATCAAAAAGCATGGGAGAATTTTTTTGATCCTGAAAAAATTCTTAAAACGTTGGGTTTGGGCCATCGCGTGAACAATGTTGTGGAATTTGGCTGTGGCTATGGAACGTTTACCATTCCCACCGCAAAAATCATTAAAGGGAAAATCTACGCCCTTGATATTGAACCTGATATGATTCGTATCACAAAGGAACGCGCAAGAAACAATAAGTTAGATAATGTTGAAGCAATTTTATGCGATTTTATAAATGATGGCTCAAATCTCCCAAACGAAACCGCCGATTACGCCATGCTGTTCAATATTCTTCACTTGGAACAGCCGGGGAAATTGCTTAATGAGGCCAGAAGAGTTCTCAAAAAAGACGGCAAGCTTGGAATTATCCATTGGAATTGTGATCCAAAAACTCCGCGCGGCCCATCTATGGCTATTCGCCCAAAGCCGGAGCAATGCATTGAATGGGCTAAGAGTGCCGGTTTTCGCAGTCCCAAGAGATTTGACCTAAAGCCGTATCATTATGGATTGCTTTTGGTTAAATAAGCAGTTTACTCAATCTCGACTTTGAAATGCAAAGCTCTTGCTTCTAACCTTGAGCTACATGATTAAATTGATTCAATAAAAGTCCGCCTGACCTGTCTGCTGACTCTTTAAAAAGCAGAGCTTTTCCAGAAGTTAAGCATGTCGAGTTATTTATTGACTTTGCGAACTAGTCGTTCATAATATTCCCTCATTGCAGCCGCTGTTCACGCGATTGCAAAATATGGGTTGAAAGAGGTGTTTAAAATGAGACAGGTAATTTCGTTTATGTTGTGCGCCCTTTTGGTTGGGCTGGGCGGGTCGTTTGTGTATGCAGATCGAGACACATCAGGATCGAGCACGGACTCATCGCTTCTGCAAGGAGCGAATACAGGCAGAAGCACATATACCAATGTTCACAGTGGCGTACAAGTAGTTGCTGCGAACAAAGTTGCTGCAACAGATGCGTCTGTCGACAGCCATCCGTTTGAGACGACCGGAGGCGGGGGACAGTAAAGCAGGTTTTAAATCGACTTTAGTAGATTAGCAGGCAAGATAGGGCCGGAGGAAAAAAGACCTCCGGCCTTTTGTTTTAGATGAATAATGGCGTGCAAGTTTTCTCCTAATTTAATTAATGGAAATCAGTACCGTCATGAATAAGAAGCCAGTTGATATTGCCGTTGTCGGAGCAGGTGCGGCGGGACTTATGAGCGCGATTTGGGCGGGAAGAAGCGCCGCCGGCCCTGACCGGGCCAAGGACGCTTCAGTCCTCAAATCGATCGGATTTGAGGGAAGAAGCACTCAGGCCAAACAGGCGCCGCTTGATATTCTTCTCTTTGATACGCGTCAAAAAATAGGCGCGAAGATTTTGATGTCGGGCGGAACCCGCTGCAATGTTACCAATAAAGAAGTAAAAACATCTGACTTCAAGGGTGGGGCAAGCCATTTTGTAAAGCATGTTCTCGAAGCGTTCACGCCCCAGGAAACCATTCGATTTTTTAAAGACATCGGAGTTGAACTTGTTCTTGAGCCCAGCGGAAAATATTTCCCAGCTACTCATTCTGCACAAACAGTTTTAACCGCATTGATGATCGAAACCGGACGCGCAGGAGTTACCTTAAAAACAGGTATTCGGATTACGGACATCACAAAAATAGGAAACTTGTTCCATCTTAAAAATACGGAGGGTACCTATCAAATTTCAGCGAAGAAAGTGATTTTAACGACAGGAGGGCTTTCGCATCCCACCACCGGAAGCGATGGAACCGGCTATAAAATTGCGAAAAGTTTTGGTCACACAATTGTCGAAACATTTCCCGCTCTTACGCCGCTTTTAACGGAGGATCCTGATTGGAAAAAATTAAGCGGCATCGCGCTTGAAATGAAGCTTTCATTTTTTTCCGCCAGCCGCCGAAGGCGAGCCTCGCCGCGATTCTTGGCGGGAGGCGGATCCGTCTTAGGTGGAAAGAATGGAAAAAAAGAATGCGATTATCAAGATTCATTTTTGTTTACCCATTTTGGTTTCAGCGGGCCCGCGGCGCTTGATATCAGCCGGTATTTTGCGAGCGCAAAGCAAGAAGAACATCCTCAAATCATCGCCAGTTTTCTCCCGCAGCATCATGACGAATCACTTAAAGCCGCTTTTCAATCTGCACAAAAGAGAAGCGTGGCGAAGACGATTAAAAATATTTTGGCTGAGGAATTTCAATTGCCGGAACGCTTTGCGGAAACCTTTCTTCAAAAAATCGGGATTAGCAAAAATGAATCCATTGGAAAATGTTCAAGCGAAAATCGAAAGCGGCTCATTCGCTTACTTCTCCACTACCCACTTGAAGTCACGGGTGTTTTTGGTTATCAGAAAGCGGAAGTGACGGCGGGCGGCGTCGATCTTAAAGAAGTAAATGTGTCGACCATGGAATCAAAATTGGCCGACGGGCTTTATTTTGCAGGGGAAATCCTGGATGTGGACGGCCGCATCGGCGGATTTAATTTCCAGTGGTCTTGGAGCACGGGAGCCATTGCCGGCCGAAGCGCAGCACATGACTTACATTAAGATTCGTTCTGTGAGTATTTATCGCAAGTCAGTGCAGTCCTGATTTCCCATGGATAATTCAGAGGATGATTTAATGAAAATCAGGGCTGCGCAAAGCTTAACTTCATGATTTATCTCGCCTCCACTTCTCCGCGAAGGAAAAATATTCTTAAAAAAGCGGGGATCAATTTTCGCGTTCTTAAACCCGCCTATCAAGAGGACAAAAAATTAAAAGCTCCGCCCTCCAAAATAGTTCAAATGCACGCGATCAAGAAAGCGGAGTCTTGTATGCGACAAATCGAAGAAGGGACCATTCTGGCGGCCGACACCATCGTTTCACTCGGCGAAGATATTTTTGGAAAACCCAAAAATCTAAAAAACGCGCGTTTTATTTTAGGAAAGCTTCAGGGGAAATGGCACATGGTTTATACGGGTGTTGCAATTTTTAAGATTGTAGGAGGGCAGGTTATCAAGAAAACTATTTTTTTTGAAAAAACAAAGGTGCGGCTTAAAAAACTTACAGCGAGAGGGATTGAAAGTTATTTTAAGAGAATAAACCCGTTGGATAAGGCCGGTGCCTATGCCATTCAGTCTCCGCACGGTGGCATCGTCCAAGAGATCAAGGGCCTATTCTCAAATGCCGTGGGGCTTCCCATTGAAAAAATCCAGAAAAAAATGTTGAATCGGCCGTGAACATTGTTTAAGACGA
>MHFM01000052.1:0-1695 GCA_001804205.1 Omnitrophica bacterium RIFCSPLOWO2_01_FULL_45_10b
AAGACGTCAAGCAGCCAATCCGGCATCCGTTGATCTGCTCGTCCATCGGTACGCGGACGATGGGGATTGATATAAAAGACAACGGACGCGATACGGCAGCCACTCTAATTCCTTCTGTTGGTTGCCCGATGGGGTGTAATTTTTGCGCTACCTCTGCAATGTTCGGCGGCAAGGGCAAGTTTGTCAATTTTTATGAGACGGGCGATGAGTTATTCCACGTCATGTGCGGCATTGAGCGGCACATGGGAGTCCGCTCATTTTTTGTCATGGATGAGAATTTCTTGCTTCACCGCAAGCGCGCTCTTCGGCTTTTGGAGCTAATCGAAGAGCATCGCAAGGCGTGGTCGCTGTACGTCTTCAGCTCAGCGCGCGTGGTACAATCTTATAGCATCGAACAACTGGTGCGGCTCGGCATTTCGTGGGTGTGGATGGGACTTGAAGGCAAAAACAGCCAGTACGCCAAACTGCATAACATCGATACCCACGACTTGGTGCACACCCTGCAGTCGCACGGGATTCGAGTTCTCGGTTCCAGCATCATCGGGCTCGAGGAGCATACTCCGGAGAATCTTGATGAGGCCATTGAGTATGCCGTGAGTCACGGGACAGATTTTCATCAGTTCATGCTCTACACGCCTATTCCGGGCACTCCGCTTTATGCGGAGCATTTAGCCAACAGGACGCTCCTAGACCCCAGTGAATATCAGGAAGGGGAAATCCATGGTCAATCTATCTTTAGACATCGTCATCCGCATCTGAAACCGGGACAAGAGACGGAGTTTATTTTAAAAGCATTTCGGCGGGATTTCGAAGTCAACGGCCCCAGCGTTTTGCGTATTGCAAAAACCGTTCTGTCAGGGTGGAAACGTTATAAGCGTCATGCGGACGAGCGCATTCGGAATCGCTTTGCGTGGGAAGCTAGAGATCTAACGGTGACGTTTCCCGCAACACTTTGGGCTGCCCAGCAATGGTTCAAAAATCGGAACCAAGCGTTGGCTCAAAAGCTCTCAGGATTATTGGATGAGATCAAGCAAGAAATTGGCATCAAGGCCCGATTGATTGCGCCTTTGGCCGGCAGATTTGTCTGGTCGAGACTGCGGCGGGAAGACAAACATCTGAAAGCCGGTGCAACTCATGAGCCGCCGACGTTTTATGAAACGAATGAACAGATGGTTCATCATAGGTCATGGCGGCGATTTCCTGCCGCCCTCATCAAATGGGTGAGTGCGTGAAAGGCATCTTTAAACCAGCTTGGTGGTGCCGAGGAGCGCATGCACAGACACTTTTTGGGGCGTTCTTTCGCCCGAAACCGAGAGCGAAATTAAACCGCAGGCGTTTGGAGCTTAAGGACGGCGATTTTCTCGATCTTGATTTTTGTGAAGCGCCGTCTCCGGATGACAGGAGCGCTGTCCCATTGGTTATCGTTCTCCATGGCTTGGAGGGATCGTCCCATGCGCCTTATGTGCAAACCCTGTTGGGAAAAGTTTATGCTTGCGGTTGGGATTCGGTTGCTGTCAATATGAGAATGTGTAGCGGCCAGCCCAATCGATTGAAAGAGACCTATCATTCCGGAAAAACGGAAGATCTCGAACAGGTCGTCGAGAATTTAATCAAAAACGGGAAACGCAAGAAAATCTATCTTGTCGGTTATTCGATTGGCGGGAATATTCTTCTGAAATGGTTGGGCGAGCGGGC
>MHFM01000052.1:1705-6929 GCA_001804205.1 Omnitrophica bacterium RIFCSPLOWO2_01_FULL_45_10b
ATGGATGGCGGGTTCAATCGCCATGTTTATACGCGCACACTTCTTGCGAGCTTGAAATCCAAAGTCCGTACGAAGGAAAAACAATTTCCTGCCACAGTTCGTTATGATCGTATAAAACGATGCACGACATTTAGAGAGTTTGACCGGGAAGTGACAGCACCTCTTAATGGCTTTCTGGATGAGACGGATTATTGGGTCAAAACAAGTTGCAAGAATTTTTTGAAATCGATCACTATTCCCACGCTTCTGATTCACGCTGAAGACGACCCTTTTTTCCCGGGCAAACTGCTTCCGATCGATATGATTCACTGCTCCAAATACCTCCAACCCTTAGTTGTTCCACACGGTGGCCATCTGGGGTTTATTTCAGGCAGATGGCCATGGAGGCAGGAACCTTGGCTCGAAAGAAGGGTTATGGAGTTTTTTAATGGAGAGAACCGTTAACTACATGCGTATGCAGTCGACCGCTCTTAGGTTAATGCATGTATAAGTGCCATTTTGTTAATCGAGTGATAGAAATTGAACAAGGCCTCGGCATCTCTGCATTTGTTTATGACTAAAAATACATGCTTTCGAATCATTGAAGAACCTTACCGAATATTTTTTCCTTTAGCGATTCTTTGCGGAATGCTTGGGATTGGCCATTGGTTTGCCTATGCGACCGGCTGGATCGACCGTTATTCCGGGTTTATGCACGCCTCGATTCAGATGCAAGTCTATATGATTTGTTTCATTGCGGGCTTTCTCATGACGGCCATGCCGCGGATGAGCGGGACGGCTCCGGCTTCATGGTTTGAAACGTGCGGTCTTGTGAGTCTGATTCTAGGGATTTTGACTTCTCTTATTTTTTCGAATTGGCTGATAGCCAATTCCTTGTTTGTCACGGCTCTTGTTTGGCTGCTCCTTTTTGGATTTCGCCGCGTTAAAACATGTCACAGTTCAGCGAAGATTAAACCTCCCGTAGAATTTGTGTGGGTTCCTATCGCGTTGCTTCACGGCATTGTGGGAAGTATTCTGCTGATGACAGGGACCTCGAAAATTACAGATACCTGGACGATTTTGGCAGGTAAGTCGATGGTGCAGCAAGGTATTGTCCTGGCCATTGTCTTGGGCGTCGGCGGATTTCTGGCGCCGCGACTGATGGGTACTTTTAAGGTGGTTAAACCCGCAAGCAGTCCTTGCTGTGAAATCAAGCAGGCAAAGGATCGCAAGCGCGTTCAATTTCTTCATCTCCTTGCCGGGCTTGTCCTTTTGTCATCGTTTTTATTGGAAGGTTTTGGCCTTCTCAGGATGGCTTATGGTATGCGGGCGGTTTTGGTAACCTGTATCATGCTTTGGACGCGGAGCTTAGCGTTGAAACCCTTGATGCATGAACAGTATGTGCGATTACTTTGGTTCGCGTTATGGATGGTCTTTTTAGGTTCCTGGGCGGCGTTCCTGTTTCCAGATCACCGCGTGGCTATGCTGCATTTTGTTTTCCTCGGAGGGTACAGTCTTATGACCTTTACGGTTGCTACCATGGTGATAGCAAGTCATGCCGGAAGAAGAGAGAAGCTTATGCGATCTTCAAAAATTCTTTCTTTTCTTGCCTTATCCATCGGTTTTGCTGCCCTTCTGCGGGTGATAAGTTCCTTTTTTCCGGACAGGTATTTTTTGCTTTTAGGTTTATCCGCTTTGTGCTGGCTGATCGGTGCGTTTTTCTGGCTGCTTCATTTGTTTCCTTTAATTTTTGCGTTCCCGGATCAGGAAGAAACTTCTCGCATCCATGAGAATGCAAAGAGAATTGTTTTAGAAATGCAGGAAGCAAAAAGGGAGTCCATTTGTTGATTCATTAAGGGCATCTGGGGAGAGAGGAAGAAATAGTAGCCGAATCAGAAAAAAAAGAGGATAATTATTCTTGTCAGTGACGTCTTGAAGAGGCGGAAATTAACTTCATCTCAAGCGGGGGAAAAATGGAACATAGCATTTTAAAAAATGTCGTTTTGATGATTTCCATGCCAGGGCCGATGGAACTTGTTCTCATCTTTTTGCTCGTGCTTCTGCTTTTTGGAGCAAAGCGGCTCCCGGAGATTGTCCGCGGAATGGGAGAAGCCATCCGAGAGTTCAGAAAATCAATCACCGGCGATAAAGACAATAAAAAGGATTCCGACCCTGATGCTCCCTAGGACAACAAAAAAAGAAACCACACAGAGAGTTAAAATACCAATTTGCGGCAAGGGTTCTCAGAGTTGTCGTTTGTGTCACTCGTTTGAAGCGGGGATATTTTCCAACCTTTCCGAAAAGAGCCTCAAGTTTTTGGAGCAATGTAAAACAAGCAATCACTACAAAAGGAAACAAATTATTTTTTATGAAGGAAACCCTGTTGTCGGGCTCTACTGTATCCAATCCGGGAAAGTGAAGCTTTATAAGACCAGTGACGACGGGAAACAGCAAATTCTGAAGATTGCACAGGGCGGCGATATTCTTGGGCATTCATCTTTATTTACGGACACGCCTCATATTGCAACAGCAGAGGTGATTGAGGAATCCGATATCTGCTTTCTGGACAAAAATAGATTCCTTTCCGTTCTTCAAGCCAATCCATCCATCGCATTAAGATTGCTCGGGCAGTTAAGCCGTGAATTGAACCGATCCGAAGAACAAGTCTTGGATTTTGCCTACAAATCCGTCCGCGTGCGTTTTGTGGAATTCTTGTTGGCGCTTAAGCAGAATTTCGGTGTTTATGAGCAGGGCGCGTATCGGCTCCAGATCGCCTTGTCACGGGAGGAATTGGCACAGGCAATCGGCACGACAGTGGAAACTGTTGTGCGCCTGTTAAGTGAATTCCGAGCTGAGGGGCTGGTTGAAGTTGAGAAAAAGAGCATTTCGATTAAGGAACCCGAAAAACTCCTCACATTTACCGAAGCCAGTTATTGATTCCGCCTTATTCTTACCGCATCTTTCACACCTGCCTTCATGGGAGTTGATTGAAATTAACTTTTGTTCTGAGCGTGGTCATGGTTTTTAGTTTCCTCTTCCTGCGATATGATTTCATCGAAAGCCATGGATGACATAAAGTTCCGGATGAGACGGCCGAAAAGTAAAGGGGCGCTCTTATGTTGAAAAAGATTTTTATTATTTCTTCGGTTATTTTATTTTCTCAGACAGCCTTGGCTGACACAGAAAACGGCATTTCTCCTGATTCGGTAAACTTGCTGGACCGGTTTGATCAGATCTTCGAAAGATTGGGATCCCCCGTTTCTTTTGATGAAGACAAAACACAACTCGAATTTGACGGAGAGTTTCGTTACCGGTTGGAATACAGGGATGATTTTAATTTTAATGATGCCACTTTTGAGGATGATGCGATTAATTTGTTTCGGACACGATTTGGTTTAAGCCTCAAATTAGGCGAGTATGTCAAAATTTACGTCCAGGGACAGGACTCCGAGAGTTTTGCAGACCAGCAGGCGCACAAATCAACAGCTTTTGTCAACCGACTGGACCTTCATCAGCTTTATGCGGAATTTCAAAGCCCTCTGGAACATATTCCTCTGTCGGTCAAAGTGGGAAGGCAGGAGTTGTCCTACGGTGACGAACGCTTTGTCGGAGCCTTTGGCTGGTCCAATGTGGCTAGAGTATTTGATGCGGCAAAGGTGGTTTTCACGCCAATCAAATGGCTTCAAGCGGATGCGTGGTTCAGCCAGGTTGTGAGAATTAATCGAAGCCAGGCCGATTCCGCCCAGCATGACGATAATTTTTACGGAATTTATACAGCATTAAAACCTTTTAAGGATCATGTGCTGGATACTTTTCTTTTCATCCGCCATAACCTGAATAATGAAATTACCGGGGAAAAACCGGGCGAGTTAGGACAGCTTAAAGAATATACCATCGGCAACCGTTTCAAAGGAAAGAAATCCCTGCCTGGCCGGCCCGCAGGGATTTTCGATTATGGCGTTGAATGGGCGATTCAATTTGGCTCCCGGGCACACGATGATATCGAAGCATGGGCCTGGCACAATGAAATTGGGTATACGTTCGATGTCCTGCCGTGGGATCCGCGAATTCATTTTGAATACAATCACGGCTCGGGGGACAGCGATCCCAGGGACGGAACGTTCGAGAATTTTGACAACCTTTTTCCCACCAACCACATTTATTACGGATATATGGATTTTGCCAGTCTCAGAAATATGAACAACATTAAGATCGGGACCGGGGTCACGCCGCATAAAAAAATAAAATTCTCTATGGATTACCACTGGTTCTTTCTGGATACGAATGGAAGCGCCTGGTTTAATGCCGGCCAAAGCGTCATTCGGCCGAAGACCGCAGGCGCCAGTACGACCCTAGGGCAGGAATTGGATCTGCTGGCCAATTGGAACCTGACAAAGCACTTGAGTTTTTTAATCGGTTACTCTCATTTTCATGCGGGAGCTTTTGTGCGCGATAGCGGATCAGCCGATGACTCGAATTTCTTTTATGGACAGTTGGCGCTTAAGGTTTAAAACATTTGCCTAACCGCGTCAAATGAAAGCCCATAAAGAAAAAGACTGCGACTACGGGGCTGCTGGCACATGAAGCCAAGCAGGCTGGTGAAGATTGAAATTCTTGCTTGTCTCGCTATTGGAATTCTGGCCGGAATCGGACTTTATACTTTTGATTATGCGAAAGGATTGTCTTACTTTAGCAATAATCCAAAAGCATGCATGAACTGTCACATCATGACAGAGCAGTATGACTCATGGACAAAGTCAAGCCATCATCAGGCGGCCAAGTGTAATGACTGCCATATTCCTCATGAGTTCCCATGGAAATATGTGGAAAAATCACGCAATGGCTGGAACCACTCAAAAGCATTTACGCTTCAAAATTTTCCGGAGCCCATCCGTATCAGTCCTCACAACCGCAGAATTGTACAAGCCAATTGCATTCACTGTCACGAAGGTATGGTCAGTAAGCTGATCGAGCACCGGGGCGTAACGCTGAGCACCATGCGCTGTACGGATTGCCATCGTTCGGTTGGGCATATGAGTTTGGATTAGATAAAAAGGAGAAGACTGTGCAAAAGAAAATAGGATATTTTTTGGTCATTGTTATCACAACGGTGCTGACAGGGAATATTGTGGCGCTTCTGATGAACATACGCGAACGTAAAGCAGAGGAGAAGGTCCGTCATATTGATGTCGTTCAACTGTCAGAAAAAGACACAGATCCGGAAATCTGGAAGCGCAATTATCCG
>MHFM01000052.1:6948-8035 GCA_001804205.1 Omnitrophica bacterium RIFCSPLOWO2_01_FULL_45_10b
TTTTGCGGGTTATGCTTTTGGCATCGATTACCGCGAAGATCGGGGGCACGCCTATTCTCTTGAGGATCAAAAGGAGACCCTCCGGACAAAGCAATTCAAACAACCTGGCGCCTGCCTGCAGTGTCATGCCGGCGGGATGAAAAATGTCTACGAAACAGTAGGCAACGGAAATTTGATGCAAGGGTTTGCCGAGGTCAATGCCATGCCTTTGGAGAAAGCTTGGGCTTATGCGAAACATCCGGTGGCGTGTATCGATTGTCACGATCCGAAAACGATGGAACTGCGCGTGACACGTCCGGGGTTCTTAAGCGGCATTAAAGCCCTGAAGGAACATGAGGGAATTAAAAATTACGATCCCAACACAATGGCGACGCATCAAGAGATGCGTACCTTTGTTTGCGGGCAGTGCCATGTGGAATATTATTTTAAAGGGCCTGAAAAATATCTGACCTACCCATGGTCTAAGGGAGTAAAAGTCGAAGAAATCGAGTCCTACTATAATGAAGCAGGTCATAAGGATTGGGTACACGCTGAAACTGGAGCGCCTGTTTTAAAGGCCCAGCATCCGGAGTTTGAACTTTGGAGCCAGGGAGTGCATTCAAAAAGCGGGGTTTCATGCGCAGACTGTCATATGCCGTATAAGCGTGAAGGCGCCGCGAAAGTAACCGATCATCATATCCGCAGTCCTCTTTTAAATACTTCACGTGCTTGCCTGCAATGCCATCATTTCACGGAAAATGAGATGAAGGAGCGTGTCGAAACAATTCAAGCGCGTACGCGTGTTCTTATGGACCGCGCCGAGGCGGCCTTGCTTGATTTAATTGATGCGATCGTCAAAGCTAAAAAAGCGGGAGCGACCGAAGATCAATTAAAGCTTGCCTATGAGATGCATCGCAAGGCCCAATGGCGGCTTGATTTTGTTTCAGCTGAAAACTCTATGGGATTTCATGCTCCCCAGGAAGCTGCGCGAATTCTTGCCGAATCGATTGACTATGCCCGCCAGGGACAAGTTGCAGTTGAAGGGCTCCAGAGAGCATAATTTTTGACCGAACTTCCGGCAAGTCAGTCAAGCAATCGATCGCTTCTC
>MHFM01000052.1:8047-9351 GCA_001804205.1 Omnitrophica bacterium RIFCSPLOWO2_01_FULL_45_10b
TCTTGTTAAAGAGCATCCATCGGAAGTTGATTAAGATCAACTTTTTTTCTGACCGGGGTCATGGTTTTCTTTTGCCTTTTGGGCGATCATCTAAAACAAATGATCAGAAGAAGGCGCAAAATGAAAACCACCATTCCGCTCGAGAAAGTTAAAAAATATTTAGCCGACTTGGTCCAGGCCGAGGAACGTGTGAATTACAAGCCGGGACAAACTTTATTTTACGAAGGCCATAAACCTTACGGAATTTATATCCTGCGGAAAGGCCGGATACGGCTATTTAAGAAAAAAAATGGCGGGGAAGAGTTGCTCAAGATTATTGAGCCTGCACAAACCCTGGGCGAAGACGAATTTTTGGAAAGCAAGCCTTTTGCCTATAGCGCAAAAGCAGAAACCGACGTTTCCGTCAGTTTTTTTAGCCGTGCTTCCATGCACGCGGAAAAAGGGAAAAGGCATGACGTTAAAGACGAATGAAAGCATGAAATTCAAGACGCTCGTTTTCTTTTCCATGATCATTGCGGCTGCTGGCATTGTGTCTTCTTTGCACCTGTGGCAGGCCAATGCTCAATCGCTCCCGTCTCCCGCTTTAGAGAAGCCGGCGTTGACCGAACCCCTTTTTTTAAAAGGGAAAGCAGTTTATGAGAGACAATGTGCTGTTTGCCACGGCGTGGCCGGTCAAGGCGATGGCAAAGCCGCCTATCTTCTTTATCCAAAACCGAGAAACTTTATTGAGGACAACTTTCGTCTTGTTTCCACAAACAGTATGGAAGCTACGGATGAGGATCTTTTTAAAACAATCACTAGGGGAATGCCGGGATCCTCTATGCCATCGTGGAATTTTCTTTCTGAGGAGGAACGGTGGAGTCTGGTTTATTACCTCCGCTATCTTAAGAATCTGGCCGAGAGCAAAGCGAAAGGTGAGATTACGGATGAAACGATCAAAAAAGGTTTATCGTGGGATGTTAACCGCAAGTTAAGTTCTTACGAAGTCGATCCTGAAGGATTATTAAAAGTGCCGGAAGAGCCTTCTGTCACTGCCGATGGAATCTCACGGGGACGAGAATTGTTTGTTAAGGCATGCGCGGCTTGTCATGGATTGGAAGGAAAAGGCGATGGCAAGCAGATGATGAAAGACACGTTGGGTTACCCTGTGAAGCCCCGGGACCTGACCGCGGGCATTTTTAAGGGGAGCGCTAGTTCTGAAGATTTGTTTTACCGGATTGCCGGAGGACTGCCGGGTTCATCCATGCCAGGTTATAAAGACGCTCTAACCGAAGAGCAGATTTGGGACCTTATTCACTACGTTC
>MHFM01000053.1:0-12207 GCA_001804205.1 Omnitrophica bacterium RIFCSPLOWO2_01_FULL_45_10b
AATTATATCTTAAACTTCCTTGTGAAAGCGGAGGTTGTGTGGTATGATCAGTTTCGATGAATCGAGCAGAGAATTCATTGCCAGGAATGTGGCGGACATGGGTAAGGCTGTTCTCACGGTTGGGTTCGCCAGTTACTTTTTTGAGAAGCTTCCTATTTATTATCGTATCAGTTTCCCCTTGATGGGGGTTTTGTTAGTGATAGTGGCCATCTTCATCCATGCAATGAGAAAGGGAGGTAAACAATGATTGCGATTGTGGTGACTCTGCTTTTCTTGGTCTTTATAGTGGCCCTCCTATATTTTGATTCACGCCAACGCCGAAAAAAGGCACACTAGCAGCAAGCCAGACCACCGCCCTCATTAATAATTAATACCGCTACCGAAAAGGGGACAGACAATACTTCTTGTCTGTCCCCTTTTTTGTTGAACACTAAACGCTATACGCTGAACGCTGAACTCTGTACGCTATATTTTTTATGCGGCTTTGGCGGAAAGGGCCTGCTGGCGGGCTTCCTGATCCAACATAGAAGCTAATAGTAAAACGAGGTTTTGAAGGGCTTCACGGCTTTGAACCTGCAAGTTTCCATTATCAAGTTGTTTCAGGAATTGATTTGTTTCTTTAGAAAGAGCAAGATGAGCTAAAGCAGCGATGAGGAGTTCCCCCGCAATTGATTCTTCATTGAAGTCGATCTGATCGCCATCGGCATAAACCTTTGAGAGCAAAGTCTCGGCCCCGGCTCGATCGGGACTTATCCACATACTTGGCTGATCATCCATGTTCCGCAAAGCATCTTGATTTCCTGTGTTAAAGAAAAAAGCGGATGAACCAAATACGATTCGCTGTACCTTATTGTTTCGACCCAACTCTCTAAGGCTTGTTTCCCTTACGGCACTGGCCGGCAGATCAAGACGTATAATCAAATGACCATTGGAAGCCACTGAGACCGCACTTTTACGAGCAAGGTCTTGAAACACGCTTCTCCGTGAAGCCGGATTAATTGTCTTCAATTGATCATCCGTCATTCGGTAGGCAATCACCGACGTGCGGTCAAGCGCTACAATTGCATTGAGAATAGCTTTGGCAATATCGGCAGACGCTTGTGACATAGCTGCTACTTCAGCTTCTTTTACTTTGACTATTTCTTGCTCAGATGAAACAGTTTGAGGTTCTTGGTTTAAGAGGGTTAAAACACGGCCAAGCGCTGCTTTTACCTCTGCACTTTCAAATGGAAGCTCTGCGATCGATTTATCCAATCCAGATTCTCCTAGTACTTTTTGAACTTCTAAGGATACAACTTCCTCCGTGATGGGCTTTCCTGCTGTTTTCAACTCAAGAAGTTTTTTCTCGATCGCTTGGGTGATGGGTCCTTGGTTTTGATGCACTAAGTTGACACGATCTGCCAATACATTTTGCGCGAGGCGGAGCACTTCTTCCGGTTTAATGCCTACAACTTTAGATGCAAAACTAAGTTCGACGGCCAAACGCTCTGGCTCTTGATGCACTCCACCAATAACCACTGCCAATTGATTGCCCAAACGCCCGGCAGTTTCCACTGCTGCTACTTCTTCTAATGTCGGCTGACGCAGTTCCGCACGCTGAGTTAAAGATTCATCTTCAGTCGTCTTTTTGAGTATCAACTGATAAATGAGTTTTTCCGGTTTCTCCGGGTCATACATCGGCTCAGGCACGTTAGACTTGTAACCAGGATATTCTTTTTCCAATTCTTTACCTAAGTCTTCAAGTTTTAAGCCGATCATTCTCAGGGGGGCAACGTTGACCACAAAGTTCATAGAAATAGTCCCTGTATGTGGATCAATTTTAACGTTTTCCTCAAATCCACGAGCGCTGAGTAACCCTATGGACGATCTCAGCTCAGGAGACGACCATTCAAGTAGATCCAACAAAACTTCTTTTAAGTCAGCAACCGTCGGATTATTCCGCAGCTCAGTCCTCAGCCCGGTCGGGGCTGAGGGCAGCTCGGCCCTGTAAAAAGGCTCCGCCTTCACAGGGCTTTTCACTTGCCCCGTGATTGCCGAAGGCGATTTTACGGGGCGCAGTTCAGCACGCCAGCTGTCATCTGCCGGCGGCTGATTTGCTTGTTCTGCTACAAATTGGTTGAATTGAGCACGGTCATGAATAATATCAAACGGGCTTTTCAGTGATAATTCAAAACCGGTTTCTACATATTGACCGGGAACCGTTTCCCGGAGACCTTGTGCGCTGATAAGTCCTGCCTCCGTTAATCTTTGGCGAACTTCGAGCAAACTCGAGCGGCTCGCCTCATCGAATTGCACAACCGAGGTATTTGAGATGGTGATGGGCTGAGTCGCATAACCATATTGCCCATCATCCAAATCAATCACACCATAAAACTCGGCCATTCCCAGCACGCTCAATACTTGTGCAATCAAAAGCTCAGTATGGACATCATTTTCCGTAGTACCTGAAAATGGCCGGATGACTACTGGATGATTAATTTCCTTCACAAAGCCAAGCCGGGCACTTGTTAATTTTGGCTTTTGCGTTTCGTCTAAAATTAAAAAATGCGGCAAGATTTGACTGGGATATTTAAGTTCTAACCTTTTTGTTCCATTCAGATTGCTTGCAATTATTTTTTCCGCTGTTTTCCGATCCCGCATTTGCGTTAATACCCAATTTTTATCCGTGCCTGTGGGTAATAGGTAGGACTCCACTGTATTTGTTGAAGACACTAAGACACCGAATCGATTCAGTTCTTCTTTTACCTCGTCCATCCCGATATCTTGAAGAATAAGCTCAAGCGTCTCAGAGAAATCTGCCATACTTCTCAAAATAGATTCGATTTGTGCGCGGTCTCGTTTCGGAAGGTCAGATAAATGTTTTTCGTTGAATCCTTGTATAAGATCTCTTGCAATTGTTAAAGCTTGCCGTACTTTCTCCCTTAAAAGGGTATTTTGTTTTTTTAAATGAAGCATCTCTTTCCAAATTTCCATCGCTTCCCGGAACCGATTTGCAGCTTGCATTAATTCCTGGGACTTCTCTGCTGTTTCACCTGCTGTAAAAACCATCATCGGCCCCGATTCCGGGCCGCTTCCGATTGATCGGGTTAACACCAATCGATCCGGTTTGATTTCAACGTTTAAGTATTCTTTAATAGTGCTGCCGCTATAAATTTGTGACACGGTTTGATCGGAATTTTTAACTGTAACAAAGTCGTCGCCCCAATTCCATGAAATTTGGAATTCTATCTCATCGAATCGGGCAGACGATTCTCTTTTTGGGACATAGTAAACCACTATGCTGGTTTTTCCGCTCATCTCTTCTGGAGAAAACGTCACAGAATCCTTATTCCCCAAAAGCACCGTACGAAGCGATTGATCACCAGCTCGCAATTCAGATCGCGCTCGATCAACCAATCCTTCGTTCTGGTCTATAACAACCGGGAGTTTTAAAACCAAAGGCACGGCACTTAAAATCCGATTAATTTCCAATAACTGCTGATCAGGTGCGATTCTTTTCTTTCTCACATCATTAACTGCCCGAATTATATTCTCCTTTGCGTCCCCTGAGTCCATGCCGTTTACATTCGGATCAAAACCACTTCGGACATAAAATGAAAATACGCCTCGTCCAAGCATCCGCTGAAAGTGATTGAGCTCGGGAGCCTGCCTAAAACTTCCATGAAGAATGCCGCTAAGATCCTCGTAGCCTGCGCCTGAAATAGTGGTTACTTCCGCAATCCTGCGGTCAAATAGGTTATAAATATTGGCAAGAATAACCGGCAGAGCCCCCATGTTCGCTCTATAGTTCGAATTAGGATTCAGGTAATACATAAATCGGTCAATTCTATTCGGTGGAAACGGATCGATGGCGCTTCGACGGATGGTAAAAGTTCCATGTCCGATTATCTCGCCAGATTCGGATTGCGTTAAAGTAAAAAAATAAAGGTCCAGCGGATTCCCAGTAGAGCCTGTTGACTGGAATACGGTCCACTCGATACCATCCAGCTTAGAAACCTTTGGGCGAAATGTTTGATCATTGCCCAGCGAAATCGTTTGTTCTAAATCTACTTCTCCCCCTTTATCATCATAGATCCAAAGCTTCTGTTCATTTAAAAAGTCGATGAGTTGCTTCCTGCGGGCTTTTGATTCTATGGGATCAGGCTCCCGGAATTCGGAATGTGTATTCAATAGGTAAGAAAGGAGTTTCTGCTTTAGCGCATTGACATCGCCCGGGAGAATTGAAAGTTGAGTATTGATCGGTAGGTTGAGGTTGCTCCACTTTTCAGGTAACGGTTTTTGCGTTCTCCCTGCAATCGGAACAAGGGCGTGCTTTCCTCTTACGCCTGGCACCTCTGTCCATACATAGCCAAGATCGGTTAACTGGTCTTGCCGTAGCTCAGCGCGCTGGCTATTATCAGCCTGATCCGGCAGCCGCGCCCCGTATCTTTGGGAGGCAACGGCGCTCACCTCTCTGTTGGTTATGATCTTCTTCGAAAAGAGTTCTCGCACTGTACGACGGATATCTCGTTGCATCGCCGTATCGATAGGTTGGCCGTCCTCCCGATAGATTATCAATGCATCTAATGCGCCTTCGTAATAGGTAGAAACGCCGAAATGATGGATGCTGACGCCATAACGTTGGGCCAAGAGCCTTGACACCGTATAAAGGAGACCGATACGGTCCGGGGTTTGGACCTCCATTTCCATTGCGGGGCCCGGCAAATCTTCGGATGTATCATGCCGGCGAAACGTCACCCTTGTGGGGCCTTTCCGTCCCACCCGCCGTAAGACAGCGTTTTGCATCATCTCATCCAAACGAGTAAAGATTTCTTCTATAGCTGCTCCCTCCTCCTCCAGTTTTAGAAATGTCGCAATCCTACTTCGGACCAATCTCTGCAGATTTTCCTGCTTGTCATAAGGAGGCATGACATAAGCGATAAAACGGTCTACGATCACACCATCGACGGTGTGAATCTCCGCCTGTTGGATGTTGATTTCCAAAGCTGCAAAAACTCCGGTTAGCACGGCTAAAAGGCCTCTGAAATCCCTGTTGTTTCCGACGAGGATCTCCAGATAACTTTCGTAATCCTTGGATAGCCGTGAAAACTTCACAAGCATCGCGGAAGCCCCTTTCTCCTTTGCAAATTCCAGGTAGGCCAGAAATATTACGCCCGACGCGATCGATGGAACCGTCATATTTCGGAGATAAGCGACCGGAAATACGGGTTTGAAACGTCCTTCAAAGAAATCCTTTAGAGATGGCCCATGAGTGGGGATCTGTTGCAAGAAAGAAGGATCTGCCATCAATGGCTCCGCGCCCATCTCTTTGCCATATTCCCGGATCCATCTCTGTAATGCGCTGCCCGAAAGAGAACCTTCCAAATTCCTGTATAGGCCCGCGAGAAACTCAGCGTCATCCCTCTGCCGGAAAGCTTCAAAGCGGTCAACAATCCGGTTGAGATCTTCTTCCGACTTGCGGGTGCCAAGAAATTCACTCATTATTGAGAAGAAATCGTCCACGGGTTTCATCTTATTCATTTGAATGATGTCCTGGGTTTTGAAATCAGAAACTGAGAACGCATCCGCATAAGTCAGAAGATAAAGCAATGTAAAAACCTGTGGATTCATGTACGGATCGGTCTTAACCCATTCCGAAATCTGGGCCTTTAAAGCAGCAGGGTCTCTGGCCACAATATCTGCCCTTGCTTTAAGTTTGGCATGGTTTAGAACTAGCCATTCAATCAACTTTTTGTCCTTAACACTCACTGGATATTGCGCCAACACCTTGGGAACAATCTCTTTGGCGGCAACATAGGCATGGCCGGGACCCGTACGGGTAGCAGATGGCGACTTCGCTGAGTCATGGAAAAGGATCGCAAAGGTAAGCGGCAAGATCAGCTCAGGATTGTTCTTAAGTAAATCCTCAAAAACATGTCTGGGAAGAGAGAGATGGCCATCTTCCTCGGAACGCAGACGCCAGAGAAACCGGACCAGAATCAAGGTATGAATATCTACAGGATACTGGTGAGTGGGTTCCGTCAGAACATTCAATGTCTTAAAGGGTGGAAGCAATTTTTTAAGAACACCAAGATCGCGCATCGAAAATAGAGCCTCCGAGGGATCTTGCTCCAACGCCAAGAGCGCTAAAAACTGCCTGCGGACTCTGAGTGTTGGGGCAAATCGCGCCAAGTTTTTGCGCACAGCCTCCTCAAGTTCGCGATTCAAAGGTATTTGATACCGGACCGAAAGATAAAACGCATCAATCAGTTTGTTAGGATCCCGGAAAAGAATTTGAGCGGTGAGTCCAGCGGTAACGGACTGTTGGGATAAGCCTAGATACTTCGCTCCTCCCGTCTCTTGCCACGGCTCTCGAACCGTATAGATAGAGAAGTTGCTTTCAGAAGGAATTTGTTCCTCTGCGTCAACAATGACGGGCGCCATCCGATCGAATACACGGCCGATAATCTCATGGATACGGCGCAAGTGCCGGCCGTACTGTTCGTAAAGACTATTCATCTCAATTGAATAATCTGTGATGGGGGGACGACCCTGGCTCTGCGCCAAGGCATCAATGAACAACTCAAATACCGCAGAACCCTTGGTCCCGCCGGGATCCAACTCGATTTTTCCCTTTTCAATAAAGAGGTTCCGTTTCTCTTTCACAACTTTTATGATATTCTCAAAAAATTTAGCAGCCTCGAGAAGATCCGACTGTTCCCTTTCTGTCAATGAAACTTCCGGATGCTGTCTTTGAATTTCTACAAGAAGTTGCTCCACTTCGGCGGCTGTTTCAACCTGATCGTTTGTATCGAACTCAAATGTGGTCTGTGTTTGCGGCAGGTTGATCGCTTTTTTAAAAAATGAAAGCATCTGGAAAGTTTCTACAACTTTTATCTGCCTCGTATAAAAACCCCTGAATCCACCCTGAGCTTCAAGCCAGTCATGCCATTCTTTCTTTGCTTCTACCACATTTCGTAGTTCAGCACGCGAGTCAACCTGATGGGAAGCGTCCAACAGAACCTGCGCACCTTGAACTATTGAGTCGCTCCTGAGCTCCGCACGGCGGGATGGTTGATTTTTGCTAGAGCTTTTTTGAGCCCCTGACCATCTAATACTTAATCTAACAATTTTATATCCTACCCATGTTCCCCCGAGAACGCCCGCCCAAACCGCCAAACTTATCCCTATATAAATCAACCTATTTTCAAGATATACGTGGCTTAGGTCCTCTAGCGAAACATCGATATGGAGGACTTTTTTGTAAAATTCAGCCTGTTCCGCGAAAGGTTTCCGCTCATAGTCTGGAAGTTTATCGGCCAGGAGATCCCAAACATCGCTGATTCCGAGAAAGCGTTCCCACAAAAATTTCCGCAATGTCGGAAATGCTTTTGCATGTTCGGCTTCATGAATAATGGCGCTGGCAGTTTTTACGGGATTATCGTTAGCCATGGTGATACTGATTATAATCCGCGGTGGTGTTCCATAAGGACCATGGCTGCCGGTAGTCGCGCCGTGAACGCTGCCGGTCGGTTCTACCGTAATCCGGATGTTGTTCTTTTCCAGGAATTCGAGCGTACTCGCCCACCCGAAAGCGTCGAGAACAAAAAAGGCCTTTTTTATTGCGTCAGGCTGGCGTCTCCAATAATCAGGCAAAACATTTTGGTCAAGCGACTTGTAAATTTCTTCAACGATTTCGTTAAGTTTTATAATGCGCCGGCGCGCCATTTCTTCAGGTTTCCCCATATACGGCTGTCCAAAATGGACTTTCAGAAGAATGTCGGGGGCCGGGGTCCCAAAATCTTTTTTGAATTTTGCAGGGAGCTCGTCAAAGTATTGCTCAAAAGCCTGCTTGAGCTTTTCTTTGGCTTGGGAATGGGAATACCGGGGATCCTCGGCTTCCAGCATGGGTTTTGAAGCACCGCTCCCGGACAAGAGTGTTTCGACTTGGCCCGGAATAGACGGCTCAACAGGCTCGGGCCCTTTGAGCAATGCAGCTGTCCCCCCGATAACGAGGCTGATTGCCACAGTGGCGATGTACCCTAGCAAGACCTCTTTTAAGGCCGTAGGCTTCTTTACATTCCCGCTTCTAAGCTCCGCGCGGTGGTTTGATTTTTCTTCAAAATAGCTTTTCACCGCCGCAAAATTTCTGGAATATTCTCCACGCACATTTGGGGGGAAGGCGTTCAGCAGCGTCTCAAGATTCGGTTGCTCCTTATTAATCGGGCGCTCGATAAAGTCTCTAAGAAAAGAAGGGTTATGTTCAATCAGGGTTCCTATTAGAACTTTCTGCTCTATCTCAAGATCGCTCACCCGCTTGAGCGCTTCCTCAGGCGACAGGCGGAGATAAGTCACGGCAATATCCAGCTGCTTCAAAAGGCGGAGCTGCTTCACAAATTCGGGATCAAGCTTGCTAAGCTTAGCATTGATTTCGTCATCCGTAGCCCCGTTTGGGTTTTGAGGTGAACGAAAATCGGTAACATAAATACGGAGAATTAAGCGATCGAAGTTTTCCTGTCCCTTTTTGAATCCCAATGCTTCCAAAAGCTCTAGAATTTTCTGCTGTTGCGCCCGGATTTTTGGAGAATCGTGGAGCCGCTTGAGCTTTTTGATGACTGTTTCGTCGGCCCGGAGGAAATATTCCTTAAATGCCTCCTCGTCCCCGCGAAGAAGCATCCAAACGGTATTGATGACTTTGGGTGACTCTGTCCAATCTTTCCGCGTTAAATCTATATCGTGCAGTAAGGCCGCAAGCAGAATCTCGAGCGTGTCGGCGGCAGAATAGCGACCATTTTTGGCAATCAGCAATGCCAAATCGGCTAATTCCAAGCCGTGGGCAAACCGGTGATATCCCCGTTCGAAGGTTTCTTGGTCTTTGTGAATTTTGCGCAAAGTCTTAAAAAGATTTTGAAGCCGATTGGAGGTCGCTGGATCAGAGTTCACTCCTTTAAACTTATCCGTGATGGACTTCCATGGCTCGCTGATATATTCTTCTGCCGTCACCCGCACTTCGGAGCGGCGGGTGACGGGCGTTGCGGGTGTGGACACCGAAAATTTGCTCAATTGGATAAACCAATGTGTCTTCCCAAGAAGTTCGTTTGTGATAAATTCCGACCGTTCGGAATCGGGAGATTTGGCATAATTGCTCAACAGACGCACAATTTCTGAGACTCTGGCAATATCGCTGTTTGTTTCAACAATCTCAAGCGCGTCCTTGGCCGCGGCCAAATCTGCGGCTTTCTGCGCGAATTGCAGGCGTATGTCGATGACGGTAAGAGGAGCGGCTATATCATAAGCCTGCGCCGGATCTCCATAGGTCACCGTTTCAATGACAATTCTGGCGCTTTCATCAAGCGACGGTTCATTCTGTTTTTCTCTGAATGAAATAATCAGACCAATATGCTTTCTCATCTCCTCCAACCAAGTCCCTCTTTCTGACTCTGCGATGGTGCCCTCTTCAAATTTCTTTAGGCCGTTTTGTAATAACTGCAACCGGTTGGCGACTTTTTCATCGACAATCCACCTAGCCATATCTTTGGCAAGTGATTCGTTAAAATGTTCAGGTTTTTCGGGGAGTGCGGCCGGAGCGCTTTGCCCTGGGTCTGGCGTCCGCATTTCGGAGCGACTGCGTGCCTCCGCGCGAGGCTTTGATCCATTCTGATCAGCGGCCTGCTCTGCCTCAAATTCAGCCATTTCTTCAGGCGAGATGAGCGGCTTTGGGGTATTTTGAATATGCTCTTGAAAAAACCTGAGCGGCGACACGGGGTAAGCTTGATCCCAATTCTTGTGATGCGATGTCCCCAGTTGCCATGGCATACCTTCCTTCGGTGAAAATGAAAAATCACCCGGTTCGCCGACATAGAAAACGCCAAAATGCATGGCAAGAAAAATTGAATACTCATTGAGTCGCAGCGCACGAATTCGGTTGCCTTCAGGATCGCTTTGATCCCGATACCATATGACAACATCGGGATGCCGATATAGAAATTTCCGGTTCATGAAAACCTGATACTTTCCGTTCTCAAAATAAGAATGCGCCCCCCCTCCGGTGAGAACCGTCTCTTCGGTACTGAGCGCCTGATCAATCAACTCAAGCATCCTGTTCACAAGTGTAGCAAGCGCTTCCTGGCGACTGACAGAACGTCCTTCTGTTCCCGAAAGAATTTCAGCAACTTGATTGAGTTCCTGATCGAATTGCTTTCGGTACTCAGCTATTTCCGGCTCAGTAACGAACTCTTTATCCCGCAAAGGAGTGTTGAATACAGGCCGTTCTGTCGGTTTTCCGAGGGCTATATCCGCAATTCGGTTTGGGATCGGCTTGCCGCGAGATTTTTCGACATCAGCCGCAGTGGCCTTTTGCACACGAACTTCGGAGCGATTGGCGGTAAATTGCCAGGCCCCTAAGACAGCATGCAATGCTCCTAAAAATTCACCCTCTTCGATCAATGCAGGAATTTCCTGATACCGGTTCAAAATTTGAGAAGCGGTAGTATCACCCTCCATTTTTTTCAATGCTTCACGCAGATCATCTTCCGTGGGAGGACTTTCAAACAACAAATACAATGGATTTACATCTTTTTCGGCAAATAATGTTTCGGCCAACTCATTTAGAATTTCTGTTTCTTGATCTGCCTTAAAAAATTCTGCGGCAAATTTTTCGACAACACTCGGAGCACTTCTTTGACCATCTCGCCATCCGATGATCCCTGGCGCCACTGACCCCGAAACATCCACGAGATCGGGATGCGCACCTATCGCTTGCGTTTCCAGATCTTGAGCCAATCCTGATTGAGCTTTGAACTCACCTGATCTCACTGCGAGCTGTAGGGCTGCAAAAGTTTCCGGAAATTTCTCTCTAAATTTTTCAATTTTCTCGTCTATCGTGCTCAGGCCTTTTTCAAGGCCAAAAACACGCTTGAGTTCTTCAAATAAAACCGTGTTCAACCCTTCCCGTATTTCGGAGCGTTGGGAAATGGCAGCTTCAAATTTGAGGGTTTTGGAAAGTTTGTTTCCCTTCTTAATTTCCTCTTTGAAGTGAAAGATTATTCGTTTCGAGGCTGACCCACTTTTGAATTGTGCCCCAGCAGCCGGATCCGTTATCGTAATATCCAGTTTCGTCTTGTCTAAATAGCCTTGGTTTGCCGGATTGGCGGCCGACAGTTTTACCCAGACACTTAACAGCTGTTCTCCATTGTGATCTACTCCATATTTCAATGTAAAATTTGTTGTCTCACGTCTAAAGTCTTTCACACCGCCGTTTTGAAAATTCTCTAAATTAATCTCAGTCACGTTCTCTAACAGTCCTTCAATTTCCTGAACAGCAGCATCAATTGAAATTGGCTTGGAAACACGCGCGCGAGAAATGTCGTCACGCGTACGCATATTCGGTGGCGGAGTATCTATAAGCTTTGTTGTAGGATGAGTTGCATCCCATTTAAATGCCCTGTCATAATGTTCAGCGCCAAAATCATGATCTAAGCCGCGTAGCAAGTGATCCTTCGCGGAGTAAATCTGGCCGGTTTCCCGGGGTTGCAACCCCATGAATTCATTAAATAATGCATCTCGAACGTAACTTAAAGCCTCTTGCTGTAATGCTTCTCCAAGATCTTTTCTGAACAATTCATTATCTCGGAAACGCTGTTGCAAATGTCTTTTTATAAGATATGTAACAATTGCCTCAACATTCGAAAAAAACACCAAATTCTCCACGGCATTTTTTTTCTGCATTTGCTTTTCTGCTATGCCGATTTCGTCCAATAAGGGCATTAAAGCAGATTGAAATTCTTCTTCCTTCCAATTAATTGGAACCGACATATTAAAGCCAGTTCTTTTGGCTGCCTCATCAACAAACGCAGATATTCCGTCTTTAACGCCCTTTTCAAGATACTTCATTGTAATAATCTGCGGCCGCACCTCAGCGCGGTGAACTCGGCTTTCAGTTTTCTGTTTGGCCGGTTCTTTATTTAAAGGAAGCGGGCCGGTTTTGGTTTTCAATTCTTCAAGGACTGCCAAAGAATCTCTGATCACTTGAGGATTGATCTGATTCTCAATCCCCTTGGCAGCTGAAAGCCGTTTTAATAATGATTCGGCTCGTTCACGCACAGCATCGTTCGTTTTGGTGGGCTGAACAAAAACCTGCTGTCCTGAGGCAATAATAGGAAGCAATTTAATAAGATATTCTTTCCGTTCCCGTATTGTCATCGGGCTTTGAATCAGAGCCTGCAAGCG
>MHFM01000053.1:12240-17342 GCA_001804205.1 Omnitrophica bacterium RIFCSPLOWO2_01_FULL_45_10b
GTCGCACCAATCACCCAGCCTTCTTCCCCCGGAATGAGAAATTTGATTAAATCTTCTTCGGTTTCAAAATCTTTCAATTTTGGATTTTCATCAAACTTTTCTGGAATGCCGCCCTTTCGAACTTCATTCGTGTTTTGAGTCATAAAAGCATAGTGATGCAATCCTTCGTGGATGACCGTTGCTATAAATATTTCATATTTCTGAATAGCTCTTTTATCCACAATGGTAATGCTTGGGGTAAGCTTGCCCCCGAGGATCTGCGGACGCGGCGCTTCCGGATAATCTTGAGGACGGTATTCTAGAGGATTAATTCCCACTGCCATAATCACGCGATTGAGGAGAATTTTATCTTCTGAATCAGGCAGCGCATTGACTTTATCTTTAAAATCACCCCACCATTTATTGATTTTATTCCGGATAATCGAATTTTCATTTCCAGGGGCAGGTTGTGCAGCCGATGAAATTGTCGGAATAAAAGAAACCCCAAAAGCCGTTCCCGCCACCTGCAAAAAAGTCCGGCGCGAGACAGCATTTTGCGATCCCTGTTTTTCCCGCACCTCAGCGCGGGTGGTGGTTTTGGGCTCGGCGGTTTGGGACTGTTTCATTGCTTCGATAATTTTGTTAATGTCTTCAGCAGACACTCCGCCTAGTTGTCCTTCAATAGCTGAAGCCAATGTCCCTTTTCCTAAAATTTCTGCTGCGGCCTGTCGAACAGTTTGGTAGGCACTCAATGACCTCGTTAAAGCCTCAGGACCGTATCCAGAAGCAATCTTTTGAAGCGCATTGACTTTTTCTTGTATTTCTTTTTTGCTCAGGCGTAATTCGGCGCGACCGGTAAGATGAGTTGCGCCGGGACCGTTCGTCAAAGCAAGATCAACACCAAGGTTGGACGCCCGCACAGCGTTCATACGATCAATTAGGGTGCTGATTGATTTGGGAGTAATGTCGCCGGATTTCCAAAGTTCTTTGAGGCCTTCGCCGAAGACATTGAGCCTTTGTTTCAAGAGCGACTCGAGCTTATCAAAATAAGTCGACATGAACGAATTAAGCGCCTCATCGATTTGCTTGCGCCATTGGTCTTCAGAAAGTTGATCGATGGCGCTGCCCTTCTCGTATTCCTTGCGCAAAGCTTGAACCAGCGCATCCACATATTTGGTATAGGATCCGGCCTGCGTGATGCGGCCTTCGGCGAGTGAATTTTGAATGATGCGGTCGCGCCAGCGTTTTAAATTAGGCGTGAGTTCTGATTCTTTGAGTGAAGCGGCAAGTTTAGCCGAATAATCCTGCGCCAGCGCATCCCACAAACTTCCGTTAAAATATTTCATATAGGAACGCTTGCCTTGCATGACATTTAAATAACTTTCGCGATCGCCCAGCTCGTTAATGTTCGGCGCAATCAAAAGGTAAGGAATCTTCCGGGCCCTGAGCTTGGCCGTAATTCCCTCCGAATGGAAACCGCCGGTGGAAATGAGGGCCACTTTCGCTTTTTCCTGATCCATCGTTTTGAGCATATTTTCAAACAAAGCTTCGTCGCGCTTGAACGCGAGTTCATAGAAAGTGTAGTGAGGCTTAAAAAGGAAATCGAGACTTTCACCGCCATTGCGAGCGAACGAAGTAAGCGAAGCAATCTGATACGAAGTGTCATCCTGAGGCAACACCGAAGGATCTCGAGATTCTTCGGCCTTCGGCCTCAGAATGACAGTCTCAGATTGCAGCAGGCTGCTCGGCCTCTTGCCTTTTAACTCTTCCCAATCCTTATGCACGATTTCAAGTGCGGCAAAATTTCTAAGCAGCGACACATGGCGTAACTCTTGAAGCAACGTTCGCTCCTCATCGGATTCGGGAAGCGCTTCCTCAAGTTTGGTTTCGAGCGCCTGCAATTCCTCAAACAACTTGGTTCCTTTAATTGTCAAAAGTGTTTTGGCGTGCTCCGCCGTTGGTCTTAAAACTTCAGGAACTTTAAAAAAGAAATTCATCGCGCGCGCTAAATCCTGAATACGTTTTACCAACATGCCTTGGCTGACGGCCCCAATCCGATTCATTTGAATCATTTGATTGATTTCCATTTGTTTTGCTTTAGAAAGTTTTGGAAGAACCTTTTCCTGAAAGGCTTGAATCATTTTGGTCGTGGCGGCATCAACGTCTTCATTCTGGAAACGCTTTTCATTTTCTTGGACGTTTAAAATTTTGGAAAGTTCAGGATAGGATTGAGCAAACAAATCGCTATTGTCATTCCCGCGTAAGCGGGAATCTGAGATTTGTCTATCGGAGATCCCCGCCTTCGCGGGGATGACAGATTGTCGCCCATACAAACCCTCCAACGCCTTCACATATTCAATCAGGTCGATTTCTTCGCGCTCGAAGGCATGCTTCTTGTCATAGAAAGCTTTCCCATTCCGGCTTAATACGGTTTTTGAACGTTCCAAAAGCTCTGCTTCAATCTTGTCCAACTGATTCGTGATTTCTTTTTCATTTTGAACTGCGGCGAGAAAAGCGGCTTTATTTTCATCATATAAACTTTGAGTTTCGATGCCGTAGTATTGCGTGTCGTAAGCTTCATTCAAAATGGAGGCTGTCTCACCGCCGGAGAGTTCGCCTTTGCGCACATACTCATCCAAGACTTTTTGTTTTAATTGCTCATCCGGAAACGATTTGAAAAACAGGCTGTCCAATCTTCCCTCGCCTCCTTCCAAGAGAACGAGCGGAAGGCGGTATTCCTTTTGGAAGAATTCGATCAGTTTTTTGGTGTTGGTCTCGGAATCATAATTGGTATGGGCACTTTGAAGATAGATGACAAGACGATCAAGCCCGTCATTGCGAGAAGCCGAAGGCGACGAAGCAATCCCATTTATTGATTTTTTATTCCGTAGGATCGGGATAGCCCCTGTAGGGGCAATCCCTGAGTCCTGAGATTGCTTCGCTTCGCTCGCAATGACGGATTCAGGAACAAACTTATCTTGAATGCTACCGAGCTCCTCAGGAAGCTTCAAGGAGCCAATGAGTGCTTGAGGATCAATTTTTCCGATGCCCGCACGCTCAGCAGAAGAGTCTGCAGAAACCGCTTGAGCATAAGAAAAAGTTTGATTAAAGACATTTAAAAGAGTGAAAGAAATGAGCACAAAAAAAGCGATTGCTCTCACCCTTAATTTATAGGAAGATTTTCGACGCTTAATTTTCATAGGCAGTTTGATTATTGCAAGCCGTTAAAAACAACTATTTTTAAGCTGTAAAATTATACCATACAAATTTGGCGCCTGCTTAGGATTAGCCGTTATTTTTACACCTTAAAATGGCCTAATTTTCGAAGTGAAATAGATAGGGGGTTATTAATCTGAGGAAAGCATTAAATGGGCAAAGCAGGCGGCATTAAAGCCAGAGTCAATATTAACCACGGCAACCCCTTGAGCGCACGTATTCAGCATCGTTAGAAGAGGGGCAATTCCTTTGAAACTTGAACCATAACCCACGCTTGTAGGTACGGCAATTACAGGTTTTGAGATCAAACCCGCTAAGACGCTGGGAAGCGCGCCTTCCATTCCGGCAATACAAATAATGGCATCGGCTTTTTCGATCTCAGGCAAATGATCAAGCAAACGATGAAGGCCCGCAACGCCTAAATCATAAAAACAGTGAACGCTTCTTCCGATTGTCTCAAGCGTAATTCGAGCCTCCTCTGCGATTGGAATATCACTTGTTCCCGCCGTTACGATGGCAACGCAATTCTTTGAGATTGCTTCGTCGTCCCGCTGTCGGCGGGACTTCCTCGCAATGACGTCATTGCGAGGGAGCAAAGCGACCGAAGCAATCTCGGATTTATGGCTTTTGACATAAGCGACTCGGGCCATTTTCGAAAAGATGAGTTTTGGAAAACGTTTTTTCAATTTCCTAAACTTATCTTCTTCAAGCCGTGTGATCAGAAGCGGCGTTTTTTTTCGAAGCAAAGCGTTCGTAATTTTTTCAAGCTGGGCTAATGTTTTCCCGGGCGCGTAAATGACTTCCGGCAAATTTTTCCGTAAAGGCCGGTGATGATCAAGCCGCGCAAAGCCAAGTGTTTCGTAAGAAAGATGGCGAAGTTTTTGAAAAGCAGCTTGCGGGGAAAGCTTTTGCTTTGAAACTCTTTTTAGAATTGCCTTAATGGCTTTGCGGCTATACATAGCGGTTAAACCGTCATTGCGAGACGGCGCTCCAAACGAGGTCGAAGCAATCTCTGAGCTCGAAGATTGCTTCGGTCGCTTCGCTCCCTCGCAATGACGAATACAGTCATACATCGCGGGCGCCAAGGCGGCGGCCGACAAAAGAAAAAACAACGAGTACAAAAATGGTGATCGCTGTGGCAAAAAAAGCCACTCGAAAATAACCCAAACCGCAAGCAAGCCCAATCCCTGAAGCCGTCCAAAGCCCTGCGGCCGTCGTCAAACCTTTGATGCTCGTGCCGGATCGAATAATCGTGCCGGCGCCCAAAAATCCAATGCCGGAAATGACTTGAGCAGCAATGCGGCTTGGATCAACGGAAGCCACGCCTTTATACGCTTCAAAAATATGAATTGAAACGAGCATAATCAAAGCGGAACCCAAGGCAACCAATGAATGGGTTCTAAAACCGGCCACCTTTCCGTGAAGTTCGCGCTCGAATCCAATAAAGCCGCCCAAAATAGCAGCAGCTGTCAGGCGAATAATGAGTTCAAGGTCTGCGTGTGAAATTTCCATTGGTCTCGCCTCCTATTCTCAGTGATGGATCTGCAGTCATATCAAAACCGGAACGTTTTCCATTTCGAAACAAAGAATATCCCAAACGGGCAATCATGGCTGCATTATCCGTGGTCAGTTCAAACGAAGGAATAAAAAGCGTCAATCCCCGCCGCTTGGTTTCTTCTGCCAATAATCCGCGAAGCCTTGAATTAGCGCTAACACCGCCACCTACTACGATATTTTTAATTCCTTCCGCTTCGGAAGCAAGCATTGTTTTTTGCGTCACCCATTGCATTACGGTTTCCTGAAAACTGGCACAAAGATCGGTTACAAAACCGTCATTGCGAGAAGGCCCGAAGGGAGATCCCTCGCCCGTCATTGCGAGCCCCGCAAAGCGGGGCGAAGCAATCTCG
>MHFM01000053.1:17362-37564 GCA_001804205.1 Omnitrophica bacterium RIFCSPLOWO2_01_FULL_45_10b
TTAATTCCGCTAAAGCTGAAATCAAATTTCCCTTCTTGCTTCGGCTTCGTAAAAGAAAACGTCTTGGGATTTCCGTCTCGCGCAAGCCGGTCGATCACAGGGCCGCCCGGATAACCAAGCCCTAAAATTTTGGCGACTTTGTCGTACGCTTCGCCAATCGCATCATCCACCGTCTCGCCTAAAAGATGATAACGGCCGCTTTGATATTTCACCAAACTGGTATGTCCGCCGGAGACAATTAAACCGATGAAGGATGAAGGCTTTTTACGCGCGATGAAATTTGCTTCAAGGTGTGCCTCGATGTGATTAACGCCTATCATCGGAATATCGAGTGAAAAACTCAAAGCCTTCGCAAAAGAAACGCCGACAAAAATGGACCCGATCAAGCCGGGGCCCCGCGTTACAGCGATCAGATCAATTTGCTTTGCATTCAGCCGCGCTTCTTTCAGCGCTTTTTGATAAACAAGATCGATCGCTTCGAGGCAATGGCGGGAAGCGATTTCCGGCACCACGCCCCCAAAAGGTTTATGCTGAGTGAGGCTTGAAGAAATAACATTCGCCAATATGCGATCGCTATTTTTTAATACGGCGCATGCCGTTTCATCGCAGGAAGTTTCAATGCCAAGTGTATACATGTCTACTTCAAATCCTGCAACCGGACAATCTCAATTCCATCGGCTTGTAGACCGGGCATAGCTTTTTTAATCGCAGAAAGTGTGTTCTCTCGGTAATGCCCAATGGCAACGGCAACTCCCATTTGTTTTGCGATCTGAGCCGTTTCTTGAATACGTTCTGTGACATAATCAAAATCATCTTGATTATCCAAAAACACATCCCGCTTCAGCGGCGTAAGCCCCATCGCATGCGCAACATCGTGGCCAACTGAATCCGGATGTGTCATGCTATCCAAAAAGAAAAGTTGCCTTGCTTTCAATTCTTTCACAATAAAATACATGAGCGCGCGGTCCCGTGTAGCCCGCGAACCCATATGATTGTTGGCGCCCGTAACACCCGGAACGCTTGCCAAATCTTTGTCGAGAACGGCTTTGACTTCGTACGAACTCATATTCACGGTCATAAGGCCGGGACCCGGTTCGTCTTCGGCACTTTCGGGTTCTAAGGGAATGTGCAAAATAG
This sequence comes from Omnitrophica bacterium RIFCSPLOWO2_01_FULL_45_10b, assembly GCA_001804205.1. GTDB lineage: Bacteria > Omnitrophota > Omnitrophia > Omnitrophales > Danuiimicrobiaceae > 01-FULL-45-10b. The sequence goes on from MHFM01000053.1 coordinate 18,500, forward strand.
TTTCGAAACCGTGCTGCTTTGCTTCTTCAGCAAAATATTTTGAATAAGCAACTTGAGGTAAAATGGCGCAGGTTACCGATGGACTGATTGAAAATAAAAGATCGGCGTATTTTTTGTTGTAACCAATGTCATCGATCACAAAAACAATTTTTGGTTTTCCAAGCGGCTTGGCGATTGGCTGCTGTATTTTTTCCTCCTCCTTCGACTTTTCAAAAAATTTCTGAAAAGGCACAATGGGGACACCGGCGCTTGGAATTTGATCGGCGAAGGCGTTTTTCTTAAAGCCTTTCGATTCTAAAACATTTCGAACGGCCTTCGGATGAGCAGGGTTTCTGTGTGCCAAATAATAACCAAACCAAATCCCGATTCCCAAGGAAACGGCAACAACCAAAACAATGGGATAATCTTGAAAAAATTTTGCAAGCCCTGGTTTTTGATTCGATTTTGCCATTGTTTATTTCTGCGAGGTTATCTTTTTCGTCAAAATTTCATTAATCATTTTAGGATTCGCTTTTCCCTGCGTTTCTTTCATGACTTGCCCCACCAAAAATCCGATGGCTTGCGCTTTGCCCGAACGCACTTCAGCCGCTACTTTTGGGTTGGCCTGAATCACTCGATCGGCAACTTCTTCCAGTAACTTTGTGTCGGTCACCTGAATTAAGCCTTTTTCTTTAACGATTTCTTCTGCCGATTTTTTTGTGTCATACATTTCAACGATAACATCTTTTGCGATTTTCCCGCTAATGGTGCCATTTTCGATTAGTCGAATTAAACCGGCAAGATGTTTCGGGGGTAAATTCGGCAAGTTTTTGATCGAATGTTTTTTAAGATTAATCAAAGCAAGCAGTTCAGATTGAATCCAATTGCTAGCAAGTTTCGGATTGGCACCCTCGCGCGTACAAGCTTCAAAATAATCAGCCAAAGCTTTTTCCGCAACCAATACGTATGCATCGTAGTCAGAAATTCCATACTGTTTGCGAAATCGCTCAAAACGCGCCTGAGGAAGTTCGGGTAAAGATTTTCTGAGCGCTTCAATCTGATCGGATGATACCGAAAACGGGACCAAATCAGGCTCCGGAAAATAGCGGTAATCATGCGCTTCTTCTTTCGAGCGCATGGTAAACGTTTCTCCCTTAGACTCATTCCAAAGGCGGGTTTCCTGAACAATTCGTGTACCTGTTTCAAGCGCTTCCGATTGCCGCTTGATTTCATAAGCAATCGCTTTGTGAACCGCTCGAAAAGAATTCATATTTTTAATTTCCACTTTTGTCCCGAATGGCGCGGCACCTTTCTGACGAATGGACACGTTGGCGTCGCAGCGCAAACTTCCTTCTTCCATATTGCAATCACTGACACCTAAATATTGCAGAATTGCTTTTAAACTGACGAGATATTGAAATGCTTCTTCCGGTGAGCGCAGATCGGGTTCTGAGACAATTTCAAGAAGCGGTATTCCAGCACGATTGTAATCGACCCAGCTTCCGTCGCGCACTCCTTCATGGAGCAGTTTTCCGGCATCTTCTTCCAAATGGGCGCGCGTAATTCCGATTCTTTTTTCCGCAAGCGTACCGGCATCGCTTTTCAGCTCAATCGCTAAATGCCCTTTTGAGGAAACCGGCATATCGTATTGTGAAATTTGATAGGCTTTTGGAAGGTCCGGGTAAAAATAATTTTTCCGGTCAAATTTAATGCGGTCTGAAATTCGGCACCCAAGCGCGAGCCCCACCTTCATGGCAAGCTCAAGGGCTCTTTCATTTAACACCGGGAGCGAACCGGGCAACCCTAGGCAAACAGGACATGTATTTTGATTGGGCTCGGCGCCAAATTGTGCAGGGCATGAGCAGAAAATCTTACTTTCTGTCTTCAGTTGAACGTGAACTTCTAATCCAATCACAGATTCGTATTGGTCTGACATATTTAGTTCCTCTCCGTCATTGCGAGGCAACGTTTCAAATATAGCCGAAGCAATCTGACATGAAATGTCATCCTGAGGCGAAGCCGAAGGATCTCGAGATTCTTCGCTTTGCTCAGAATGACAGCTGTGGATTGCTTCGTCGGCCTTCGGCCTCCTCGCAATGACGGTATCAATATTAAGCTTAACATTTTAGGCTCACAACTTTGGTACTTTCTCATGCCACTTGGTTGCTGATTCGTACGCTGATCCCGCACGGAAAATAGTTCCTTCATCAAATGGCTTTGCCGTAAGCTGCATTCCAATCGGAAGCCCAGCTGCACTGAAACCGCAAGGCACGTTCATCGCAGGAACCCCCGCCAGATTTGCCGAAATCGTATAAATATCGGAAAGATACATCGAAAGCGGATCACTCATTTTCTCTCCAATTCTAAAAGGCGGCGTGGGTGCCGTTGGCCCTAAGACAAGAGCGACTTTTTGAAATGCCTGATCGAAATCTTGCTTGATCAAGGTTCTGACTTTTAAACCTTTCAAATAATAAGCGTCATAATAACCGGCTGAAAGAACGAATGTGCCGAGCAAAATACGCCGTTTCGCTTCCGCGCCAAAGCCCTGATTGCGTGTTTCAAAATACATATCACGAAGATTTGAACTTTCATGCCGAAAGCCGTACTCAACTCCATCAAAACGGCCGAGATTAGAACTGGCTTCGGCAACGGCCACGACATAATAAACGGCGATGGCGTATTTCATATGCGGCAAGCTGATCTCCGTTACGCTTGCTCCTAAATCCTGAAGAACGCTTGTCGCCTGCTTCACCGCTTTTTCCACTTCTGGATCAAGGCCTTTGACAAAATATTCTTTTGGGAGGCCAATCTTAAGGCCCTTAACGCTTTTTGTAAGAAAACTCGTGTAATCGGGTACCGGCACATTGGCAGACGTGGAATCTTTTTCATCATGGCCGGCCAAAACATTCAATAAAATAGCGGAATCTTCAACGGTTCTTGTAATGGGGCCGATTTGATCTAAGCTTGAACCAAAAGCAACCAAGCCATAACGCGATACTCTTCCGTAGGTAGGCTTAAGGCCCACAACGCCGCAAAAACTTGCCGGCTGCCGAATGGAACCGCCGGTATCAGAACCTAAAGCGGCAATGGCCGTACGGCCTGCCACCGCTGCTGCCGAACCACCGCTTGAGCCGCCCGGGACAAAATCTAAATTCCAAGGATTGCGCGTGGGGCCAAAACAAGAGGTTTCGCATGATGAGCCGAAGGCAAATTCATCCATATTGCATTTTCCAAAAATGACGGCTCCCGCTTCGCGCAATTTTCGAATCACGGTGGCATCGTAAGGAGGGACGAAACCTTTTAAGATTTTCGAAGCACACGTTGTTTCCCAATCTCGAGTCACAATATTATCTTTGATGGAAACGGGAATTCCGGAAAGCGGGCCTTTGACATCGCCATTTTTTTGGGCGTGTTTGGAATCAAAATTGATGTACGTGTTTAATTTTGAATCGACTTGTTTAATGCGATCCGCAAGTGTTTTAGTAAGCTCGTCTTTTCTGTTAGGATTCTTGGCAAGAAATTCCTGGGCTTGTTTCAAAGTCAATTCGTAAAGTTCCATATCGACTAGGCTCCTTCAATAACCTTTGGAACTTTGAAGAACTTTCCTTCGCACTTAGGAGCATGCTTGAGAACCGCCTCACGGATGTCGGAAAGCTTGGCGAAGTCTTTTCGAAACACATTTTCAATGGGAAGCACATGGCTGGTAGGCGGCACCTTGTCCGCGGAAAGCTCTTGAAGCTGGCTGACATAGGCAAGAATGCCTTCTAAATCCTTGGCCAGCTTATCCCGCTCGGCCGGCTTCAAGTTTAACCGGGCAAGCTCAGCTATCTGATCGATATTTATCTTTTGTAACATAACTTAAGTCCTTGTAATAAAAGGGGATGCTAACATATCCGCTCGCTCAAGTCAATTTTACTAGCCCCAAAGAGTTCTGCTAAGTGAAGAAAATCTTTCAGCATCAACTCTTCAGCGCGCATCGTCTCCTTAAGGCCGGCAGCATTTAATAGGGCTTTCACTTTCTCTTTTGAAATTTTGCCCTTATTTCCTCCGATAGAGAAACCATGGGTGAATGCGTTTAAAATATTTTTTCTGCGCTCTGCGAAACCAAATTTAATTAAATCAAAAAGAATGGCCTCATTGACAGAAGAAGGAAGTTTTTGGCGAAAATCGATTTCAATCACCGTTGAATCGACTTGTGGTTTTGGAGAAAAACAATTGCGCGAAATTTCAAAGACGCGGCGCGCATCCGCATAAAATCGAACGAGAAGAGAAAGTCGGCCGTAGGCCTTGCTTCCCGGCTGAGCGAAAATTCGGTCGGCTATTTCACGTTGAATCGTCAAATAAACCGAATCAATCAGAGTGCGGTGGCTAATTAAAAACAGCAGAATGGGTGAAGTAATATAATAAGGAATATTGCCGGCGATTTTGAGCTTGTGCTTTGATTTTGCATATTTTTTAAGGTCAATTTTCAAAATATCAGCGTGAATAAGTTTTAATTTTGAAAATTCATCCCCCAATTCCCCTTTTAGAATTTTGATGAATCGTTCATCCTGCTCAATCGCAACCACTTCCGCACCACTTTGAAGAAGCAGTTCGGTGATGGCGCCTAATCCGGGGCCGATTTCAATGATGCGCTCTCCTGCTTGAGGATTGACAAGGGAAGCGAATTTGCGCTGAATATTCTCATCGATCAAAAGATGCTGGCCGCGAAAACCGCGGACAGAAAGCCCATATTTTCTAAGAAGTTGGATTTGATGCATTAAAGCCGGTTCTCCGGGGGACGGTTCTCAAAGCACAAAAGCCGAAGGTTCAATCCTTCTGAATTTTTTGAAACGCGTAACTTCCCCCAAAAGCATACGGAATGATCAAATATAATCCGTAAGGATAAATCGGAAAAAATCGAATGTCGTACATGATTAAAAAATTATCCATGGACCCGACATAGGCCAATAAATGAAGGCTGATATAGACATACAAAAACTTCCTTAATTTTTCGGGAATGCGCTGGCGCACTTGGAGTAATAGTATTAACGTCCATATACCCATAACTTGAAAAAACGTAATGTACAGCGGATAGAGAAGTGCGGGTTTCGGATAAGCGTAAAAATCGCGGTAAATGATTTTTCCCGTAAATAAATCGGCGAAGGTATTCAAAAGAATAAAAATAAGCGCGAGCCCATACACCGCTTTAAGGGCCAATGCATATTGCTTGCGGCGATTTGATAAATGCAGCGTAAAATGGAAAAAGAAAACGGGAACCGCAATACAACCTATATGAAGAACCCATCCCCAAAGGCGGCCTGGAATCCAGCGCAGCAATTCGGCTTGCGTCGCCACGAAATAGGTCCAAAACGCCACCGCAAGCCAAAATAAACCGAACCATTGATTAAGCGCGTTCCGCTGCTTAAAAACCCAATAAAGCGAAACTCCAAGTGTAACAATGCAGACAACAAACGCAGAAAAAATGAAATGATTCATTTTGGAAGGAAAGGCTTACTGGCAGGCCCTAAGCGGTAGTTTTGTTCCGCTCGCGCATGGACGACCGTTTGTTTTCCGACTCCGGCACCTGGTATTCTAAAATCGTTTCACGGAATGGCTCGGGAATGGGGATGAAATTTCCCTTATAATCATCGAATGTAACTCTTTGCCATCCCTCGTAAATTAATTCGTCTTCATTGTTGCGATACATTCGAAATATCATATCGAAACTACATTTCTTTAAATTGGCGGTTTGCAGTTTGATTACGATTGTATCCCCAAACATTGCGTGACGCTTGAATTTGGAATGTTCTTCTACGGTGATCATATTGGCGCTGCCGCCCATCACGAGCATCATCACCTCTTTCCAGGAGGGAAAAGCCTTGATGAAAAATTCCTCACGTACGACACCCTGCCATTTAACAAAATTAGCGAAATAAACCACTCCACCCATGGCGTTTGTTTCATTCAGATAGACTGTATGTTTATAAGTAAACTCTTTGCCTGGCATTTAAAATCCTCCTTATGAAGACGCTATAGTGTACCCTTAAAAGTGAGTTTTTGGAATGAATACTATTTTCGCTCAAAGGCGCTTGACACGGCAATCAAATATGGTATATTTACACTAATCCTATCGAAATAGTATGATATGAAACTATCCAGAAAAGGTGAATACGCACTTAAAGCTCTCCTGGCCCTGACGGTCGTCTATGACGAGCGCACACTGAGCCTTCGAGAGATTTCTAGGCAAGACAAAATCCCCTATAAATTTTTGGAGCAAATTATGATGCTTCTTAAAAAAACAGGTTTTGTACAAAGCGCTAAAGGAAAATATGGTGGGTACGCACTTTCACGCCCGCCCAAGAAAATCACTTTAGGCGAAATAATTCGAGCCGTTGAGGGCCCTCTCTCCCCCATTGGAACGGTGGAGGAAATAAAGAAACGGATTCAGTCGGAAGAACAACATTCTGGTCTTTACTGCACGTTGTTGGATGTTCGAAACGCAATTGCTGAAATTCTCGATAAGAAAACACTTGCTGATGTTTCCAAAAAATCACAAGATTTTTCATGTTTCAAATCTTCGCATCAAATGTATTACATCTAGGGCACTACGTGGGGTTCTAATGTTTAAAAAATTAATCGGTTTCATCATCGTCTTTGTTTTTATGCAAGGTTCCGGCATGCCTATTTTCGGCGAAACAGAACGAATCCGAGTGGGGCACTTCCCTAACGTGACTCACGCGCCGGCGCTCATTGCCCATGCAACCGGCCACTTTGAAAAAATATTCGGGGAAAGCACAAAGATCGACTGGAAATTATTTAACGCAGGGCCTAACGCCATTGAAGCGCTATTTGCCGGAGAAATTGATCTTCTCTACGTGGGGCCAAATCCAGCAATCAATGGGTTCATCCGTTCTAAAGGCGAAGCGCTGCGTGTGATCACAGGAGTTGCAAGCGGAGGCGCTGCTTTTGTCATTCGTTCGGGAGCACCAGTCGAACGATTTGAAGATATCCAAAAAAAACGGGTGGCAAGTCCACAAAAAGGAAATACGCAAGACGTTGCTTTGCTTCACTTGATGAAGCAAAAAGGACTGGCTTCTCGTGCGCAAGGAGGAACTGTAGAGGTGTTCAATATTAACGGTGGGGATCAAATCACCGCATTCGCAAAAGAACAAGTGGATGCCATTTGGACTGTGGAACCGTGGGTATCACGGCTTGTATCAGAAACAAATGGAAAAATCCTTTTTGAAGAAAAGGATCTTTGGCCGGAAGGAAAATATGCAACTACGCTTCTCGTTGTCCGTAAAAAATTCATGGACGAACATCCGGACTTAGTGCGCCAATGGGTGAAGGGGCATATCGAAATTACAAATTTTATCAATCAAAACATTAAAGAAGCGAAGGAAGTTTTTAATAAAGAACTGCAGCATGAAACAGGTAAATTTCTTCCGTCTTCTTATTTAGATCAATGCTTCCAAAGAATTGCGTTCACCGCGGACCCGATGGAATCTTCGGTTCAGGAATCGGCGAGACGTGCGAATGAAATCGGTTACCTTGGGAAAAATCCTGTGGACCTTAAAAATCTTTATGAACTTTCTTTCTTAAATGAAGCTCAAAAGGAGCTTGAAACAGAAAAAAATTAATATGCGCTTATCAATTGAAAAAGTTTCAAAAAATTTCACAGCCCAGCACGGCAAAGTATTGGCCCTTGACGAAATTTCGATTCAAATCAAAGAGGGCGAATTCATTTGCTTTGTTGGCCCATCAGGCTGCGGAAAAACAACGCTGCTCAATATGGTCGCCGGCCTTGAAACACCGACAAAAGGGGTGGTTCGGCAAAGTGGTGAAGAAATTAAAATTCCTTCAAGTGACCGCGTTGTCATTTTTCAAGAAGCCGCACTTTTTCCATGGTTAAATGTTATCCAAAACGTTGAATTCGGGTTAGTTCGGCGCATGAATGTACGCAAGCGCAGGGAAATCAGCAGAACCTTTCTCAATCTGGTTCACCTGGGGCGTTTTGAAAATGCCTACGTTCATCAACTTTCAGGAGGAATGAAAAGCCGTGTGGCCATTGCCCGCGCACTGGCCCTCAATCCTTCCATTCTATTGATGGATGAGCCCTTCGCTGCTTTGGATGCACAAACTCGGGATATTTTGCACGAAGAAATTGAAGAAATTTGGTTTCAAACAAAGCAAACGATTGTTTTCGTCACTCATAACGTTAGAGAAGCGGTGCGATTAGGGGATCGAGTGTTTGTATTTACAGCTCGGCCCGGCCGGATTAAAAAAGAATTTCAGATTGACCTTCCCCGGCCGCGTGATACGAACAGCGAATCCGTCGTCCTGTACGCCAAACTGATTCAACAGGAACTTCGTGAAGAAATTGAGAAATTTTTGAAAGAAGAGGTTGACCGTGATTGGAGTCTTAAAAAAGCTAATCTTTTACGCCCTGCTGGTATTGATTTGGGAAGCGGTATTTAGGCTCAAAATCTGGCCGCCATATCTTTTCCCCTCTCCTGAGGATGTGGCAAAAGCCTTAATTTGGGGCTTTAAGGATCGCACTTTTCTCATTGGAATGAGTGTGAGCATTCAACGCATTACCATCGGCTATTTGATTTCCCTTGTTTTGGGAATCGGCTTGGGATTCTTGGTGGGGCGCTTCAAGATTCTAGACGAGACGATTGGTTCGCTCATTTCAGGGCTCCAAGTTTTGCCAAGCATTTGCTGGCTTCCCCTTGCCATCCTCTGGTTCGGATTGAACGAGCAAGCAATTCAATTTGTAATCATCATGGGAGCTTTTCTTTCGATTGCCATCGCAACTGAAAGCGGGATTCGAAATATTCCTCCGATTTATCTTCGTGCCGCCAGAACCATGGGGATAAAAGGAATTGATCTTTATACGCGTGTTGTTTTTCCCGCGGCTTTACCTTCGATTGCAACCGGAATGAAATTGGGCTGGTCCTTTGCCTGGCGTTCTTTGATGGCCGGCGAGCTTCTTTTTGTAAGCATCGGCCTCGGCCACCTTCTCCAAACAGGGCGCGAGCTTAATGACATGCCGCAAGTCATCGCTGTTATGGTTGTGATTGTACTCATCGGGCTTATCTTCGATCAACTTCTCTTTTCGCAGCTTGAAAAGCGGCTTCGCAGTCGGTGGGGAATGACAACGTAGGCATAAAAGAAAAACTCCCGCTTGAATAAGCGGGAGTTTCTCGTTACAAAAAGATTCGGTTTAACGCTTTACAACGTTTGAAGCCTGGGCACCCTTGGGTCCCTGGGTAAGCTCAAACGTGACGTTGTCACCTTCATTTAGGCTTTTGTATCCTTCGCCCTGAATCGCGGTATGATGCACAAATACATCGCCACCCGTACCATCTTCAGGAGTGATGAATCCAAAACCCTTTTGATTGCTAAACCACTTCACAGTTCCATTTGGCATAATAAACTTCCTTTCCTGCCGTAATCGGCATACTTCGCCGAGTGAACCCCGTTAGAGGTTCACCCCAAAAGAGGCAATACCTCTAACGGGGTGAAGCGCGCCGTGACAACCGCCGTTTGGCAATTCAATAAGTTCACGACAGTACCACACATTTTCGATCCATCAAAAATGTGGGTGTGTCAGGTACAAAAAATAAAAAACCGCGAAGCTTGTGTTACGCTCGCGGCCTTTCGTGTCATTTTTTGACTCGACCTAAAAGCTTCACATCAACTACTAGAACAAAGTATACTCGGCGCTCATTTAAAAGTCAAATCGAATTCAGAAATATTCGGAGGAATTTAAACTTGAGGCTTTAGAATTGAAACGCGCCTAAAATAAGCTTCTGAGGTGCTGGCTGTATTATCCGAATCCGACATGAATCCGATTGCCGTCACGTTGCCGCGCGGGGACTTTCCAAACAGCATCTGATAATCTTTAACAAGATCACGTTTTTCTAGAATCCATTCCCCGCTAGAAGTCGGCGCTCCGCTTTGAATCACAAGCACTTTGGCTTTTTTCGAAAACGGGCTATTGGTAGAAGTGCCCTCAGGAAAATGATCATCCCACACATATTGAATGACATCGGCAGTTAAAGGTGTGCGTCCTTTGAAGGTAACATAAATACGCGCCGCGAAGTCATTCTCACGGGCCACAGCAAAAACTTGGTTTTTCTTATGTGAAGGGAATTGTTTGACTCGCCATTCCCAACTGAGAAAAGGCCGATCAGATAATTTAATATTAACTTGTTTAAAAAGAGCGGATGAGGTGGCACTGCTTGAAGCATGTAACATTTTTTCTCCGTGTTCATCTGCTTCCACCTGATAAAAAGACCGATTCCGGAACGTATGTTCTTTCCAATCTTGAAAGAGTGAGCGTTCGTTCCATTCAAAACGCTGAAGAGGAATGAAAGACACTTGCTCTGACAATAACGGCACAATACTAACGGGTTTATGATTGAATTTTAAAAAGTAGATTGCAAGGGCGGCGCACAATCCAAGAAAGAGTAAAAACATCAGAAGCCATTTCTCTAATAAAATGTTCTTCCGCGTTACTTTCCTTTCAAATGCCGCCGGTGAAGTTGAGATTGGCGAACTGACTTCTGAAGCCAAGGAAACCTCTTCCGTTGAGTCCCCCTTCATCTCAGAAGATTTTATAGCCGGTAAAGATCGACGATCGAAAGCTTGCATGTCCCTCCCCAAAATTCACCTGGTTTTAAAATTTTAATGCCTGTTCCCTGCCAGCCTTTGGCATAAAGATTAAACCCATTATTCACATGGGTCACCGGCTCTACGGCCACAAAATCCTTAGCCTTTCCCTCATAATCCCTGGGAGCATAGATTACCACATGGGTGAAAATGGAATCAATCTGATAATGAACTTCAACCTGCGAGCCGGGATAAATAAGGCGAATTAAATTACCCGTTAAAGCCGTAAAACAATGGTCCAAATTTGGATTTCCGAGAAAACGCCGATACCGGAGATCGGTCACTCCGAAAACAGGCTCGGCTGGCCCCGTAGGAATGCATTTTTCATCCGGATAAACTCGATCGGCCGGGAGCAAAACCATAACGTCTTTATCTTCAGGGCCTAGGTGCCTCTTAAAAAAGGGGTGAAAACCTAATCCAACCGGCACATTTGTGCGGTCAACATTTTCAATAAAAAGTGCCACGCTCAAATGGTTTTCTGATAATTCAAGCGTATGTTTGAATTTCAAAGCAAACGGATAATTAAAATCCGGAAACTGGCGCGAATCAAGTGTGGCTTCAAATTTCGTGTCCCTCGCAACTTGAATGGCCCAGGGACGGCTTCTCACATCGCCATGAATGGCAGTTTCATCCGGGAAATTTTTCCGAAGCTGATAGCGTTTTCCCTCAAACTCAAAGGCGCCCTGAACGATCCGGTTCGACCAAGGAGCCATCATGTAGGAGCCAAATTTAAAAGGGGGTTTTTCATCTGGAATTGGCTCAAGCAAATTCGCCCACTTGCCTCTCAAACAAATGCGAAGCGTGTTCCAATAACAACCATATTCCGGAAGAACGGCTAATTCTATTTGATCATTCCTCAAATAATGAGCCTTCAAGGACGGGGGCATCGAATCGTTTGCCTTCTTTCTTAACTTTTGTCTTCATGGCAAATGTATGCCATAATAAATGGATGAAATAAGGGGTGAATTCTAGTCTTTCTCCATCAACAATGTCAACTAACTTGAACCATCGGGGAGTTTTCCCTAACCCCTCAACTAACTTAGAATAGCAATGGCTCATTTAGTAACTGCTAAAAAACTTCGTAAGGAACTGAAACTCTCGAACCGCACCTGTTGGAAAACGGAGCCTAATTTACTTTCCCAGCAGCTCAAATCCCTGCAAGAATCAAAAATCAAAATCCTTGACCTTTCCGAATCAAACCCAACTCAATGCCGGTTTGATTATTTAAATAGCGAACTACTCGCCTCTTTAACCCGACCTTCCAATCTTTGCTACGAACCCCATCCAAATGGACTGAAGGAAGCGCGTACCGCAATCGCAAGCGATTATCTAAAAAAAGGAATTTCAATTGACTTGGAACGCATATTTTTGACCGCAAGCACAAGCGAAGCTTATTCATTCCTGTTTCGATTGCTTGCAAATCCAGGCGATCGAATTCTGGTGCCTCAACCCAGTTACCCCTTGTTTGAATTCTTGGCGGATTTAAACGATGTTTCATTGGATTCGTATAAGCTTTTCTACGAGGACGGAATCTGGCAGATTGATTTCGAAAGTATTTTGGCAAACTGCCGATCCGAAACCAAGGCCATCATGCTTGTCCATCCTAATAATCCAACGGGTTCTTTTGTTAAGAAAAAAGAATTTCAGAAAATTTTAAAGATTGCTGAGGAAAAATCGCTTGCGCTTATTTCGGATGAAGTATTTTCGGATTACTCGTTTACGGATGACTCAGAACGCCTCTTAAGCCTTGCTGTAAACCATGAAGTTCTTACCTTTACTTTGGACGGGATTTCAAAAGCATTTGGGCTTCCGCAAATGAAACTTGCTTGGTTCATTGCCAATGGGCCGAAGGAAATGCTCTCCTCTGCTCTCAAACGGCTTGAAATCATCTGCGACACTTATCTTTCCGTCAACACACCGGCGCAAGCAGCGCTTTCTTCTTGGTTTCAGCATAAAGAAAAAATCCAAGACGAAATCAAAAGTCGAATCATCCAAAATAGAACATTTTTACTGAATCAACTCAAACAGCCTCATTCGGCAACCTGTCTCCAATCTGAAGGAGGATGGTATGCAATTCTGCGCCTTCCAAAAATCCAAACAGAAGAAGAGTGGGCGCTTGAGTTGTTGGAAAAAGACCATGTCTATGCCTACCCGGGCTATTTTTTTGATTTTGAATCCCAAGCGCATATTATCTTAAGCCTGCTTCCCCATCCCACTATTTTTCAAGAGGGGGTTTTGCGCATCCTCGCAAGAATTAAAAATAAGTGATAGACTTTATGAGTTTGCTAACTTAAAGAGGCGGCTGTGATCCAAAATGGGAAAGAAGTAAGCCTGCATTATGAGTTAATCGTCGACGGGGAAACCATTGACAGCACAAAAGGGCGCGAACCTTTTCAATATACTCATGGAAAACAACAAATTATCCCGGCCTTGGAAATCCATCTCGAAGGATTGGATCAAGGTGATGAGCGCGAGATCGTGCTCGGCCCTGAAGATGCTTACGGCATTGTGGATCCGAACGCCTTTATCGAAGTCCCAATATCTCAAATGCCGCAGATTGATTTGGAGATAGGAACACAGCTTGGCATTATCGGGCCGGATGGTGCGCAAGTACCTGCGACCATTGTGGAACTCAAAGAAGAAACGGTAATCTTAAATCTGAATCATCCTCTCGCCGGAAAGGAACTTCGTTTCCTCATCCAAATCATTGAAGTGAAATAAATTCCGTTCGTTCATCCATCATCAAGCAGTGAGAGTTTTTTCGATCAGTCGAATGGATTCGAGAAAAGCGGTGGGGAAAGCTTTGTTTTGATAAGCGATGTCGAATGCAGTGCCGTGATCAGGGGAAGTTCGAATATAAGGAAGCCCAAGCGTCACATTAACGCCCTCCCGAAAAGCAATCATCTTAAAGGGCGCGAGCCCTTGATCGTGATACATCGCCAAAACAGCGTCCAATCGTCCTTCATAAGCCTCATGAAATACTTGATCGCCCGATAAAGGCCCTTTTGCTTCTATTCCTTTATTTTGAGCCAGCTGAACTGCGGGAGCGATAATTTCTTCATCTTCCGTTCCAAACTCCTTGCCATGCGGATTTAATGCAGCGACACCAATTTTAGGGCGCTTTAGTTTCAAGCGGCGTTTTAAAAATTCATCCGTCAGCGAAATTTTGGACAAGATGTCTTTTGTCTCTAAAGCGCTTGAAACTTTCTTCAAAGGAAGATGAATTGTCGCAAGGGTCACGCGGAGACGATCGCTCACAAACATCATGGCAAATTCCTTAACCCGGGCAATTTTTGCCAAATATTCCGTGTGCCCTAAAAACTTTGGGTCCACCAGGCGAATAGCGCTCTTATGAAGCGGGGCTGTCACAAGGCCCTGGATTAAGCCGCACGCGCCTTGATAAGCGCCGACTTTGAGTGCTGAAAAAGCCAAAACGGCATTCCACTTCGAAATCTCACCTACAGCGAACACCTCATCTTTTGAATGTGCTTCGTGAAAGGATTGTTTATAAAGCGCTTCTGCTTCACGAGTTATATCTAAGAAATTAATCTGATGTTCCTCTAAAAAGGATTGCTCCAAGGTGGGGATTAAATGGGGCCTGAACGGAATCTTCGAGCGCTCACTCGCATATTGGAATACTTCTTCGCTGCCGATGATCATATAAATCACTTTGTCTAATGAAATCTCGGCAAGCGACTTCAAAATAATTTCAGGGCCGATCCCGCCGGGATCTCCCATCGTAATCGCAATGATTGGTTTCATCGGTTATGGAAACAAAGGAAGAGAGGCTAACGAACTGAAATGTAAGACTTCTTCTTTAGGTCGTCCATCCATTCAATAAAACGTTGGTGGGCTTGGGCGCGGAACAGTTTCTCCGTGATTTCATCTTTGGCTTGTTCAAATGTTTTTGTAAAAGCGGGTTGTTTTTCAATCACCTTAAAAACATGATAACCATATTCCGTTTCCAAAACATCTGAAATACTGCCCGGCGGAAGTGAAAAAAGAACCTGATCAATGTTGCTCACCATATCTCCCCTTTGCACAAATCCAACATACCCTCCTTGATCGGCATGCGTATCCTGAGAATTTTGCATTGCTAATTTTTCGAAATCAGCGCCGCGCTTTAAATCCTTAAGCAACGATTCGGTTTTTTTCTTAGCGGCTTCATCCATGGTCCCCTTTTTGATTGCTTCTTCATTTTTGCGAATCGTAATGCAAAAAACTTTAACCCGTTCTTTCTGCGTAAACTCCTCAGGATGCTCTTTAAAATATTGTTCGGCTTCGGGAGGAGAAACCACCACCCTGCCGCGGATTACTGATTGATGTAATTTTTCAATGCTCAAGCGTTCACGAAACCGTTTTTTGATGTCATCTATTGTGAGCCCTGAATTTTCCATTTCCTTCTCAAAGTTAGCTCCTTTTGGAAACTGCTGCTTGAACGCGGCAATTTCGTCATCCACTTCGACATCCTCAACCGTAATGCCAAGCTTTTGTGCTTCTTGATAAACTAATTTGTCCTCAATCATTTGATTCAAAAGTTTCAAACGGATACTCTCTAGCTCGCCCTGAAGATTAGGGCCTTGATAGGCTTTCTTAATTTGCTCATAAAAAGGCCTGAAAAGGACGTCAAATTCGCTTTGGGTAATTATTTCTTTATTAACAACCGCTACCACACGGTCCACAAGCTGCTCTACCTGCTGGTGCTCGCTAGCGAATAGATTCAGCGGAAGAAGCGATAAAAGAAAAACAATAAGAAACAGTTTTTGTTTCATAAGGGGAGATACCATATCATAGCTGCGTTATTTTTTCAATGCCGGCTCCAAACTCTGTTTTTCCTCCTCAACCGCCTCTCGAAGCATTCGGCAATACAAGTCAAAACCCACTTGATGGATAAAGCCACTCTGTTCATGGCCTACAACATTGCCTGCTCCGCGGATTTCCAGGTCTTCAAGAGCAATCTTAAGCCCTGAACCCAGCTCACTAAAACGCTCGATGGCCGAAAGCCGCTTTTCGGCATCCTGAGTCATCACCCAATTCCTCGGTATGAGAAAATAGGCATAGGCTTGACGGGCCATGTGAAAACGCCCTACCCGCCCCCGCAATTGATAAAGATCGGCAAGGCCAAAGGCATCGGCCCTGTTCACAAAAATGGTGTTCACATTAGGAATATCAATTCCGGATTCAATAATATTCGTTGAAATCAAGCACTCGATTTTTCCTTCAATGAATTGGTTCATCACCTTCTCAAGACTTTCCACTGGCATTTGACCGTGAGCAACACCGAAAGTAACTTGCGGCAGAAGTTTGGTTAAATGGGCATACATTTTCTCAATGGATTCAACGCGGTTATGAACAAAATAAACCTGTCCTTTTCGGCTTAATTCAAATTCAATGGCTCGCTTGATCCGCTCATCATCAAATTCAAGCACCTCGGTTCGAATCGGCAAACGCTGCTTCGGGGGCGTTTCAATCACGGACATATCTCGAACGCCCAAAAGCGAAAGGTAAAGGGTGCGCGGAATGGGCGTAGCCGTTAACGTCAAAACATCAACCGTCTCCCGGAACCATTTAAGCCTTTCCTTATGCCGAACGCCGAAGCGCTGTTCCTCATCAATGATGACAAGCCCTAAATCTTTAAAGGCGACATCACGGGAAAGCAATCGATGGGTTCCCACAATGACATCGATTTTTCCTTCTTTAAGGCGCGCCACCACGATTTTTTGAGCTTTTTTATCTTGATAGCGTGATAGAAGATCAACTTGAATCGGCGTATCTTTTATGCGGCGTTTCAAGGTCAAATAATGTTGTTCCGCTAAAAGTGTGGTTGGCACAAGAAAAGCAACTTGCTTTCCTGCTAATGCCGCCTTAAAAGCAGCCCGAACGGCAACTTCTGTTTTTCCGTACCCCACATCTCCGCACAGTAGGCGATCCATGGGTTTTGAGCGCTCCATATCATGCTTTACCTCTTCGGTAGCGCGCCTTTGATCCGGTGTTTCTTCATAAGGAAACGATTTTTCAAACTCCTGCTGCCAATCATTGTCGGCTGGAAATTCAAATGCGGGAAGAATGCTCCGGCGTGCTTGAAGGCGGACCATTTCGCGGGCAACTCCACGGACAGCAAGCCGCGTCTTTTCCTTGATTCGGGCCCATTCCTTGCTTTGAAGCCGTGTGAGTTTTGGCCGTTTTCCTTCAAGGCCCAGGAAACGTTCAAGCAACTGATGCTGATCAAATGGAAGGTAGAGGATTTCACTTTTTGCATATTCAAGGGCCAAATGGCGTTTGGTTTGGCCGGCAATCTTTAAGGTTTTTGTCCCTAAAAATTTGCCAACTCCATACTCCAGATGGACCACATAATCCCCTACCCGAATATCTTCCAGGCCAGCAACAGGCTCAAACTCTTCAAGATGAGCTTTCAGGCGAGAGCGTCTTTTTAAAAAGGCCTCAGTAATCGGCAGGAGAAAAAGTTCTTCGAATTCCGTGAGGCTTTTACCTTCATGAAGCGAATAATCGCGGATGGATTCTATTTTATCCAAATGGAAGTGGAGTCGAATGGGTGCGCGATAGGAAAGCGGGTAAACATCGACGGTTCCGCCCCGGACGGCATAATCGCCGGGCTCTTCCACTATTTTCACTTCGCGATAATTTAAGGAATTAAGCTTTTGGAGGAATTGATCTTGACCGATGGTTTCGCCGGCATGAAGGCGAAATACTTTTAGTTCTAAATCTTTTTCAACCATTCCCGGATGCGGACAATGCCTGCTTCGATCAGCTTCTCAGAAGTAGCGAAACTAATCCGAATCGTATGATCATCGCCAAAAGCAACGCCGGGGACAACGGCAACTTTTGCCTCATCAAGCAGACGATCGGCAAATTGAAGAGAGGGAAGTTTTGTGCCAGAAATATCGGTGAATAAATAAAAAGCCCCGCTCGGTTTGAATGGCTTCAACTTCGGAATGTCGCTGACAAGGCGGAAAATAAGATCGCGCCTTTTCTCAAAAGTAGCGCGCATGTTTTGAACATCAGCTTCGGCCGTTTTTAAAGCTTCTAGATAACCCGCTTGAGCAAACGAGGTAGGATTGGAAGTAGAATGGCTTTGAAGTGCTCCGCATGCTTCCGCGATGGGCTTGGCTGAGGCGGAAAAACCAAGCCTCCAGCCGGTCATCGCATAACTTTTACTGGCGCCGCCTACCGTAATCGTCCGTTCCAAAATAGCGGGATCAAGTGAACCGATTGAATAATGAGTCCCGCCGTCAAAAATGAGCTTTTCATAAATTTCATCGCTCAAAATAAAAAAAGAATGTTTTTTGGCAATCGCGGCAATTTCCTTTAACAGTTCTTTTGTCATCACAGCGCCAGTCGGGTTTGAAGGAGAATTAAGAATCAATAATTTTGTCTTCTTCGTAATCAGTTTTTCAAGTGCGCGAGGCGAAGGGACATAACCATTTTCAAATTCAGTTTTGAGGATGACGGACGTACCGCCGGCCAAAGTAACCATTTCAGGAAAACTGAGCCAAAATGGAGATAGGATAATTACCTCATCTCCTTCTTCTATAAGGACTTGCAGCATATTATAAATCGAGTGTTTTGCACCACAGGAAACGACAATTTGATCCGGAGAATACGCAAGATGATTTTCCCGCGACAACTTCTCAGAAATGGCTTTCCTTAATTCAAGCATGCCGGAAGCTGGCGTATATTTCGTAAATCCCTTATTAAGGGATTCGATTGCGGCTTGTTTCACCTGAAGGGGGGTATCGAAATCAGGCTCTCCCGCGGAGAAGGAAATAATATCGACTCCTTCTTGCTTGAGGCGTTTTGCTTTTGCCTCAATGGCGAGCGTTAATGAGGGCGTTACCTTTTGAATTCGTTTGGCGAGTTTCATAACCGATTCAGTTCGATAAAACTGGAGGGCAAGACTACTTCTCGTCATCCCCTTTTAAAAAACGGCGGAGCGAACTGAGGAAGCCACCTTTTTTAGGCGTTTCCTTTTTGGTTTCTTCTTTTTTTGATTCCTGTGAAGGTGCTTGTTTTTTTGCCTTCTCGGGCTCTTTCTTGTGCGTCAGTTCTTTAGCTGGTTTCAATTCCTTCTTCTTCTTTTGTTTCTTAGGTTCCGTCTCGACAACGGGAACGGTAAATTCAAGCAAAGACATGGAAGCGCCGTCGCTAATTCGATTTTTATAATGGAGCACACGGGTATAGCCGCCCTTGCGATCAGACAACTTAGGAGCGATTGTTTCGATCATGCGTTTGGCAAACAGTTCTGATCCCGACCCCAACTTTGCAATCAAATGGCGGCGGGCATGAAGCGTATTTTGCTTCGCAATGGTCACCAATCGATCGACAAATCGGCTTGCTTCTTTTGCGCGCAGATGCGTGGTAATGATCTGCTGATGCGTAATCAAGTTGCGAGCCAGATTACGAATCAGC
>MHFM01000053.1:37581-39453 GCA_001804205.1 Omnitrophica bacterium RIFCSPLOWO2_01_FULL_45_10b
CCAAACTTAACCGTCCGGATCTTCTGCCATGCCTCATGTAATTTCCTTATGCGACGACTGCTTTTTTCCTTTTAATCCTATCCTGAATATTCATGCCGAGATGGAGGCCCATTCCAGTCAAAATATTTTGAATCTCGGAAAGCGACTTTTTCCCGAAATTTTTGTACTTAAGCATTTGCGCTTCGGTCTTCTGGACCAAATCGCCGATGGTTTTAATGCTTGCCGCTTCCAAACAATTAGCGCTCCGGACTGAAAGCTCAAGTTCCGTAATGGGTTTGTTGACCAATTCAAGAAATTCCTTATCCTCTTCCTCTTCCTCTTCTTCTTCTTCGGGCAATTCGCCATAATTGACAAAAATATCAAGGTGGCGCTGGAGGATGTTGGAAGCGTACAGAAGCGATTCCTCAGGTGTCATCGCCCCATTCGTATAAATATCAAGAATCAGGCGGTCATAATCCGTAATTTGACCGACTCGCGTATCTTCCACAGTGAAGTTAACTTTCACCACCGGCGAAAAAATGGAATCGACAGCAATGGTACCGATGGCCATTCCTTCCTGCTTATTGCGCTCCGCAGAAACATAGCCGCGGCCACGCGCTACTTCCATTTCCAAAAAGAAGCGTACGTCTTTTGTCAAAGTGGCAATGTGGAGCGCCGGATTGACGATTTCGACGGTCTCATCCGCTTGAATATCTTTCGCAGTAACTTCCCCTTTGCGTTTGACGTCAATCACCACTTTTTTGGATTGCTTACCATGATACTTCAACACCAATTTCTTGATATTGAGAACGATTTGCGGCACATCCTCAATCACACCGTCAAGAGCCGAAAATTCATGAAGCGCTCCTTCGATCTTAATGTTGGTCACGGCAGCGCCTTCAATGGACGAAATCAAAACGCGCCTGAGCGCATTCCCGATTGTCGTGCCATAGCCCCGTTCAAAAGGCTCCGCGATAAACTTCGCATAAGTTGGTGTGAGCGATGCCTGATCCACCTCAAGCCGTTTTGGCATCTCAAATGTTTTCCATCGTATTCCCATGAGCTTCCTCCTTAAATGAAGCCGCGACTTACGTGTTGATGATTATAACGTAAGTCGTCTGGCTGAATTTAATCCGCCACGCTTTGTGGCGGATGCCAAACGTTTATTTACCCACCAAAAAACTTGGCGGGTAAATTCGCACAACAACTTACGGAATAAATTCCGTAAGTTGTGTGCTCATTTAGAGTACAATTCCACAATCTGCGATTCTTCTACCGGTAACCCGGCATCCGCTTTTCCGGGAAGCCGCACTACTTTTGCTTCCAAGGTCCCACGATTTAAATCTAACCAATCAGAAATAGGCCTATCTTTTAACATTTCCAAATTGCCTTGGACGCGCTTACGGAGTGTTTCACGAGCATGAAGTTGAATCACATCTCCTATGCGCACCTGAAAAGAAGGAATGTTGACCGTGCGCCCATTGACCAAAACAGAACCATGCGTCACCAATTGACGCGCTTCAGCCCGAGAAGGAACAAAAAGGAGCCGATACACAACGCTGTCAAGGCGACGTTCCAACAATTGAATTAAAGTTTCGCCGGTAACACCTCGTTTTTTTGAAGCGCGTTCAAAAAAACTGCGGAATTGCCGTTCTAACATCCCATAAATCTTTTTGGCTTTTTGCTTTTCACGAAGTTGTAAACCATAATCAGATAATTTCCCGCGGCTTCGTTTGTGCATTCCCGGCGGGGTATTGCGCCTCTCAATGGCACATTTATCGCCCGTACAGCGAATCCCTTTCAAAAATAACTTGATTCCTTCCCGCCGACAAAGCCGGCAAACCGCACCCGTCCTTCGTGCCATAATTACACCCTTCTCCGTTTCGGCGGACG
>MHFM01000053.1:39463-44918 GCA_001804205.1 Omnitrophica bacterium RIFCSPLOWO2_01_FULL_45_10b
GAACCCGGCCCATTCACAAAAACTTCAACTTCTTTCATTCCGTTTTCAATCGCCTTGCGCGCGGCTTGTTCCGAAGCGACTTGGGCCGCGAAAGGGGTGGATTTTTTAGACCCCTTAAAACCCGCTGTTCCTGCGCTGGACCAGCAAACGGTATTGCCGGCCGGATCGGTAATGGTAATGACCGTATTGTTAAAGGAAGCCAAAATATGCGCAATTCCTTTGGCTATTTGTTTTGTCTTTTTCTTTGCCATGATTTAATATTACTCCTTTGTGTCATTCTGAGGCTGTAAGCCGAAGAATCTATGACTGAGATCCTTCGCTTCGCTCAGGATGACCCCTTTTTCAAAGGGGTCATTTTGGCCCTGGCGGCTTTTTCAAAAGTCCACCGACGGTTTTCCGAGGACCCTTTCGGGTTCTCGCATTCGTATGAGTCCTTTGCCCATGAACCGGAAGCCCTTTTAAATGACGAGAGCCCCGATAGCTTCGAATATCAATTAAACGTTTAATATTCTGTTGATTTTCACGGCGAAGATCGCCTTCCACTTTTAAATTAAACTTTTGAATGGTGGCTGTAATTTGAGCCACTTCTTTATCAGAAAGGTCCTTTGCCCTTTTATTGGGATCCACATTGGCGGCTTTCAAAACCTTGTTTGATATAGGCCGGCCAATTCCATATAAATAAGTGAGGGCAATTTCAGTTCTCTTTTCACGCGGGATGTCTACCCCGAAAATTCTTGGCATTGCGATTATCCCTGCCTTTGCTTATGTTTTGGATTCGTGCATGTGACATACACAATGCGCTTGCGGCGCACGATTTTACAATGCTCACAAATCCGTTTTACTGAACTTCTTACCTTCATTGCGATAGTTCCTTCCTAAATTCGATACGTAATTCTTCCGCGCGTTAAATCATAGGGAGATAATTCCACCTTCACTCGATCTCCCGAAAGAATCCTAATATAATGCATCCTCATTTTGCCCGAAATATGCGCCAGCACTAAATGTCCATTGTCCAATTTGACTCGGAACATTGCATTGGGCAGCGGTTCGACAATGGTCCCCTCCACCTCAATGGCATCTTCTTTGGGCATTTAAATAATACCTATTTGATCAGAGGCTGCTTCATAACTCTGCGGCCCCGTTAAATTTTCAGGCCCTTTTTCCGTAAGCGCAATCGTATCTTCGTAATGAGCGGCCCATTGACGATCACGCGTCACCACAGTCCAAGCATCCTCCAAAATATCAACTTCCCAACTTCCGGCGGCCACCATGGGCTCAATGGCCAATACAAGGCCTGTTTCTAATTTAGAGCCCTTCCCGGGCTTTCCAAAATTGGGCACCTGCGGATCTTCGTGCATCGCGCGGCCGATTCCATGCCCCACAAAATCACGGATGACTGAAAAACCTTGCCCTTCCACAAAATCTTGAACCGCGTAAGAGATATCTCCGATCCGATTTCCAGGCTTCATCTGGGCCATCCCTACATATAAAGCGCGCTGAGCTGCTTCCATTAATTCACGAGCTTCTTCACTCATCCGCCCAATGGCCCATGTTCGAGCGGAATCACTGACATAACCTTTGTAGACCAACCCAATATCTACGCTGAGAAGGTCTCCTTGCTTTAGCTTTCGCTTTGAAGGAATTCCGTGCACAACTTCTTCATTGATCGAGGTGCAAACACATGCCGGATAGCCTCGATAGCCTTTAAATGCCGGCTTTGCATCTTGGGCGATAATCAACCGTTCTGCTTTTTGATCAATTTCAAGCGTGGCCATTCCTGTTTTGATCGATCGCCTTAATTCCTGCAGCACACTTTTAAGGCGCCTGGCGGCTTCACGCATGATGTCAATTTCCTGCTTCGATTTCAAAGAAATCATAACCACTAGAAATGCTGCGCCAATTCTTCCTGAAGCGGCTTTACTTCCAAGTCACCGTTGACGGCTCGGAGTAATTGACGCTGTTTATAAAATTCAATGAGCGGCGCTGTTTGCCGTTCATATACTTCGAGACGTTTTCGAATGGTTTCGGGCTGGTCGTCTTTCCTCTGAACCAGCGGACTTCCGCACTGATCGCAAATTCCTTCCCGCTTTGGCGGAATATTACGAACGTGATAATTGGCATTGCAACGAGCACAGGTTCGCCTTCCGGAAAGCCGGTTAATAATCACCGCCTCCGAAGTATCAAACTCAAGCACTAGATTAAGCGGTGCTTTATTTTCCTTAAGCATTTCATCTAATGCCTTTGCCTGTTCCACTGTTCTTGGAAAACCATCCAAAATGTATCCTGCTCGAACATCAGGTTCGCCGAGCCGATCTTTTACCATTTCCACAACCAGATCGTCCGGAACCAATCGGCCATTGTCAATGAACGTCTTGGCGCGTTTTCCCAGAGCCGTCCCACTTTGAATCTGAGAGCGCAAAAGATCCCCGGTTGAAATATGCGGAATCCCATACCGCTCGCTTAATATCTTGGCATGAGTTCCTTTTCCAGCTCCCGGAGGTCCCAAAAGAACAATTCGCCAAGTCATCGTTTTACCCCGTTAGAGATAGGAAACGCTTCCAACCGAAGCGTTGCCGTAAATCATGGGAACACCTCATATTCCCGTTCAAATCTGACCTCATCGAGCTGCATATATATAAAAGCATAGCTTGCATCTCTAACGGGGTTAACGGATGCGTGCTCTCAACTTACCTTTTTTGATGAAGCCTTCGTAATGGCGCATCAGAAGCTGGGATTCAATTTGCTTCATCGTATCCAAAATAACGCCAACAATAATCAAAAGACCTGTTCCGCCGAAAAAGCTAGCCACCAAAAACGGGATGTTCAAAATCTTCGGTGAATGCATGATGCTCGGAAAAATAGCAATGATCGCTAGAAAAAGAGCCCCACTAAACGCAATCCGCGTCATTAAATAATCCAAATGTTCCGCCGTATTTTTTCCGGGCCGTATCCCCGGAATAAAACCGCCGTACTTTTGTAAATTATTGGCTACTTCAATCGGATTAAATGTAATCGCTGTATAAAAGAACGTGAAAAAAATAATTAAAAATGCTTCAATCGACACGTACAACGCCGAACCTGGCGAAAGGCCCGTCGCGATAGATCTAACCATTCCTTGCGAAGGGAGAAATCCGGCAATGGTTGCCGGAAACAAAATCACCGATTGCGCAAAAATAATCGGAATTACTCCCGCTTGATTTACTTTAAGCGGAAGATAGGTGCTCTGGCCTCCATACACTCGATGCCCGCGGATTTGCTTTGCGTATTGCACCGGAATTTTCCGCTGCCCTTGAATGATCAAAATCACACCGACCATCGTTGAAACGAACAGGATAGCCATCAAGCCCAATTTCCAGTATGCAAGCTGTCCAAATTGCACCAGCGAGGTCGTTTGGATAAAAGCTGTTGGAATACTTTCAATGATGCCTGTGGTAATCAGAACCGACATTCCATTACCGATGCCGTGTTCGTCGATTTGTTCACCAAGCCACATAATAAACACGGTACCGGTGGTGAGCGTCAAAATGGTCATCAATCGGAAGGACCATCCCGGATTCGGCACAATCACCGTTCCTTGAAATGCATTTGGATTTTCAAGCCAAAGGGAAATAAAAAAGGTTTGGATCAGGGCTAAAATTAATGTCCCATACCGCGTATACTGAATCAGCGTACGCCTGCCTTCTTCTCCGCCTTCTTTAGCCAGCTTTTCGAGCTGTGGTATCACAACCGTCAGAAGCTGAAGAATAATGGAAGAAGAAATGTAGGGCATGATTCCAAGCGCAAAAACCGTTGCTTTTTGCAAAGCGCCGCCTGAAAAAAGGGCCATGATCCCAAACAAATTTCCACCTGCGGTACCAGCAATTCTCTGAAAGAATTGGTTCAGCGCATTTCCATCAACGCCGGGCGTTGGGAGATGCGCTCCTAACCGGTATATCGCTATGATAAAGAGCGTATAAAGAACTTTGCGTCTGAGTTCCGGGATTTTAAAAATGTTCCCAAGCGCTCGCAGCATCAGAATATGGCCATCACTTCTTTTCGATCAAAAGGGCTTCGCCGCCCGCCTTTTCAATTGCTTCTTTTGCCTGAGCGCTAAACCGATGGGCCTGGACTTTCAATTTATGTGTCAATTTTCCTCTGCCCAGCACTTTTAAGCCTGCTTCCAAGCGTTTAATCACTTTATTTTGAAGCAACCAGTCAGGTGAAACTTCAGAAACCTTCAATTGATCCAATTGATCTAAATTCACAATCGCATATTCTTTATGGTTCGGCTGATGAAAACCCCGTTTCGGAAATCTCTGATGCATCGGAGTCTGTCCGCCTTCAAAGGCAGGACGCTGATGGAATCCCGAACGAGCACGTTGGCCTTTATGGCCCTTGGTTGAGGTTTTTCCGTGTCCGGAACTTTCGCCTCGGCCAAGCCGCTTAGGTTTTTTTTGATAGGGCACCTTGCTCCTCATGCTACGCTGCCGCCTTCTTCTGTCTTGCGTCCTTTGTCGTCCATCATAAGGTTCTGCAATCCTGAAAGCGTTGCCTTCAATACATTAATGGCATTGTCACTGCCCAAACTTTTGGTCAAAATATCCTTAATACCGCAACATTCGCAAACAGCTCGAACCGCCCCACCCGCAATAACGCCTGTACCGGGAGCCGCTGGTTTTAGAAGCACTTTCGCTGCGCCATAATGACCGATAATTTCATGAGGTATTGTGGTGTTGCGAAGTGAGATCGGGATTTGTTTTTTGCGCGCGACCGCAAGCGATTTACGAATGGCATCGGAAACCTCGCTTGCTTTTTCAAGTGCAAAACCCACCTTCCCCTGCCCATTGCCAACCACAACTAAAGCGCTAAAATGAAACCGCCGGCCGCCTTTTACCACTTTGGCGATTCGGTTAATTTGTATCACCTTTTCAAATTGCCCCGCGTCGGCTGCAATTGCGGGAGACGGACGGACTGCTCTTTCCGTTGTTTCTTTAGTCGTTTGTTCTGATTCAATCAATGGATGCTCCACTCCTCGTTAAAATTGAATTCCGCTCTCCCGAAGAGATTCCGCAAAAGCCTTAATGCGGCCATGATACGGATATCCTCCCCGGTCAAAAATGATGCGTGTGATCTTATGCTTTTTAAGCTGCTCTCCCAAATAAGCGCCGAATTTCTTGGCCCCTTCGATATTGCCAAATTGCTTTTTCCCCTTGGGACGAAAATCTGCCGCAAGCGTCGATGAAGAAAAAAGCGTGCGTTCGCTCTCGTCATTCACCACTTGAACCGTCAAATTCAAATGAGAGCGATGAACGCTAAGCCGCGGATGATCGGCGATTCCAAAAATCTTTTTTCGGATTCTCAGATGCCGTTTTTTTAATTTCTCTTCTCTAAAAACCGCGGTTGACATGTGTTTTAACCTGCTGCTTTCCCAGCTTTGCGGCGAATCTGTTCGCCCGCATAGCGAATGCCTTTGCCC
>MHFM01000054.1:0-19722 GCA_001804205.1 Omnitrophica bacterium RIFCSPLOWO2_01_FULL_45_10b
GGGAAAGTTCGTCGAAGCCGCCCGGGTTTGTTTTTCTTTTTTATGCTTCTTTTTTGTTTACCGGATTTGCCGGGAATCACTTCAAAAGCACTCAAGTCTGAAAGGCGCCTGTGCGGCGGGTATGCCAACGCTGGGTATTGACCGTAGATGACTTAAGGTGATTAAATTTTTTGCTTTTAGTACCAGTTATGTAGATTTACTAATATTCCAAAGAGAAAGGACTCCACCCAATAATGCTTAAGGAATTTATACTTAATGACACTGCTTCTCTCCAAGATTGCGTAAGCAACATCATGGATCCGGTTAGAGATATCGTTTTTATTGTGGATTCAAGTAATCGGCTGCTGGGGTGTGTTGCGGAGAGTGACATTCGAAGACTAATCTTAAGCAATGTTCCCCTTAATTCACGAGCTGTTGATCATATGAATAAGAACGTGAAATTCTTCTACGCGGACGAACTTGAGAGTACAGATGAATGGGTTAAGAAGTTATCTAATTTTAAATATTATGGTTATTACCCTGTGCTGAACAAGGATCGAACGCTTAAGCGGGTCATTCATTACTCAGATTTAATCACAGATTCCACAAAAGTAATATTTGATCCAAGTTCTAGTCAGGCAGATAAGATTCTTATTGCGGGTGGCGCAGGCTATATCGGGTCAGTGCTAACGGAGTACTTGCTAAATCGAAATTATCAAGTGGTGGTGATGGACCGTTTTTTATATGGCCGACAGTCCATCCAATCATTTATAAGCCATCCGAAGTTCTCTTTTTATGAGTACGATATCAGAAACATTTCGAATGTCATACCTGTTATTAAAGATGTCAGAGACGTGGTGTATTTAGCCGAGATCGTTGGAGACCCCGCAGTAAATGTATCACCGCGAACAACCCTGGAAACAAACTACCTTTCGGTGCTTACATTTGCAAATTTGGCTAAATATGCTGGGATCAAGAAATTTATTTATGCATCGTCATGCAGCGTTTACGGGAAATCTGATAAGGAAACGGTGAACGAACTATCTAATTTAAACCCAATATCTCTTTATGCAAAGATGAAGATTTTGTGTGAAAATGCTTTGCTCGATCTTTCCCGTCATCGAGAAATATTCCAACCGATTATATTGCGCTTATCTACTGTTTTTGGACTATCACTTCGACCTCGCTTTGATCTTATTATCAATAAAATGACAGCGGATGCGGCTCAAAAGGGTGAAATATCTATCTACGGTGGTACGCAGTATCGTCCGTTTGTTCACGTTCACGATGTAGCGCGCGCAATTGAGCTTTTGCTGCGTCAGTCAGGAGATCTATCGGGTCAAATCTATAACATTGGAAGCGATGCACTTAATTTTAGCATCGAGGAAATTGCGCAGCTTGTTTTAAAGCACTTCCCATCTATAAAGGTTAATCACGATAAAACGAACCGTGATGAACGAAGTTATGTTGTCGACTTTTCTAAAATTAAGCAAACGTTAGGCTATGAACCATCCCTTTCAATTGATGACGGCATTTTCGAATTAAAAAAGTTTCTAGCACGTAACCATATTCAAATTGAGGATCCGCGATATAGTAATTTAAAAACTATGCAAAACCAAATGGCGTTACAGGCATCAAAGTGAACTACGACAACAAAACTATTTGTATTTTGGGAGGATCCGGTTCTTTTGGAGAAGCTTATGTCAAGCACGTGCTTAATAAGTCTTCAAAATGTAAGATTGTTGCAGTTGGAAAAAGCGAAAGTAAGATTGTAGTACTAAGGCGGATGATTTCAAGTCCGCATCTTTCGGTACGCATAGGTGACATCAAAGACGTATCCTTTTTGGATCGCGTCCTTGCAGATGTGGATTTTGTAATCCATGCGGCAGCTTTAAAACATGTTGATATTTGCGAAGAGAATATTGTCGAGGCAATCAACACAAACGTTGTCGGAACCATCAATGTGTTGAATGCTGCTGTAAAAAACAACGTTTCGCATGTGATCAATCTTAGCGCTGATAAAGCAATATCACCGGTGGGCGTTTACGGGGCTACAAAACTATTAACCGAATCTCTATTCAAGCATTACCACAGTACTTACGGTGGGAAAAACATAAAGTTCGATTCCGTACGGTATAGCAATATTATTAATAGCAGCGGCAGTGCTGCTTTGCTGTTTCGAGATCGGCTTAAAGAAGGACAAGAAGTCCGAGTTTTTGATCCAAATATGTTTCGACATTTTTTAACGCAGCAGGACTTAATTGGAAGTGTCGAGTTTCTTTTAAAACACAGCCGCGGTGGATTAACGGCAATACCGCTTAGCCAAAAGATACGAATTAGCGACATGGCAAAAGTAATTTTTGAATCTGTTGGCAGGGGATCGCTTCGAATTGATGAAGCAAATGTAAGAAGTTGGGAAAAAAAGGATGCGCAAATACTTTCAGAGACGGAACTGGACAGAACTTTGATCTGGAATCAAAAACTGTTACTCGTATGTCACTCAGCGCGCGATTTAAACGAGTATCAAAAGTATGCTCATATTAAGCAATTTCCCATGTCGCAATTAAAATCTTACGGTAAAATTAAATTTCAATCAAGACAAGACATCAAGTCGCTGTTGCAAAAAGTAGAAATATTAACATGACGCAGCTAAAATCGGCGTTCATTCCATATGGAAAACAATCGCTTGATGAGGATGATTATAAAGCGGTAGTGGATGTGCTTAAGTCAAATTGGATCACGCAAGGTCCAAAGATTGCTGAATTTGAAAAAGCAATTGCAGATCGCGTTGGCGCAAAATATGCAGTTGCTGTCGCGAATGGAACAGCAGCTCTTCACCTCGCATGTCTCGCTATGGATCTTCAGCCGGGTGATGAAGTTATCACTAGCACAAACACGTTTGTCGCTTCCGCAAATTGCATAACTTATTGTGGCGCAACCTCTGTGCTGTGCGATATTGATCCGCACACCTATAATCTAGATCCGAAATCCGTCTTAAAAACACTGGCAACCCATCCTCATCCCGAGCGGCTTAAGGGAATAATCCCGGTTCATTTCGGCGGGCATCCATGTGATATGCAAGCGCTCATTCAAATTGCGAAAGAACACAACTGGTTCATTATTGAGGATGCATGTCACGCATTAGGTGCGACGTGGAAGTCTCGAACCAATCAATCCGTTCGAGTAGGTGCTTGCCACGATACCGACATGAGTATTTTTAGCTTTCATCCTGTGAAACATGTGACCTGCGGTGAGGGAGGAGTGGTGACAACAAATTGTTTGGAGTACTATGAAAAATTAATGATGCTTCGGAATCACGGCATCACAAAATCCCCTAAATACTTAGACAAGAATCCCGGGCCTTGGTATTACGAGATGAGACATTTGGGTTATAACTACCGAATCACTGACATCCAAACCGCACTTGGTTTGTCACAGCTTAAGAAACTCGACCGGTTTATTGAGCGACGTCGTGCGATCGTAGCTAAGTACAACGAGGCGTTTCAGAACATTAACGTCATTACGAGGCCGACTGAGAATAACGGTTATTACAGCGCATATCACCTCTATGTTATTTTAATCGATTTCGAGAAGATTGGTAAAACGAGGGCTCAAGTGATAAATGAACTCGCGGATCGAGGTGTTGGCACGCAGGTTCATTACATACCTGTCTATGAACAACCATATTACAAGTCCCGCTGGCCTGATTCACTCCAAAAATTTCCCAACAATACGTTCTACTACGATAGATGCTTGAGCATTCCATTGTATCCTGCAATGGACGACGATCAGGTAGATACTGTAATCAAGGAACTCATCGGTGTAGTAACGTCATAGCTCACATCTTCAATGAAAACAGTGCTCATTCAAGTAAATCAAACGAAAAAAAGTGTGCAGCATCTAACACAACGGTTCGTTAATTGGTACTAAAAGAAAGAGATCTACAATGACGAAAATTACAAAGCAAATGAAGCAATGGTCGGGAGTATTTGGCAAGGAGTATACGGACCGTAATACAAGAACGCAGGAGGAGCTTGATCAACTCTATGTTTCTAACTTTGGTTTAACACGAAAAGAGTTAAATGAACGTTACTTGCAGGGTATTCCAAAGGATAGTCGCATCCTCGAAGTGGGGTGCAATGTGGGAGATCAACTCATTTGTTTGCAAGAACAGGGATTTACCAATCTCTACGGAATCGAATTACAACATTACGCTGTTGATAAAGCAACGAAACGGACAAATAATATCAATATTATTCAAGGATCTGCCCTTGATATTCCGTTCAAAGATGATTTTTTTGATGTTGTATTTACTGCAGGCGTACTCATCCATATCGCACCTGTAGACATCGACACGGCTATGAAAGAAATATATAGATGCTCAAAAAAATATATTTGGGGTTATGAGTATTGGGCGGATCAATACACCACAAAAAAATATAGAGGAAAAGACGATCTGTTCTTCAAGACAGATTTTGCGAAAAAGTATATGGAGTTGTTTCCGGATTTGAAATTACTGAAGGAAGAGAAGCTGAAATATAAGCAGAATGATGACGTCGATTCTGTTTTCCTGTTTCAAAAGCAGTAGCGTGTGAAAACGTTATTAATTATTCAGGCACGAATGGGTTCGAGTCGGCTTCCTGGGAAAGTCCTAAAGGACTTGCAGGGCAAGCCCATGTTGGAACGAGTGGTGGAAAGGGTCGCGAGGTCGACCCGAGTTCATGAAATGGTTGTGATCACCTCCCGTAACCCAGAGGATCAACCCGTGGCGTCATTTTGTCAGGATAAAGGAATTTCATGCTTCCGTGGTAGCGAAGAGGACGTCCTCGACCGTTTCTATCAGGCTGCAAAAGAATTTAAGGCTGATGCCGCCGTGCGCATTACAGGGGATTGCCCTTTGATCGACCCGCAGGTCGTGGATGAATTGGTCAAGCTTTTCTTGGAGAAGACTCCTGACTATGCTAGTAATTTTCTTGTCCGAACATTTCCGCGTGGTCTTGATGCCGAAATCATGACTTATACATGTCTTGAGACCGCGTGGAAGGAAGCGAAGACCGCCTACTGCCGCGCTCATGTGACTCCTTATATTTATGAAAATCCGAACCGATTCCATCTGGAAGGACTTTGCAACGAGAAAAATTACAGTGACCACCGTTGGACGGTAGACACAGTCGAAGACCTGAACTTCGTGCGATCTGTTTACAGGTGTATGGGATCGGATTCTTTTTTTTCATGGCAGAGCGTTTTAGATCTGATTGAGCGGGAACCTGCTTTGAAAGCAATCAATGCTAAAGTCCAACAAAAGGAGATTCATGAAGGCTGAGGCGGATTTCCAAAGCCCTTTGCTTGCCATTCGTGCGGACGGTAATGCTTCCATTGGTATGGGGCATATGATGCGAACCCTAGCCATTGCTCAAGCTTGGAAGGCGAGGGGAGGGCGTGTCTGTTATGTAACCGCCGATTTTCTTTCTTCTTCGGCTAGAAAAAGATTTCTGAAGGAAGGAATTGAAATGTATTTTATTTCGGCTGTGCCCGGTTCGGAGGACGACAGGGAACAAACATTGACAGTTCTTGG
The DNA here is from genome assembly GCA_001804205.1 of Omnitrophica bacterium RIFCSPLOWO2_01_FULL_45_10b. GTDB lineage: Bacteria > Omnitrophota > Omnitrophia > Omnitrophales > Danuiimicrobiaceae > 01-FULL-45-10b. The sequence continues at coordinate 5,555 of MHFM01000054.1, forward strand.
AAAAAGAAAACCCGCTCGACTTCTGGCAGACGGATATGCTTTTCACGAAGCCTATCAGACGGCCATGCGCGCAAAATATCCTTTTGGATATATTGATGATACTGCAGACCTTGATTTTTTTGATGCCGATCTTCTTATCAATCCTAATGCTTATGCCGACGCCTTACTGTACAAGGGAAAATGCGCGCAGGCCTGTCTTTTGACTGGTCCGGCATTTACTCTGCTAAGAAAGGAATTTTGGAATTTCAAACGACCGGCCCGGCTGGATAAAGGGAGCGGTCCTATCCGGATCCTGGTGACGTTGGGAGGAGGCGATCTCCTAAATGCTACTCTTGCGATTCTCAACGCGCTTGAAACTCTACCTTCTGAAAACCTAGAAATCCGTGTGATATTCGGTGAAGAAAACCCTCACGGGGAAATGCTTGAAAAGGCAATAAAAAAATCAGAAAAAAACATAACTTTTTTGCCGGCAGTCGATTCTTTAGTTCCCTTGATGGAGTGGGCTAGTATTGCCGTTACAGGAGGAGGTTCCACTTGTTGGGAGATGGCATATGCCGGAGTGCCCTTTCTTGCGATCATCTTAGCTGACAATCAAAAGCAAATCGTTAGTTTTTTACAATCACGCGGAATTTTGATTTCACTCGGGGAATATAATCAGCAGACGCCGGAAAAAATTTCAGCTACGATTCATTCCTTAATTTTTGACCCCAAGAAGCGGGCTGAAATGAGTCGTGCCGGACAAAGTCTCATTGACGGAAAAGGCGCTTTGCGGGTGGCAGATGCGCTTTGGAATATTCAGATTCCAGAAAAGCATCCTGCATAATTTTTTGGTCGAAGTAAATTTTATGAATATGTTTTTCAAAGCACCGTTTTTATCAGTCTTTGATGATATAGCAGGGGGTCATTGAATAGGGAAGTTTTTGGATTCTAATTTTTTTGTCCTTAAAAAATTTATCAATGGCCTTAGTTTCGCCAGGAAAAACACCGTAATCATCGATAAGGATCACACCTCCGCGGCTGACGCGAGGATAGAGATGTCTCAAAATAATAAGTGCAGGCTCGTAAACGTCCGTATCGATGTTTAAAAAGGATATTTTCAGTTCGGGATGTTCCTTAACATATTTCGGCACTGTCTTAATAATGTTGCCTTTGATAAGCTCGACATTTTTATCAGTGCCTTTATGCTGAAGCACTTGGAGGAGTTGGTTTTCTGTGATTCCTTCTTGTCCAGATGAGTTGATAAAATTAGATCGAAATTTTTGATCGTCCTTATAACGAGTCGGCGGGAATTTGCCAAACGTATCAAAACCTATAATTTTTTTGGCGGAGAAATTTGAAAGAAGATTCCGAAACATGGAAAATCGAGTTAGAGAAGCTCCTTTAAAGACACCGCATTCTACGATTGCACCTGGAACATTCAGAGACATTTTAAAGAGTTCATAGTGGGAAATGATTTTAGATATTCTGGAAGGGTCACATGAAAGATAAAAATTATTTTCATATTCAAATGACCGGCGAACGTCAGGTAACTTAATCATTGGTTCTCCCTAGTGTTTTTAACGAAATTGATGATCTTGGCAAGAGCGGGTATGATAGTATAGTTTTTTTGATTTTTTTTCAAGCCGTAATTTATTGAGTAAATCTGATATTGATCTGCAAATTTTCATTTATTTTTTTGGAATAAATGGAGTAGGCAGCTGTTAATTGGGCAACCCTCATGTGTATGGTTGGCATTTTGATTTTCACCGTAATGGTGCAGTAGCCGGTGATCACTTTTTTAAATCCATTTCGGTTGATTAACCAGACGTATTGAATTGAATAAAAGCTATCGCTAACCTGAATTGATTAGTAGCTATTACAATCATTAACAACTCTATTATGTGCTGAGGAGATAAAATGATCCGATATTGTACTCGTTGCGTAATGCCAGAAACAAAACCCGATCTTCATATCGACCCGGAAGGAGTCTGCAACGCTTGTCGTAGTTTTGAGAAGCGTCAGAATATTGATTGGGAGCAAAGGAGGAGAAAATTAAACGAAATTTTAGATCGATATCGGAGCAAAGAGGGAAAGCATTGGGATTGCGTGGTACCTATAAGCGGGGGGAAAGATAGCACTTATCAGGTGTTGCGCATGCTAGAAATGGGCATGTCCCCGCTGTGTGTTAATGCCCATATTTGGGAATCTACGGATGTTGGACGCAGGAATGTGGACACTATAAAAGAATTGGGAGCTGATATGATTGAGCTTTCTCCCAATCCTGTTGTGCGCAGAAAATTGAACCGCATTGGTCTTACCCAAGTAGGAGATATCTCCTGGCCTGAACACGTCGGAATTTTCACCATTCCTGTGGTGGCGGCGACCCGCTATAAAATTCCTTTGATCATTTGGGGCGAAAACTCTCAAGATGAATATGGTGGGCCCGCAGGAGCCGCTGAAAACAATGTTTTAGACCGGCGGTGGCTCGAAGAATTTGGCGGTCTGCTGGGCCTTCGGGTTTCTGATTTGGTGGGAATGGAGGGGCTCCTGGACAAGGACCTCATTCCCTATCGTTATCCATCAGACCGGGAGCTTGCCGAAGCGGGGATTACCGGACTTTTTCTGGGATATTACCTTCCTTGGGATGGTTTGAGCAATGCATTGATCGCGCAGGTTTACGGCTTTGAATCTTATCCTAAAAATATCGAAGGTACGATGGTCGGATATGAAAATTTGGATAATTACTATGTAGGACTTCATGACTACTTCAAGTTTTTAAAATATGGCTTTTCCCGTGCTACGGATCAGGTTTGCCTTCATATCAGGCGCGGAAGGATAACCCGCGAGGATGCTATTAAAATAGTCTTAAAGCATGATGGGAAATTCCCGTGGACCTATCTTGGCATGCCTATAGAGAAATTGCTTGAGCCCCTCGATTTCAGCCTGACGCAGTTTATTGAAATTTGCGATCGGTTCACCAATCGAAAGCTTTTTCTCACAGACAAAGCAGGAAACCTAATCAAGGATAAATACGGCAACCTCACTAAGGTGAACTACGATAATCCATGAGTGTCGCAATTGTTGATTATGGAATGGGCAATTTGGGTTCTGTTTATCGCGCCTTTCAAGAATGCGGGGCTGAATCTTTTATCTCCAATAACCCTGTTAAAATTATGAGCGCAGACCATATTGTTATGCCTGGTGTAGGAGCTTTTTCGGAGGGGATGCGTCGTCTTCAATCCGACGGCCTTGTTGAGCCTCTGCGAAAGGCCGCTTTAGAGATGCGAACTCCTTTTCTCGGAATTTGTCTGGGAATGCAGCTTCTTGCAGATAAAGGGTATGAGGGCGGAGAAACGGAAGGGCTTAAACTGGTGCCGGGCGTAGTCCAACGTTTCATTCCCGATATGCCGAGCACACGAATACCGCATATCGGATGGAATCAAGTCAAGTGGGAGGTTGATTCGCCTATCAAAAAAAATTTGCCGGATGAACACGATTTTTATTTTGTCCATAGTTATCACTTTGTAACAAAGGATACAAAGGATATTGTCGCGACAACGCCTTACTGCGGTCGTTTTGTTTCCGTTGTCGCACATGGCAATGTTTTTGGTACTCAATTTCATCCGGAAAAGAGCTCGAAAGTTGGTTTCCGCGTTATTCGAAACTTTTTGAGCCTCTAAAAGTGCTTAAAACTCGCGTTATTCCAACACTGTTGTGGAAGAGCGAAAGCCTTGTGAAAGGAATTGCTTTCAATAGCTGGCGTCGGATCGGTACTGTTTTGCCCGCTATCAAGGTTTACAATACACGGGATGTGGATGAACTGATCCTTGTTGATATTGAAGCGACGCGAGAAAAACGTGAACCGGATTATGAAAGCATCAAAACTTTTTCCGCCGAGTGTTTTGTCCCATTTTCAGTTGGAGGAGGAATCAGAGAAGTTGATATGATACGTAAGCTTCTATTTGTTGGCGCTGATAAGGTTTGCATCAACAGCGCGGCTTATGAAAATCCCGACCTTATTGCTCACTCTTCCCGCTATTTTGGTTCGCAATGTATTATATCGAGCATTGATGTCCGGAAGATGCCGAACGGAACGTATCAATGTTTTAGCCATTGCGGATCGCGGCCTACAGGATGGAACCCTGCGGCTTGGGCTAAAAAAGTGCAGCATTTAGGCGCAGGAGAAATTTTATTGACCTCGATTGAGAGAGATGGAACTATGCAAGGATATGATCTCGATCTGTTACGTTGCGTCTCTGCTCAGGTTGATATTCCCGTTATTGTTTCCGGGGGGGCTGGAAATTATGAACATATGAGAAGTGCTTTGAAAGAAGGCGGGGCTTCGGCCGTCGCCGCAGCAAGTATTTTTCACTTCACCGAACAGACTCCTTTAGAGGCCAAGCGCTATCTTCAAGAAAAAGGAATACAGATTCGTTTGTGACTACAAAAGTTATTTCATCCAAGGATACGCAGAATTTCATACAGGAACCGTCTGCCTATTGTAATCCTCCGATTCTTAAAGATTCCTTCAAAAAATGTTATCAGCTTTTTAAGGAAAAAAATGTTTCTAGTGTCATTGACATCGGGTGCGCATCGGGAGACTTTCTTTACTATCTTTCAGAAGGAATAAAGGGCCTTGGGGTTGAGGTTTCGCATGTTCTTTATAACGAAGCCCGAAGAAGAGTTCGGAAGAAGAACGTCGAATTTTTAAAAACAGATGCCAAAAGTCTTCCCGCAAAATTGAGGTATAGGGATAAAACTTATGATGCAGTAACACTTCTTGGAATTTTGCACACATTTTTAGATATTCGACCGCTTTTAAACCCCGTATTAGCACTCAAGCCGAAGCTGATAATTATCCATTCTCCCTTTAACGAAGGGCCTGTAGATGCCCGCCATTTCCATAGGCTTGCAAATAATCACCGGTCAGCATTTCAATGTGCCTACAGTATTTTTTCCAAAGATACTCTTGTGCGATATTTAAAGAAAATGCGAGTGAAACGTTATCAGTTTTTTCCTTTCGAGATGGAAAAGGAGCTTTTGTATAATCCCAGTTATCCGCTACGAAATTATCATGTCACTCTTTCAAACGGACAACGTTATCTGACAAACGGAATCGGAATTTTATTTAAAGAATATTTTCTGGTTATTGAACTGTAGTACGGTCATTGAAAGGCGGTAAGATCTGTGGAATTAGGTAAGGAACTAAGACCAGAAGAAGAACGCTTTGAAGATCTTGGGGTCGTTGATTGCGGGAAGCCGTCCGGCACGTCCGTCAAAACATGTCGGACGTCAATGTCCTACGTCTTCCAGTCCGCCGCCTTTGCGGTGAACTCCTTATTAAAATCTTTTCCCAGAGTTCCGGCTTCTTGAAAAAGAACAAACCATGGCGTTCTCCGCTTCAACAGGAAAATAAATAAGATGAAAATTGCCTATCTCGGGGGAAAACACGTTGGTATCTTAGGCGCACTTACAGTGCTTGCGCTGGGGCACAAAATTTCAGGTGTCGTAAGTTACTCAGAGGATTTGACAGGTGTCCTACGCGATTTTGGGTTAACCTGCTATCGAAGTATTCGTGACAACGCCTTCCAGGATGCTTTAAAGAATTCAGATCTTCTCCTATGCGTTCACGGACGTGAGATTGTACCGTCCTCCATGCTTCAGCTTCCGCAAAAAGGGGGGATTAACTTGCACCCTTACTTGTACCGGTATCCTGGAGCAAATCCAATCCAACGTGCTCTGCAAGAGAGTAATTTTCGGGCGAGTGTGGGAGCACACCGAATGACGTCTCAAGTTGATGCTGGTGAGGTTTTGTGCGAAGAATTTACGGAGGCGGAGGGAGCCAATACCGTCGAAGAGGTTTATGCGAAGCTTTACCCCTTATACATTCAAGTTATCATCCTGACCTTGTCAAAAATCCAGGTTCTTTAAATGGAAAAGATTGCGCTGAGAAAAAAGTGTTTAATTGCTGCAGAGATATCTGCAAACCACGGTCAGAATTTGAGTCGTGCACTGACACTAATCCATAAAGCAAAAGAATGCGGTGCGGATGCCGTCAAATTCCAGACTTATACCGCAGACACGCTGACGATCAACGCAAATAACAAATATTTCCGCATCAAGCATCCTCAATGGGGTGGGCAAACCCTTTATCAGCTTTATCAAAAAGCCTATACGCCTTGGAACTGGTTCAAAAAACTAAAAAAGGAGGCAGATACCATCGGTATTGCATTTTTTTCCTCCGCGTTTGACACAACTTCAGTTGATTTTCTTGAGGATATAGGTGTTTTTTGCCATAAAATCGCATCATTTGAGCTCGTGGACCTGCCCCTTATTGAATATGCGGCAAAAACGAGGAAACCATTGATCATGTCGACAGGCATGGCCACTCTAAAAGAAATCAAAGAGGCCGTATCAGCAGCGAAGCGTGCCGGGAGCCGACAGATCACCCTGCTCAAATGTGTAAGCAGCTACCCCGCAAGACCTGAAGAAATGAATCTCAAAACGATTCCCGACCTACGGGCCAAAATGAAAGTCTCAGTTGGGCTTTCGGATCACACGCTTGGGATTGCCGCATCAGTCACAGCGGTTGCGTTAGGTGCTACCTTTATTGAAAAACATTTTACTCTCTCCAGGAAAATTCATACGCCCGACAGTTTTTTTTCTCTCGAACCTTCAGAGTTAAGAGAATTAGTACAGAACGTAAGGGTCGCAGAAAAAGCACTCGGGAAACCTTATTACGGCCTCACTCAAGATGAACGAAAATCTCTCATCTTCCGCCGTTCGCTTTTTGTCGTGCAAAACATTAAGAAAGGCGAGCGGTTTTCCAAAGAGAACATCCGCTCCATTCGCCCGGCTGACGGGCTCCCGCCTAAATATCTCAAACAGGTCTTGAAGAAAATGAGCTCGGAAAATCTGAAGCTGGGAACACCGCTGCGCTGGAAATATGTTAAGTAACACGCCCCCCTTTAAATCCAACGCTGTTACGTTTTTCGTAAAATCCTAAACTTTATGGAAAATATTTTTATCGCGGAACGCCAAGAAATCCAAACGGCTCCTTCGGGCACTGACAAGATCATTTCGGTTTTTTATCAATCCGAGGTTGATTATTTTTACGACTTCTTCGACGCAGAACAATATGAGACTCTGTATTATGATCTGGATGACGCCATTGACCGATTTTTACTTGAAAATAAAACCGAAAAAGCGTTTTTATATCGCGACATTTCACTCCTTCAATGCTTCCGTCTGTCACTTTTTTTACACCTTCTGAATGTTGAAATTTTGCAACGGACATTCCGCTGCCTGGCTACTTCAAGACCCCATGCCTTCTTTCATATTGAGGAACACGGTTTCAACAGTTACGCATCTTATTTGAGTCAGATTGTGCCCGGTGCATGTCCTGACCTTTTTTCTCGGGTTGTGACGATACCTGCGCAAACGGCGAAATCTCGGACTTCTCCCTCTGTCAAAAGTCTGTTTAAGAATCTCTTGTGGCCTTCACGGGTTCATAAGTGGGGAGTCCAAAATCCACAGGTGCTGGTTTACTCTGATTATTACCGGACCTCTGCGGTGATGAAGCGGCTTGGAATCACGAACTGTGTTTATTACACCTGTTTTCCGGAACCTAAACTCTTTTTCACTTCAGTTCGTGACGGTTTTGCTTATGTACAGAATGTTTTTTCAGAATCAAAAAAAACTGCTGGCGAAACATTTGCACCCACAATCGATCGTCCTTTAGTATCCGAGACTGCCTTTAGCAAATTTCATCATCTTCGCTCCATTGCTGAGGAAGCTCTAAACTCTTTTTTTAAAACTGAGTTGCCCGCTCTTTTATTTCAAATTGACTGCGCACACGAATTGTTCCCAAAAAAGCCTTCTCTGCAATCAGTACTACTCGACGAAGATTTGTCGCCTCATAAAAATGCTCTTTGCCAGGTTGCGCAAAAGTTTAATAAGAAATGTTATGTCGAAGCTCACGGCGCATTGGGCGACAAATATGGTTATTTGCCGCTTACGGCTGATCATATGTTTGTATGGGGGAAAGCTCAAAAAAACAAACTCGTTCAATGGGGATGTCCTCCCGATCGCCTGATCGTAGCAGGGTGCAGCAAATATGCTGCGTATCAAACCAAAAATGACCGCGCCATCCGTGAACAATTTTGCAAAACGAACGGTTTCACATCTGAGCGCCGAATCGTTTCTTTTTTCCCATTTCCCAGTCTCGACCCCAGGTTGTTCTCCAATAAAATTCTTCATGATCGTATCGAGTCTATTTTAAAGATTTTGGAAACTGAAGATATCCAACTATGCATCAAATTGCATCCGGGAGAAGTCCATAAAGGCTTTTACTATTCCTGGGCTAAAAAAAATAGCGCAAAGATCAAAATCGCTGTCATTCAAAAAGCAGATCCTTTGCTTTTAGTCAAAGCGTCAGATTTTCTGATTGTCCATGATTCCACAATCGCTGTGGATGGTTTTGCCATGGGAAAGCCTGTTATTTTCTTTCCTGTTTTTCCTGAACCGATTTATTCTAATAGCAGTGTTTCAGAATTGTATAAGTACGGCGTTTTTTACTGTCCCAACAACGATGAGGAATTTCGCAAAACCCTCAAAGTGCTTATCAAGAATCCGCAGATCCCAACAATGGAACCCAATTGGAACCGAATGCGCCTGGACTGTTTGAATGAGGGCGGACCTTTGCCCGAAGAAATTATGAGCCGACACCTTCTCAGGCAAATTCCATACGAAGAAGTTTCTCGATGAGTGGCACCAGGGAAGTTCTGAAGCAAGTTTCGATTTACGCCCTAGCCTCGTACATGACGCAATTTCTTGCCGTTATCGCCGGTATTGTCACCCGTAATTTTTTGGGTCCTTATTTGATGGGAATTTGGTCAACGATTCAGCTTGTTATTAGTTACTGTGAATACTCCAGCTTAGGAATTGACGCTGCATTGTCGCGGGAGTTTCCATTCTGTATCGGTAAAGGAGATAAAGAGGGTGCTAATCGAATTCGAGACCTGGTAACGAGTTTTGGACTTGTGACGGCTGCAATCACTTCCGTCGGAATTCTGAGTTACATTCTTTTGTTTGGAAAACAATGGCCGCCTTATCTTTTTTGGGGACTTTTTGTCGCTCCACTTCTCTTGATCACCCAAAGATTCAGCAATGTGATGGTCGGCTGGCTTCGGGCCAGTAAGCAATTTGAGCTTGCCGGCGCACAGATTGTTCTTTCGGGATTCGTCAATCTTTTGCTAATCATTTTATTGACTTCGCAGTTGAAATTTGCCGGATTTTTAATTGCAATGGTATTGAGCTGTTTCTTTAACGTTGCTTTTCTTTTAAAGAAAGCTCATTTCCATTTTATTTTTCGTTTTAACCGAGAAATTTTTCGCCTCATTAGTTTTGGCCTTCCTCTCCTGATCTTGTCTATTTTTTTTGATCTTTTGAGAAGTATTGATAAGATCTTTGTCATTCGCTATCTCGGATTTGAGCAAATGGGAATTTACGGTGTTGCGACAATGGCAACTGTGCTGGCAACAAAAATACCGGATTCTATCGTCATTATCCTAATCCCTCACTTTCACGAAAAGTTTGGAGAGCGAGAAGAAGCGCGAGACCTCAAAAGGCTTGTGGACCGATCTGCTTCAGCTTACAGTCTCATTATGCCTCTCGTCATCGGGACGGCTTGGATTTTTTCATCGCTTTTTGTGACTTACTTTCTTCCTAAATTTACGGCAGCTGTTTCTTCGATGAAACTTCTTTTGCTGAGCACCTATTTTTTTGCGCTTTTTTACCCCTATAGTAATTTCCTGATCGCAATTAAACGGCATCTCATTTTATTTCCAATCATTGCATTTACGCTTTTCGTTCAAGTCTTTTTTACTTTTTTTGTGATCAAGTCAGGGTTCGGTCTGAATGGTGTTGCCAGCGTAGCCATATTTTGCTATTTTTTAAACTTTTTTTGGTTGTTTGTCATTGCCGCTCGTTTTTTGTACAATGCAAAAGAAGCACTCATGAAATTTTTTTTCTTGGCAAGTTTTTTTATCGCCCTTGCTGTTATTTTGACTTGTCTTGACCGTTGGTGTGTCATGGCTTCATTGATGCAACAAACTATTCTACAGTTATCTCTTTTTTTTCTTTCGAGCATTCCTATTTTTATCTTGCTCGAAAGAGAATTCGGTGCCTTGGGTCATATACTTGATTTTTTAACTCGAGATAAAAAACGTGCTATTTAACTCTTACATTTATATTTTTTATTTTTTGCCAATTTCTTTCGTCGCCTATTTTTTTCTCAATAGCAGGCGATTGGTGTTGCCGGCAAAATGTTGGTTGGTTTTTTGTTCCTTATTTTTCTATGGCTATTGGAACGTTCGTTTTTTACCTCTGATTCTTTCTTCCATTCTTTTCAATTATGCCATCGGTACCATTCTGACCAAAATAACAGCTCAGAAAAATTTATTTTCCCGCAAAAGCGTTCTGTATTTCGGAGTCGCCTGCAATCTGCTTTTATTGGTTTATTTTAAATACGCCGATTTTTTTATTTCTAATTTGATATTTGTGACCGGACTTCAGTTCACTTTTCTCAAAGTGGCGCTACCGCTTGGAATTAGCTTTTATACGTTCACCCAAATTGCCTACCTGGTTGATTGTTACAGATCTGAAGTAAAAGAGTGTGATCTCTTAAACTATGGACTCTTTGTGACCTATTTTCCACATTTAATTGCAGGACCGATTTTACATCACAAAGATTTGATCCCACAATTCAATCGGATTCAAAATAAGGTGTTAAATCACCGTAATATTGCGACGGGTTTATACATTTTTTCGATCGGACTGTTCAAGAAAGTGATCATAGCGGATACTTTTTCTGTCTGGGCCAATAACGGGTTTGACCATTCGGTAACCCTGACTTTTTTTAATGCATGGATCACTGCTCTTTCGTACTCATTTCAGCTGTATTTTGATTTTAGCGGCTATATCGATATGGCCATTGGATCATCACTCCTTTTTAATATTAATTTGCCCATTAATTTTTATTCTCCATATAAAGCACAAAACATTCAGGATTTCTGGCGCAGGTGGCATATCACGCTTTCAAAATTTTTGAGGGACTATTTGTACATCCCTTTGGGCGGAAATCAACGTGGTGAATTAAGAATTTATTTTAATCTTCTTCTCACTTTTTTGCTGGGAGGCCTTTGGCACGGCGCAAGCTGGACCTTTATTTTTTGGGGGGCGTTTCACGGGTTTGCGATGGTCGTTCATCGACTATGGGTAAAGGCAAACATTAAAATGAGCCGTATGCTTGCTTGGTTTTTGACTTTTAATTTCGTCAATATGACTTGGATTTTTTTTAGGGCAAAAAGCTGGAGCGATGCCGGCAAGGTTTTGCGGGGAATGCTCGGACTCAACGAGATTTCTTTTCTGCCGACTTTCGCTTCCGGACTTCCTTTTTTGAATCGTTTCGTGGCCCAATTTAAAGATATTGAAGACCTTAAAAAGAAAATGCTCTTTTTGATTCTTTTTGGCGCTGTTATATTTTTAGCAAAAAATTCTGTCGAGCTTCAACGAGATTTTAAACCAAACTGGAAGAATGCAGTATTTTGCCTGTTGCTTATGGCGATAGGGATTATTAGCTTGACGAAGGTCAGCGAGTTTATTTACTTTAATTTCTAGGAGAAACATTTTGAAATCGTACAAAAAATGGATCATTTGCGTTTTAACGGGCTTGGCACTATTCATTGTTGCTAACTTATGCGTCTGGGAAATTTTTACAAAGGATATTCTTTCGGACAATATCAAAAGCGGTGACTACACACGGGTGGGATACATCACAGGTTCAAGTTATTCTGCCAAACCAGGATACCATGGAACCAAGTCGCGCATGGAAAGCTATGATTACAAAAATGAGCCTGTCGATCTTATAACGATCGGCGATTCGTTTTCGAATGGTTGCGGAAGAAAAGGGCCCTATTATCAAGATTGGATTGCCTCCAACAGGTCTCTCAATGTTTTGAACATTCAGCGGTTGTCCGGCGCTGATTTTTTTGAAACGGTTGTTATCATGCTGAATAGCGGTTTTTTTGGCGAGCTTCATCCAAAAGCTATTTTGATCGAAAGAGTCGAGCGTCACGTAATCGATTCTTTCTCAAAGAATTTTGATATGGAGGAAACACGGCCCATCGAGGATGTCCGCAAGGATTTTCACGAGGCTCGGTTTATCAACAATCCGCCTTCAATCGGGTTTTTAAATGTTGGCAATTTCAAATTTCTCCTTTACCGATACCTTCGCACGATTCGGGACAATGCTTTTTTTTCAAAAGTGTATATGCGAGATTTGGACCGCTCTTTTTTCAATGTCTATAATGACCGCTCGCTGATATGGGCCCATGAAGACGTTGAGCATCTATCGAGGGAAAATGATCACTCGATCAAAAAGGTGAACGATAATTTTAATGCTCTGGCTGAAAAACTTTCACAAAAGGGAATTAAATTGTATTTTATGCCCATCGTCGATAAATATAATCTCTATAGCGAATTTTTAGTTCAGAATCCATATCCCTCAAGCCATTTCTTCGAGAACATGCGTCCTTTGCCAAAAAAGTATCAGTTTATTGACACGAAGACGATTTTATATCCCATGGTTGCAAAAGGTGAAAAAGACGTCTATTGGGCGGATGATTCCCATTGGTCATGGAAAGCTTCCGAAAAAATATTAGAGGCAACTAATATTGGAAAATAATGCCTAATCCGCATGGTTTAAAAGGGTGCTTGCGAACTTGCTTATCGGCGGTTAAGCTGATAGAATTACGCTTTTTAAGAGTATGCATTGTATGTAATCCTAATAACGATAGGGACTTAAGTGAAAAAGACAAAGAATACAAACAGTTGGAAAGGTAAAAGCGTTCTAGTGACGGGAGCGGATGGTTTTATTGGCTCTCACTTAACAGAGCGCCTTCTCGATCTTGGCGCAAAGGTCTCGGTCCTTGTACGCGGATCTTCGGTGAGCGGCACCTATAAATACGAATTGAAAAATATCCCGCACTTAAAGCCGCATCTTCATCGAATTCTCGCGGTCAATATTGCAAGTCACGATTCAACGGCGCTTGTGAAAAAGCTAAACCCCGAGATTATTTTTCATCTCGCGGCCGATGCGTACGTACCGTATTCATTTGACCGCCCTTTTGAGGTAACGGCTACGAACCTAAACGGGACTTTGAATATGTTGCATGCAGCCATGCGTTGCGATCGCTTAGAGAGAATTGTATGCACATCTTCAAGTGAAATTTATGGAACCGCGCAAAAGCCAGCCATTGACGAAAATCATCCGCTGAATCCAACATCCCCGTACGCAGCCTCCAAAGTCGCAGCTGATCGTTTCGCTTTTTCATACTATCTGACATATAAATTACCAGTAGCCATCATTCGCCCATTCAACACCTACGGTCCGCGGCATACCTATGATGTCATTCCGAAGTTTATCGATCTTGCGTTCAAAAATGAGCCGATCACGATTTATGGCGACGGAAAACAGAGTAGAGATTTCACTTATGTGGACGATATGGTTCACGCTTTTCTAATCATGGGGCAACACAAAAAGGCCATCGGCCGCGCGGTCAATTTCGGCACAAAAGAAGATGTTAGCATCAATAAAATTGCATCCTCTATCGTTTCGATTACCAAGAGTAAATCCAAAATCATCCATGTTAAGAAACGCATGGCAGAGGTTAAAAAGCTCCTTTGCGATCCAAGCCTTGCTTACCGCCTCTTCGGCTGGAAGGCAAAGATCGGGATCGAAGAAGGGTTAAAACGGAATATCGAATGGCATCGTCAGCATCGCATCAAACCTTCATAGCTCCGACCGCCATTATTGATTCCACGGCCCGTATCGGCGCAGGAACCAAGATCTGGGCTTTCTGCCAAGTCGGAGAGCATGCAGCCATTGGGAAGAACTGCATTCTCGGTAATGGTGTGTATATCGATCGTCATGTCCATATTGGTAATCGTGTTCGCATTCAGAATAAAGCACTGCTTTATCATGGAATAATTGTGGAAGATGATGTATTTATTGGGCCCGGCGCAATCTTTACAAATGACCCGTGGCCACGAAGTGGTAAAACCCGTGATCTCCGGGGGATCTCCTGGAAAATAGGGCGAGGCGCCTCAATTGGAGCGAATGCAACAAT
>MHFM01000054.1:19742-24134 GCA_001804205.1 Omnitrophica bacterium RIFCSPLOWO2_01_FULL_45_10b
CTTGTCTATGGCAATCCCGCAAAGTTAAAAGGTTATGTTTGTACCTGCGGAGCCATCCAGAAAACCTCACTGCGGTCTCAAAAAGTCAGCTGTCCCAAATGCAAAAAACAATTGATTAGCAATTCAAAGACCTCTCGCCGTAAATGACCCCAATAAATACAAGAGAACATAAGGTTGTCTCGAAACCGGTCGAGCAGGCTTTTGAGTGGCTTCTCAATTCCGGTATTCAGATCAGAACTACAAATCCATCAACCAATGGTGGTGTTGCTTCGTGGTTCGATCTTGACCGCGCATCCTATCCATTTATTTATGCTGAAATTACCGGATACGCAGTTAATGTCTTCCTATTCCAGAACAAGATCACGAACAATCCCACTTATCTAAGCTCAGCAGTTCTAGCAGGCGATTGGCTTCTTAAAAATCGCTGTTCTAAAACGGGATTGGTTCAAACTCGTTACTGGTTAGATAAAACCAAAGCGCCTTACTACGACCAATGTTTTTTTACATTTGACCAGTGGGTAATTGTTTATGGCCTTGCCTGTTTAGCCAGCGCGAGCGGGGAACAAAGATTTCAAACCGGCGCTGTTTCGATCGCAAACTTCCTTATTGATCAAACCATAAAAAAAGATGGCTTTTTTTATCCCTTATACGATTTAACGCAGCAAAAATCTGTGGAGTTTGGTGATAAATGGTCTCGTCAGCCTGGTAGCTTTCACGCCAAAGCGCTGATGGCATTTGCAAAACTCACATCTTTGACCGGCGAACATCGTTATTCTGAATGTGCCAAGCGGCTTCTTGAGAAAACATTATCCGTTCAGAAGCCCGACGGACGCTTTGTGACGCAAGATAACGAAGGCAGCACGCATCTGCATCCATTTCTATATACCCTTGAAGGTTTGGCATCTTATGCGCTGTCAGAAAAGAAAAAAGAGGTCCTGGCGGCTGTTGAGCAGGGAGTAAAATGGATTTTGGATCGTCAAAATGATGACGGTTCGATCTATTGTTTTTATAAAGACAGTCAATTCCAGCCTTTTATTCGCGCCGACGTACTATCGCAAACCCTGAGAATTGCTTCCATTCTGATGCAACAAGGACTCCTGAGCGGATATTCACAATCTTTGAGCAAGTTGCGATTGAAATTGGAAACCTATCAAGTTACCAATGGCTTACAGGTTGGTGGATTCATGTACGGACAGGAGGAGAATGGCTCTGCGCATTCTCACGTCAATGCATGGGTCACCATGTTTGCATCGCAAGCACTGTGGATTCATGACGCTCTCCGTGGCGGTCACCGTCCGTATGATATGGAATCTTTCGTCTAATGCCTGGGAGAATTTGTGAGTAAATCCAAGAAGAAAATTCTAATCGCTTTCGGTACGCGCCCTGAGGCGATTAAGTTTGCTCCGCTGATCGTTGCTTTAAAAAAATCCTCGCTGTTTGAAACTTATGTTTGTCTTACAGGGCAGCACCGCCAGATGGTTGATCAAGTCATCAAGCTTTTCCGAATTAAGATTGATGAGGACCTTCGTTTGATGCGAACCAATCAGACTCTCGAATATGTCAGCGGCCGCGTCATTTCGCGATTTGGAAAAATCATTCGCAGGAAGCAGCCGGATATGGTTTTTGTTCAAGGGGACACGGCCACGGCTTTAATGGTTGGAATTGCCTGTTTTTATGCCAGACGCCCGCTGGCACATCTTGAGGCGGGCCTTAGAACTTTCAATAAATTTCAGCCATTCCCTGAAGAAATGAACCGTTCTCTTTTGTCCCATATTGCCGATCTGCATTTTACTCCGACTTCCATTGCGACTCGCAATTTGCTGAAAGAAGGCATTCCACCCAAAGACATTTTTCAGGTAGGAAATACAGTGGTTGATGCGGTTGCAATGGCTTCGTCTTATGTAAAAGACCAATATCCGATTTTCCGGATGGTCAACCTTAAGAACCAGCTTATTTTTGTGACAGCCCATCGGCGAGAAAGTTTCGGAGAAGGGCTCGAAAATATCTTCCAGGCGATCAAACAGATCTCTCAACGTTTTCGGAATGTGGAGTTCATCTATCCCGTACATTTAAATCCGAATGTTTCGGGCCCGGCTCATAAAATCCTTGGCGGTCTGGACCGAGTCCACCTAATGCGCCCATTCACGTACGAAGAGACTTACTGGCTGATGAAGCGGTGCTCGCTCATATTGACAGATTCAGGCGGGATTCAGGAAGAAGCGCCGTCTTTTCAGAAACCCGTACTCGTATTGCGGAATGTCACGGAACGAATAGAGGGAATTCGTTCCGGAGTCGCGCGTCTTGTCGGAACGAACAGTCGGAAGATTTTTTGGGAGGCTTCCAAGCTTCTCACATCCAAAGTTGCCTATGCACGAATGAAATCCCTGACGAAAAAGAATCCTTACGGAGATGCGCGGGCCTGTGGGCGTATTGTAACCGTTCTAGATAAATTTCTACACCAAACGCCGATGAACAAAACTGTCCGGCAATCACTAAAATTCAACAGTATGGTCTAAACTGATTTTATGAAGATCGCCTTCTACGTTTATCCCACAGCATTCCAGTCACCTGGCGGAGGAGAAATCCTGCTGCTTAAAACAAAAGAATACCTTGAGAAAGAGGGCGTTCGGGTCAAGCTTTTTGATCCGTGGAATGACAAGCTGAAGGATTTTGACATCCTGCACGTCTTTGGTTCTGTCAAAGATGCTTTGTCCATGATGGAAGCAGCTAGGCGCGCAGGGGTTAAGAATGTCCTTTCGACGATTTGTTGGTACAGTTTGCGGGCTGCTTGGGGAAATTATGGCTCCTTAAAAACTCGTTCGGGCGCTGTTTTGCGTCATGCCGCAAAAGTCTTTTGTCCTTTTGTTCCGTCTGAACGCAAACGGATGATGGATATAGCAGATGTCCTGATCCCAAATTCGGAGAGTGAATCAAACCAGATCGAACGTTTTTTCCTTGTTCCAAAAAAAAAGATTGTGGTCATTCCAAATGCCGTTGACTCTATTTTTGCCCGCGCCAAACCCAACTCTTTTATCGAAAAATTCGGTTTCCAAGATTTCGTTCTCTGTGTCGGCCGTATCGAGCCCAGGAAAAATCAGCTTGGGATGGTTCGCGCTTTAAGTGGAACTAAAGTACAATTCGTTATTATCGGAGATCCGGTAAAAACTTATCCGGAATATTATCAAGCGTGTCGCAAGGCAGCAGGGAATAATATCCACTTCCTCGGCGGCATCCCTCATGATTCAGAAATGCTTGGGTCAGCTTATGCAGCGTGCAACACTTTCCTTCTGGCGAGCTGGCTGGAAACACCGGGTCTCGCCGCACTCGAGGCCGGCCTGGCCGGTGCTAAGATCATTGTTACGCGGGAAGGCGCCGCCCAAGAGTATTTTCGAGATTTTGTTTCTTATGTTGATCCAAATGACTCATCAGATATTCTTAGAAAAACTTTAACTGCTGTGGAGCGGCCCAAAGACACCTTGCTTCAAGACCACATTCGCCAAAATTTCCTCTGGGAGCACACGGTTAAAAAAACTCTCGAAATATATCGTAAACTGTTGCACAATAACGCCCTATGAAGATCAGCATTGCAGCGCTCACTCAAACCGTTTATGTGGTTTTTGTTCTTAAAATCGCAGTCCAGGGTGGATCTCTTTGATGGTAAGCCTTCTCGGAAGTTATCTTGCCAGAAACTACGATGAATTCTGCAATCCCCCTCTTTACATCGTCCAAGAAAAGGGAGGTTTTTAAAAAACCATCATGCAATCCACTATTTTGCATTATCTTTATGAGTATGTGAAATTTAATAGGCTTACGTCTATTTTTTTTATTGTCATTGGAGGTGTCCTCGCATTCAAACTTCTTCCCAGGATCCGTTTACCGTTGTCAAAATGGACCGTATTTATCCTGATACTGGTTCTTGGGTTATTCCTACGGATCGCATGGCTAGGTTATTCTGCGCACACACCGCAGCACGAGTGGAATGCGACCCATATGCTCGAAAATGACCGGATCAATGTCCACGCCATAGAACTGGCACAACAAGGAATCTGGTTCCATAATATGGACGGCACGCCTTCGGGACGCCGCCCGATCGGTTACCCTACGGCCCTTGCCTTGGTCTATAAAATCTTCGGTGTGGATCTCAGGGTTGCCTGGGCTTTCAATCTAATGCTATATGCTTTAACGATTTTTTTTCTGTTTGGAATGGCTGAGAAAATATTTGGGGAAAAGATTGCCTTGATCACCAGCTTGCTATTTGCGATTTATCCCATGTCCATTTACAGCATCAAACTTCTCACGGATGAGCATCTGTTCTTACCTATGTGGTATGCCGGTCTCTTCATGCTTTTCTTGATACTGGACGGACGGAAAATTACGCTTGATTGGTTGTGG
>MHFM01000054.1:24275-30147 GCA_001804205.1 Omnitrophica bacterium RIFCSPLOWO2_01_FULL_45_10b
CAAATAATCAACTTGCCGTGGGTGATTCGTAATTACAGAGCATGGAAAGTTCCAGTTTTATATGCGACAACCAGTATCCCTATTTACGGATCATTCATTTCAACTGCTACTGCAGAAAGTCAAGGACGTATTCCTCGAAAAGGAGAACCTAACTATTCACCAGAATTTGATGCTGCAGAACAGTCCGGGAATGAAGGTCTCATGCACCAAATTGCAAGTCGCGAAATGAGGAAATGGATTGTGACGCACCCATTGCAATTTGTAAAAATAGGGTCGAGCCACTTGCTCGACTTTATGTGTTTTAACCGGAAAAGTGGTGTTTGGGCGATCTGGCATCAATACTACCCCGGATCCTTTGACCCCTCACGACCGCTGCCTGATAATTTAAGGAAAGCTCTCGAAGAATGCGCTTTTGCTTTCTATTATGTAGTCTTTTTCACGTGGCTATTTGGAAGCGTGGTCCTGGTCTGCCACTGGAAAACTCTTTCCCCTTTAACGCAGCGCGGCCTTATTGTTCTGGCAGGATGTTTCATGCTCTGGTTTCTGGGACATACAGTTGTATTTCCTGATCGAAAGTATCGTTTTCCACTAGAACCTCTGATGTTGATCACAACGGCTTACTTTTTTTCCATTCTCTCTTGGCCACAATTTCTGGAGACCTGGCTTAAAAAAAGATTGAGTTCTAAAATGCCAAGTTCATCATGAAAACAACTCTCCTAGTCATGACGCTCAATGAGATCAATGGCATGAAGGCCATCATGCCGCGCATTAACAGATCCTGGTTGGATCAGATCATTGTTGTAGATGGCGGCTCTGCCGACGGTACTATCGAGTGGGCAAAAGAGAATGGATACGAGATCTATGTACAGAAACAGGAAGGTTTTCGCCATGCCTATACCGAAGTCTGGCCGCAGGTGATTGGCGATGTCGTCATTACCTTCAGTCCTGATGGGAACTCGGTGCCCGAATTAATCCCGGAATTGATCGCAAAGATGCGAGAAGGCTACGACATGGTTATTGCATCACGCTATCTGGGCAATGCCAAGAGCGAAGATGATGATTTTGTGACTGCCTTTGGCAACTGGTTATTTACTCGTACGGTAAATTTGCTTTATGGCGGCCATTATACTGATATAATGGTAATTTTTCGCGCCTATCGAAAGGCAATACCGCATGAACTGGGACTGGATCGAGAGGATGCGCATGCGTTGCCTGAAAAACTGTTTGGAACCAAGATTAGTTGGGAACCGTTATTATCGGTACGAGCCGCTAAACGAAAACTGAAAATTACTGAAATCCCTGGCGATGAGCCACAACGAATTGGCGGAAGACGAAAGTTACAGGTGCTACGCTGGGGAGCTTCGTACTATTTCCAGTTTATTAGGGAATTGTGGTTTTGGAAACCAGCTAAAAATGAGTCAATGCATTTCGCAATGAAGGAAAGTAGACATGAACAATAAGAATCTTGATGTGGTGTTGGTGAATCCTGGCAGCCTTCAGTCTGTCTATCAGGCTTTGGGAAATGAATTTACAGCGATTGAGCCACCATCTCTAGCGGGGTTGTTTGCGACTTATCTCCGGAATAAAGGACTTTCCGTTGCGATCGTTGACGCACCCGCCTACAATTTAAGCCCAGAGGAGACGGCACAAGTGATCTCCAAAAAATATTCTCCCGTACTGATAGTGATGGTGGTTTACGGATTTCAGCCTTCCGCTTCGACGCAGAACATGTCTGCTGCTGGCGAAACCTGTCGGGCGATAAAAGGAATAAATCCTAACTACAAAATCATGATGACCGGCACGCACCCTGCAGCGCTTCCGGAACGGACGATGCGAGAAGAAGCGATTGATTTCGTTTGCGACCGAGAAGGACCGGAAACTATTCTTCAAACGGTCTTGGCACTGAAAGCTGGTACTAAGGAAGCACAGGCTTTTCGAAATATCCCGAGCTTGTGGTATCGGGAGTCCGGCGTAATCCTATCGAATCCTGCCGGCGTACTCATGGTCGATCTAGATGGAGAGATGCCGGCCGTGGCGTGGGATCTTCTCCCCATGGAAAAATACAGGGCCCATAATTGGCATTGCTTTGAGCATATCCATGCACGTCAGCCTTACGCGTCCATGCATACGGGTCTAGGGTGCCCTTTCTCCTGCACTTTTTGTTGTATTAACGCGCCTTTCGGAAAACCTTCATACCGCCTTTGGTCGCCGGATTCCGTTATTCGGCAAATCGATACCCTCGTGAATCAATACGGTGTAAAGAACATCAAATTTGTTGATGAAATGTTTGTTTTAAATAGGGCGCATGTCGAAGGCATCTGTGACCGTATTATCGAACGAGGTTATGATCTGAATATTTGGGCCTATGCGAGGGTCGATACAATCAAGGACGGAATGCTTGAGAAGCTTAAACTTGCAGGTTTCCGGTGGTTGGCGTTGGGCATTGAATCTGGCAGCAAACATGTACGGGACGGTGTCGAGAAAGGTCGTTTTGGATCCGACGACATTCTGAAAACTGTCCACCTGACACAAGATGCCGGAATTAACGTAATCGGTAATTACATTTTCGGGCTTCCTGATGACACACATGAGTCAATGCAGGAAACTCTCAATTTGGCGCTTGAATGCAATTGCGAATTTGCTAATTTTTATTGCGCCATGGCCTATCCAGGATCCAAGCTTTACTCACTTGCCGTCGAGAAGGGATGGGAGCTTCCCGGTTCCTGGATCGGATATTCTCAGCATAGCTACGAATGCCATCCTTTACGGACAGAAACTCTCACCAGCGCGGAAGTTCTGCGCTTTAGAGATGAGGCTTTTATGAAATATTTCACCGATCCTTCCTATCTATCGATGGTAAAGCGCAAATTCGGCGCCGCTGTTCTTTCTAACATTCAAGAAATGACGCGCGTCAAATTGAAGCGTAAAATCCTCGAAGAAAGCAGCGCGTATCATTCATGATATTTCTATATCATGCGGGGCAACCTCGAAGAGGCTAGCCCATGATCATTACAAGAACCCCTTTTAGAATTTCTTTTTTCGGCGGAGGAACCGATTACCCGGCTTGGTATCAGAAGCATGGGGGTGTCGTTCTGACTACCACAATCGACAAGTACTGTTATATCAGTTGCCGTCATTTACCCCCATTTTTTTCGCACAAGCATCGCATTGTTTATTCACAGATCGAAAATGTGCGTGAGATCGCTGAAATTAAACACCCGGCAGTTAAAGCAGTGCTCGAATGGGCCGGCATTGAAAAAGGCATTGAGATTCACCACGATGGTGATTTGCCGGCGCGATCTGGGATTGGTTCCAGTTCGGCATTCACGGTTGGGTTGGTCCATGCCCTGAGCGCCTTGCAAGGCAACTACATTTCAAAAGAAAAGTTGGCTAGCACGGCTATTTTTATTGAGCAGAAGATGATCCGCGAACATGTGGGTTCGCAAGATCAAATCGCAGTTGCATTTGGAGGTTTTAATCGTATCGAGTTCCATCGAAATGATACGTTTGATGTTTCGCCCGTCATACTTCCAACCGAAAGGTTTGAGGAGCTGCAAAAACATATGATGCTTTTTTTTACGGGTTTTTCCAGAATTGCTTCCGATATAGCAAAATCAAAAATTGATAATTTCAAAAACAGGGAAATGGAACTTAAGAGCATGAAAGCCATGGTGGATGAAGCCATCCATATTCTTCAGAATCCGAATGATTCGATCGACAAATTTGGAAAACTTCTTGACGAAAATTGGAAGTTCAAACGCAACCTGTCTGACCGCGTGACGAACCCTGAGATCAACCATATTTATGAAGAAGCAAAACGTGCAGGTGCTCTCGGGGGAAAAATACTTGGTGCTGGAGGTGGGGGGTTTCTGCTGCTTTTCGTCAAACCGGAACTACAGACCGAGGTCCGGAAGCGACTCGAGCATCTTGTCTATGTTCCTTTCCAGTTTGATAACTTTGGCAGCCGGGTGGTTGTTTATCAGCCCTTCCGGGTAAGTGGCAACGACTGATTGACGCCATGAATCAAGATAAAATTTACCGTTTGCTCTACCTCATCCGCCGCACTGAAGAAGAAATTATCCGCATCTATCCTACGGACAAAATTAAAAGCCCAGTCCACCTTTCGATTGGACAAGAAACGATCTCGGTCGGTGTCTGTGAAGCGTTGCAAGCAGACGATGTTGTATTTGGTACGTACCGAAGCCACGCACTTTACCTCGCCAAGACGGGTGATTTAAAAGGTTTTTTTGCCGAGCTGTACGGCAAGGCCACTGGCTGCACCAAGGGTAAGGGCGGTTCAATGCATCTCGCCAATGTCTCACGAGGCATGATGGGTACATCTGCTGTCGTTGGCACCACTATTCCGCAGGCAGTCGGTTATGCATATGCTTTAAAACAACGCCGTCAAAAAAATATCGTTGCAGTCTTTTTGGGAGACGGTGCCACTGAAGAAGGCGTCTTCCATGAAAGCCTGAATTTTGCGGCACTTAAAAAGTTGCCTATCATTTTTATTTGTGAAAATAACTTACTGGCGATCCATACTTACCAGCATCAACGTCAGCACTTGTCGGAAATCACGCGCATCGTGCGCGCCCATGGTATACCGGCCACGCGCATCGAGCGTAGCAACACGGCTGAAATTCATGCGTATGTGGCAAACGCAGCGCGAGCGATCCGCGCAGGCAAGAGCGGGCCGGTTTTCATCGAATGTATGACCTGCCGTTGGAAGGAGCACGTGGGGCCAGGTGATGATTTCGGTCTTGCTTATCGCAGCGAAGAGGAGGTCCAGAAATGGAAGGACTGCGATGAAATAATCACGCTCGGTAAAAAAATTCAGAAAGAACGACGCGCTCAAATTGAAGCAGACGTTGAAAAAGAAATTCAGAGCGCCATTCAATTTGCCGAGGAAAGTTCGTTTCCCGAAGCCAGAGAGCTTTACACCGATGTGTTTAAGGAAAAAAAGGTGAGCTTATCCAAGCCTACTGTGCCTGCAGCGGAACGCGAAATTGGTTTTGTGGATGCTGTGCGCGAGGCCTTGGATCAGGAAATGGAACGCGACAAGTCCGTAATTGTATTTGGGCTGGATGTGGATGATCCCAAGGCAATTCAGGGAACAACACGCGGCTTGCCACAAAAATACGGTGCTGATCGCGTGTTTGGTACGCCGCTCGCCGAGGACGCGATGACGGGTGTAGCCATTGGCATGGCGCTCGCTGGCTTGCGACCGGTACACATTCACATCCGCATGGATTTTTTGATGTTAGCGATGAACCAATTGATCAATATGGCCGCAAAGAGCCATTATGCTTTCGGTGGGCAGGTTTCCGTACCGCTCGTCGTTCGAGCCATGATTGGGCGCAGTTGGGGGCAGGGTGCGCAACATTCACAAGGGCTGCATTCGTTCTTTATGCATGTGCCTGGATTAAAAGTTGTTGCCCCCTCTAATCCTTACGATGCAAAAGGATGTTTGATAGCCGCTATCCGTGACAACAATCCTGTCATCTATGTCGAACATCGACTTGCGCATTATCAAAAGGGATCGGTACCAGCAGAAGCTTACGAAGTGCTTCCCGGCAAGGCGCGCATTACTGCTGTAGGTAAAGATGTGACACTTGTGGGTATTTCGCATATGCAGCTTGAATGTATTCGGGCACGCAGCTACCTTGAAACTGTCGATATTCAAGCTGAAGTTATTGATCCAATCTGGTTAAGTCCACTCGATTTGAAAACTATTTATACTTCTGTTCAAAAAACACGACGGTTGATTATTGTTGATAACGGTTGGACAACTTGCGGCGCCGCCTCAGAGATCGCTGCCCAGGTAGCACAGCATTTCGAGGGTACCGCTGACATTCGTATTCGACGAATGGGT
>MHFM01000054.1:30161-31409 GCA_001804205.1 Omnitrophica bacterium RIFCSPLOWO2_01_FULL_45_10b
GTAACCTGCCCAACAACACCATCGCTTGAGGCTCATTTTTACCCCAACCCCCGCAACATCGCTGCTAGTGCCTATAAACTTGTGTTTGCTGATAAAGCCGACTGGTTTCCAGAAGAACGCCATGATTTACAAGCCGTTCAGTTCAAAGGCCCATTCTAAAATCAACCAAAATGCTGAGCGTTTCATTGCTTGAGTTACTTGAATTAATTTAGAGAAAAATATGAAATTCCCATTGATGCGAAACAATATTCTCCGCGAAGATCTAGACGCAGTCATTAAACACCTCACACAAGATGATCCAATCCTGACCCATAGCGCCAATGTGCAAGCCTTCGAAACCGAATGGTCTGAATGGGTGGGCGTAAAACGCAGTGTGTTCGTTAACTCCGGAGCATCGGCCAATCTGTTGACGATGGCCATTCTCAAGATTCGCCACCCGGAAGGAGGGGAAGTCATCGTTCCGCCTCTGGCCTGGGTTTCGGATATCGCATCCGTGATGCAAAACGGCTTCAAACCTGTTTTTGTGGATATCGATCCCCGAAACTTAGCGATGGATCCCCGGCAGGTTATTGCCAAGCTGAGCAACAAGACGCGAGCAGTCTTTCTGACTCACGTCCAGGGCTTTGACGGTTTGACCGATGAATTGATTACCGAACTGAAGAAACGTGATATCCCACTAATCGAGGATGTCTGTGAGTCTCATGGCGCCACGCATAACGGCTTAAAACTTGGGTGTTTTGGCTGGATCTCAAATTTTTCTTTTTATTACGCGCATCACTTGAGCACGATCGAAGGGGGTATGATTTGCACGAATGATGAATTGGTTTATCAACAAGCGCGCATGCTTCGCTCGCACGGTATGATCCGGGAATCAAATGATCCCGAGATACGTGCGGAGTATCAACGACAGAATCCAGAATTGCGACTGGATTTCATATTTGCTTTTCCGGCTTACAACATGCGCAATACCGAGATCGGGGGAATCATAGGACGAAGCCAGCTGAAGCGCCTTGACGCCAATATCGAGCGTCGCAACCATAATCTTAAGCGCTTTCTTAGTCGGATCGATCCCAAAAAATACCGAACTGATTTTAAGTTGGAAGGATGCAGCAATTATGCCTTCAATTTAATTCTGAAGCAGGCGAATGATAACATGGTGGAACGTCTCATGCAAAAGATGCGGGATGCGGGGATCGAGTTTCGACGCGGCAGTTCCGGCGGAGGGAACCAGATACGTCAACCCTATTT
>MHFM01000054.1:31458-32040 GCA_001804205.1 Omnitrophica bacterium RIFCSPLOWO2_01_FULL_45_10b
GGAAAAGTATTATCTTAAATTCCCTGAAGTTGAACATGTTCATTTTTATGGTTTCTACATTGGCAATTTTCCAACCTTGCGCGATGAAGAAATCGACGAGATTTGCACCGTCCTTAATTCAGTATGAAAAAAGATCTAGATGGTGCTAAGACGCATGTGAATTCCGCGATCATTTTAGCCGGAGGGTTAGGCACACGATTGCGTGGTGTTGTAGGTGATCTACCGAAACCGAAGGCACCAATCAAGGACCGTCCTTTCCTCGAATATCAGATCGATTATTGGATCAAGCAAGGTATTCGTCATTTCATTCTCTCCGTTGGTTATTGCAGGGAAATCATCATAAAACACTTCGGTGCAAAATATCGGGAAGCGCGTATTGAATACGCTGTCGAAGAAACCCCATTAGGAACAGGTGGGGGATTGTTGCTCGCGGTCAAAAAATTGGACAAACGTGCCCCTTTCCTCTTGCTAAATGGCGATACATTTTTTGAAGTTGCGTTAGGCGATTTAACTCGTTTTCATATCGAGCACCGATCCGATTGGACTTTTTCGCTTTTCAGAACTGATAAAAAACGCTATATG
>MHFM01000054.1:32057-32362 GCA_001804205.1 Omnitrophica bacterium RIFCSPLOWO2_01_FULL_45_10b
CGGAGTCATTGTCCGTTTCGGCCTGGAAGCCAGGCGTTAAACTCTCACTCGAAGATGATATACTGCCAGCTTTGTTTGCCAACGGAGCGCGGTTCTTTGGGCATACTTGCAGCGGGCGTTTCATCGATATCGGTCTTCCGGAAGATTATTCTCGTTCCTCAGATATTTTTACTACATAACCAAAATAAATAAAAAGGAGCTTGTCGTGAAAATTCTCGTTACGGGCGGTGCCGGATATTTAGGTTCTGTGCTGGTTCCTGATTTTTTAGCGGAGGGACATCAAGTCACGGTGCTGGATAATTTTA
>MHFM01000054.1:32448-32741 GCA_001804205.1 Omnitrophica bacterium RIFCSPLOWO2_01_FULL_45_10b
AAGGCGGATGTGGTGATACCTTTGGCTGCGCTTGTGGGGGCACCGCTTTGCTCGAAGGATCCCATAGGCGCTACTTCCACAAACCATGACGCTGTGTTGATGATGCTAAAAAATATCAGCAAGAACCAGATGATTCTGATGCCGACAACCAACAGTGCTTATGGATCAGGCGACAAGAACAATTTTTGCACGGAAGAGTCACCGCTTCGCCCCATCTCGAAATACGCCATCGACAAGGTGGAGATTGAGAAGGCGCTGATGCAACATTCCAACGCGATCAGTTTCCGGCTGGC
>MHFM01000054.1:32783-48926 GCA_001804205.1 Omnitrophica bacterium RIFCSPLOWO2_01_FULL_45_10b
TTTTGAAAGTTCGTTCAGGCGCAACTATATCCATGTTCGCGATGTTAGCGGCGTCTTCCGGTTTGGCATTCAGAATTTCAGCCGCATGAAAGGACAGATCTACAATGTTGGTCTTTCGGAAGCAAATCTATCTAAGAAAGAGCTTTGCGAACGCATTCAGAAATATGTTCCTGATTTTGTTTTTCTGGATGCCCCGATCGGAAAAGACCCGGATCAGCGCAATTACATTGTTTCCAACGCGAAACTGGAATCGGCTGGTTTTAAGACAACCAACTCTCTTGATTTCGGAATTCAGGAACTGATCAAAGGATTTACCATGATTCGTAATACGGTCTACGGGAATGTTTGAAGAATGCGATTATCTTGTGATTGGTGCCGGTATTATTGGATTGACGGTTGCCCGCAAACTTAATCAGCGTTATCCTGCGACACAAATTACTTTAATCGAAAAAGAACCTGACGTAGCTCTCCACAGCAGCGGCCGTAACAGCGGTGTCCTTCACGCCGGATTTTATTACACAGCGGATTCCCTCAAGGCGAAATTGACTCGAGACGGTAATGCCGCCATGCGCAAATATTGCCAACAAAACGGGCTCCGAATTAATGAATGCCAAAAGGTAGTTGTCACGCAAACCCCGGAAGAACTCCCCGCTCTTTTTGAACTTCAAAAACGGGGGAAGACGAATGGGGTCGATGTCCGAATGATCGACGAAAACGAACTGGCTGAAATAGATCCAAACGCCCGAACCCATCAATACGCCCTCTATTCGCCCACCACTGCGACTGTGGATCCTATTGAAGTGAACCAGTGCCTGAAGAATGAGCTGATCAAAAAAGGCGTTCGGATCTATTTTGTTGAGTCTTACTTAAAACGAATTTCCGGCAACAAAATCCAAACCTCTAAACGGGTGATCGAATCGAAGCGCCTCATTAACACAGCAGGTCTTTACGCGGATCGGATCGCCAGGGATTTTGGCTATTCGCAAGATTATACGATCATTCCGTTCAAGGGAATCTATCTAAAGTATTCTCGTGAGGATAAGCCTGTCCGGACGAATATTTATCCCGTACCTAATCTCAAAAATCCATTCCTCGGTGTTCACTACACGATTACGGTGGATGGCGCGATTAAGATCGGGCCAACGGCGATTCCGGCTTTTTGGCGGGAAAATTACAGCGGGCTGGAACGCTTTGATGCAAGGGAAATGGTCGAAATAGTGGCGCGTGAGGCTCAGCTATTTCTGTTGAACTCTTTCGGTTTCCGAGATCTGGCGTTTGAGGAAATTCAAAAATACAACCGCAGCTATTTTGCGAATCTTGCGGCGCGACTAGTCAAGTCGATCGACGTAAAAGGCTTTCAAGAATGGACCCGTCCTGGAATACGGGCGCAGCTCGTCAACACCAGGACGCTCAAGCTTGTCATGGATTTTGTTGTGGAAGGAGATGAATTAAGTACTCATATTCTGAATGCTGTTTCTCCGGCCTTTACCTGCAGTTTTCCTTTTGCAAAGATGATTGTTGACCGCATCGTTAAGGCCTGATTTTTTGTTTGGTTTTCTATTTTTCTATGTTAAACTCATTTTTTGTTTGTCGAAATAGCTCCTCAACCCACAAAATACGGGCATATATTATATTTAAACTATGCTTCGCTTGAAGTCTTACGCCGTGAGAAGCCGTTATCAATTTTTTTGAGGTCCATTCTGAATGAGCATTAGGGTTATGAATCGTAATTCTCGAGTTTTTGTGGCGGGAGTTTCGACTTTGGCTGGGCGGGCCCTCCAATCTTATTTGCGTAAAGTCGGATGGTGTGTGCTTCAATCCGATGTGGAGCCGGACTTTGCAAATGCTGAAGCCGCTTATAACATATTTGAGAAAATACGTCCTGATTACGTATGGGCGGTTGCGGGAAAGTCGGGCGGGATCGATGCCAATCAGAATTACCCGGCCGAGTTGATGCGCAATAATTTGCTTGCGGCCGCACATATTTTCGAGGCGGCGCGACGTGTCAACGTCAAGAAACTTTTATATTTGGCCAGTTCGTGCATCTATCCCAGGGATTGCCTCCAGCCCATGCGCGCTCAAGATATTAGGAGCGGGCCGCTTGAGCCAACGAGTGAGGCGTATGCGACCGCAAAATTGGCCGCGCTCAAACTTTGTGAAGCATACCGCCGCCAGTACGGTGTGTCTTTTATCACGGCGATTGTCGCCGATGCCTTTGGCCCTGAGACCGAATTTGATCCTAAAAATTCCCATGTTATTCCCGCGCTCATTTATAAAATGCATCGCGCGAAAATTGAGAGACAGAAAGAAATGAGTGTCTGGGGCAGCGGGAAGCCTGTCCGTGATTTTATTTACAGTGAAGATTTGGCGGATGCTTGTCTGTGTGTGATGGAGAATTGGGACGACCAGGAACCGATCAATTTGAGCGCTTCGAATCCTGTGTCAATCGCGGATTTGGCACAACTTATCCGGGAGGTCGTTGGATTTTCAGGCCGTCTAATATTTGACCTTTCCAAACCGGATGGGGCACCCTCCAAAATTCTCGATGCTGGGACGCTCTTCAAGCTGGGCTGGCGCCCCAAGGTTTCATTTCCGGACGCCTTAAAAAAGACTTATGAAGCTTTTCTTGCGGATCAACCACTTCTGTGACGTATGCGTAAAAATTTTGGGTTTGAGAGCATGGGGTGGCTTTGATACAACGGATGGTAGAGTATCGCGATTTCACGATGACTAAAAATTTTTTTGTGAAACAGGCAGCGCTGTTACTCGGCATGTTTTTTCTGACCGCCGTTTTTTTTTATGTTCCGATCTTTTCAAAGATATCGATCACCATTAGCGATGGTTGGAACGAATGGTCAGGCGCCATTTTTTTCAAAAGATGGATATCTCAAGGGGTTTTTCCTCTTTGGAATCCGGATGTGGGTTTTGGAACTCCCGAGTGGACTGCCATTAACCCTCTGGCGTTACATCAATTGCTTCTTTTTCTGTTGCCACCAGAAATTGTCTGGAATTTAGTTAAAGTTCTTAATTTTGTCCTTTCCGGCTGGTTTCTTTCACTTTATCTTTTGCGCAGACTGAAAACACTTTTTCCGGCATTCTTGGGGGGTCTCATCGGTGCCGTTGCGCAATTAAACGTTGACATTGCTTTTGCTTCCTATTTTTTGTTCGTTCTATCGTTTCTTCTGGCCGATCGTTTCGTCAATTTACGGACTTATTCAGCCGGGTTAGTATTTGCAGGATCCTTTTTTGTTTTTTGCTTAAGCGCTCTTCCGCAACCTGTCCTTTGCGCAGCCCTTTTCCTCTTCAGCTATATCGCGGTTCACTTTGGCTTGCACCGGAATTTTAATTTTCGTTTGTGGCTTACCACGTTATTTCCTTTTGTGATGGTACTCCTGTTTTTTTCACCGCAAATCCTGCGGGTTAAAGAAGCTCTCGACTTATCCGATCGTGCGAATGTCGCCAATGGGGAAGTTTTTTCGGTTTTTCCATGGGAATATCTCCACCTTTTTTGGCCCCACTTTCTTCTTAACTCCCAAGATCTGGTCGTGAATGTGATCCCAGGACGAATGATCGCTGCCTTGCAAAATTATCTTTCAAATTTTGTCAACGTTCGCTTCAGCGCGTTTTCTTATTACGGTATTTTCTCTTTTTTTGCCGTCTCCTGTCTTTTTTTCAAGAGAAATCTTAAACCTTTTGAAAAAACGCTTTTGTGGATCTTGATCTTTTTTATCTTGGCTGCCCCGATTTTAAACCCGCTTTTCTATCCCATCATGAAACGTATCCCTGTGTTGGGCCTGGCAAGCACTGCGTCGCTTTTTGGAGCTGTCTACATCACCGTACTACTGCTCTTTGTCTCAATTTTAGCAGCGATTTCCCTAGGATATCTCTCGAACACAAAAATATCTTCCGAGTTTAATTTGGGTCGTATCAAAAAGCTTTTCATCGGCTTCGCGGTATTTGTTATTCTAGTTTCGTTATTTCGGCTACTCATTTACACAGCCTTTCATTTTAAAAGCGATCCTGTCCGGGCGTTTTTGAGTCGATGGTTGATTCCTTTATTTTCTTCGAAACAGTTTCATCAGGCACCTGAGTTTTATGCCCAAAGGATTGCGCAAGCGATCCATTTTTTGGAACTTTGGTCCTCTCCTCGCAATGTCTATTTTTATATACCCGTTTTCTTGATTTTGAGTTCGATGGCAATCTTGTATGGCCGCCTGACCGAAAAAATTGGGAAGGCTTCTTTTTTCATTGCCTGTTTTGGTTTGCTCATGCTTGATGCAAAAATCTTCCATCCGATGAGTTTTCATGCACCGCAAGATCTCGCGCCATTGAGGGAAGAAGCGGATTTCATCAAAAAAGATAAAACTATTTTCCGGGTGATGGCTTTGCAGGACGGTTCCCCGGAAGCGGCTGATGCCAGAGCCAATGACATGCGCAATGTCATCCTACGCCCCGAAAGCCAGCTTATTTATGGTCTCTCATCGCCGGAATGTCTCCGGTCCGTGATCATCAAAGACTTCAACGACTACATGCGGCGGATGACGGTGGAAGGGGGAACGCGGGGACGGCTTGTCGGAGAAATCGAGACTATTCGCGATGCCTCACTTCTTGATTTAGCGAATATTAAATATTTGATCGCTCCTTTATCCAAAGGAGCAGACGCTTTTCCTCCGGACCGCTACGAACATGTCTATCAGACTGCCCGCTGCAATATTTTTAGAAATAAGTTCTCCAAAGAACGCGCCTTTTTTCTTTCGCCACAAACGAACGGTTCTGTTACCGTCGAGCAATATTCACCGCACCGGATCCGCCTGAAGGTTCGAGCGGATAGTCCCGATGAACTTGTCTTGACGGATCAATATTATCCAGGTTGGAACGCATTTGTGGATGGTATTCCAACTCCAATTACGAAGTTTCAGGGAACATTTCGAAAGATTGCGATTCCAAGCGGGCAGCACACGATTGAATTTAAATTTCAACCAACCTACCTATCGTATAGCATATTCTTACCACTTCTTGGAGTTATCTTGGTGTTAGGATGTTTATTTAAGTCGAGCCATGAGGAATCAAAAATCATCGAAAATAAGTAAACGCTTGTTGCCTGTATTTTTTTAGGTATTATAATGCACGTTTCATGTGATTCAACGAACCAAGAAAGACAACATTTCATGTGCAAAAATGGATAAATTAAACGAAGAATGGCTTGATCATCAGATCAATTTTTACTTTCGTTATAAACGCAAACTGCTTGAATCTATGATTGAGGGAACCTGCATCAATGTGGGATGCGGGAGCCACCTCATTGAAAATGCGTTAAACATAGATGAAGGCCTGCCTGAATTGCCTTACCCCGATAATAGCTTTGATACTGTCATTTGCTCTGATGTGCTGGAACACATTGGACGTCACCATCGAAAAGCTCTGGCTGAGCTCATGAGAATAGCAAGAAAAAAAGTAATCATTACAGTTCCTGCTTACCGGAGTTTATATGGTAATTATGACCGTCTCGTGGGTCATCGAAGAAGATATCACGCCAATGACTTTCCTGACTACAAAACCAGTTATCTTTTTTGGTTCCTTGTTCCGGTTATCTATCTACGGAAAGTTTTTAACTTGAAACATAAATTGTTACCTAAATTCATCGACGACCTATTTTTTGTACTCTCTCATCTCCGCTTAAATTTTGGAACGACGGTTCTGGCAATAAAGTATAAGATGCCATGAATTCCGAGAGTTTCAGGGCAACGTTTCGATTACCGGAATGGGGCAGGAAATGATTCTTTGGAACGCCTTTTATGAATATTTTTTGACTAAAGGGGAAACGGTACGCACAATAGCAGTGGGGATTCTTTTAGGTTTTTTTTTCTTTCGTCGATTCGGAATCATTGAAAAATACAAGAAATATTTTCTAAAAATTTCACCTCGAAAATGGCTTATCTTAATTCTTTTCCTTGGTTTCGTACTTCGTCTTGCATGGGTGATATGGTCGCCGTATAGTCCGCCCGCGGCAGGTACTGAGGATACTTTCATGATCGATCACGCACGTGATCTAGCTAGCGGGAAAGGTTATATCACCGCCGAAGGAGTTCCAAGCGCAAACCGACCCATAGGGTATGCGTTGTTACTAGCCGGAATTTTCAAATTATTTGGCGAGAATCTTGACCTTGTCGCGATCATGAACGTTTTTCTCATTCTTCCCACTTTGTGGCTCGTCTACAAGATCGGAACCTTAGTAGCAAATCAGTTTGTTGGGCTCTTGGCATCCTTTTTAGTTTCTATCTACCCTACTTCCATTTTTGCGAGCCGAGTTGTCTTAGAAGAACATGTTTTTATTCCCATGTGGCTGGCAGGTATTCTACTATTAATATTGGACTACCAGAAACCCAATTGGTCCAAGGTCCTTTGGGCCGCGGTTCTTTTTGCTGTTGGAGCCCACTTCAGAACTTATTCATTTGCGATGGGGCTTGTCGCTTTTTTTATTTGGTTTGTTTTCAAGAAAAATTATGGCCAGGCTTTTTTAAGACTTTTCGTTATACAAACGATTATCCTTTTAGTCGCTTTACCTTGGGCTATTCGCAATTATTACAAAATGGGGGAACCCATCCTTTACTCGACTTACATTGGAGGAGCATTCTATTATTCAAACAATCCCATAAGTGACGTCCGTTATCCAGTCTACCCAACCTTGGAACAAGGTGGGGATATCGCCTTTTTGCAGGCAAAAACAGAGGTTGAAGTAAACCGCGCCGGAAAGGCTGCGGCGTGGCGCTGGATCAAAAAAAATCCTTCGATCTTTATTCAAAAAGCTCTCGGCCGAGGTGTCTACCTGCTTGGCCTTTCCAGGGAAGGATGGATCGTGAAGGATAATTTCAACACAATCCATGCCGGCCGTACGCGGCCTCCGGAAAAGTTGATCAGTAGAATCGATAGGCTGGACAACGACTTTTATGGTGTCATTCTCTTATTATCCCTTTTTGGAATCATTGTCTTCTTTTTCCCCAAAGCGGAAATTCTGCGCAAACCGGGAATGGCTTATTTACTGGTCACCTTAATCTATTATCTTGGAATCATCTGTTTGACTTTGGGACATCGTAAATACCGATTTCCCATCGAACCGATCTTTTGTCTCCTTGCTGCGTATGGCATTTCGTTGTTCACAACGCCCAAGCCCTCTGACAAAAAGAATGCCCATGCTGCCACCTTGGCGCTGAATAAATCCTGAGCCTCATGTTCCCCGAGCATCCTCCGATTGTCCAGAAGTCTCTTAACCGCACCTTCGTAGTAACAGGGTTAGTCTTCTGCTTCGTGTTGGCGTGGTGCGTTCTTCTTTTTCAAGGACTGCCAGCGAGTGACATTGATGACTGGTATAGGGTACTTATGGCTCGTCAAGTAAATTGGAACACTTATGCGTCCTCTTTTTTTAAACCTTGGTCGCTTAGCCTTGATTGGGCCGGCCAAACTGATGCGTTAGACGCAATTCATACAAAGAGAATTTTAAACCCCATTGTGCTTAAATTTTCTCAGCAGGTTTTTGGATTAAATTCCTTTGCCATGTATTTTTTAGCCAAAGGGCTATTTTTCGCAGGATGTGTTTCGGTTGTCTTCCTTCTGTTAGTTCAAGTCGTTCCTTTACTTTTTGCGGTTTCAGGAATGATTGTTTTTCTTTTTGTTCCCGCGCATTACATTCATGTTCTTTGGATCGCTGATGGGGGAACAATGTGTTATTTTTTTCTCTTTCTTGGAGTATTGATTGTTTCTGCCGTCCAAAAAAATATTTTAGAACTAGGTCCTAGAAAACAATACGCGTGCTTACTTTTAACATTATTCATAACAGGGTGGATGGGCATAAAAGCCAAAGAATCAATGCTTGTGCTTCCGTTAGTCGTTTTTCTTTATTCTTTGTTCTGTTTCCGATCGTGGAAAGTTGCCCCTCTTAAATTTATTTTGTTAAATATCACGATGCTGATCGTGGCATTTCAAATTGTTCCGATTACGAATCTAAACGCAGCTGCTGTTCCGAGTCTCAATTTTAATTTTGAAACGATTGGCAGATTGTTTTTCAGAAATTATGATTGCGGATACGATAATGAGACGGTATCCGCATTTTTCTCTTTAGAACATGTATGGCCCGTGTCGGTGGCGAGAACCATTGGTTTTTTCATACTTTGGACCACAGTCATTTCATCAGTGTTTTTAGTATGGAAAAGATGGATTCTCAAAAAAAATGCGGTTATGTCTTTTTGGAATCATTCGCTGGTACAAATCTGTGGTCTTTGGCTGATTGCAGAACTTCCGTTTCTTGGAATGTTTCAAGCCGATCCCAGGTATTTCAGCGGTACAATGGCTCCGATTATCATTTTGACCGTTCGGTTAGCGTATTGTGCCACCAAAGAAATGGGAAGGTTTTGGAGTTTAGCACTGTTACTTTTGTGGATCTTTTCTATTGGATCTAACATTTATGAAAACATTCAGAGCACTTTGTCCATTCGTCTGATACTTGGCCAAAAATTCAATTATTTATTGGAAACGGCCAAAACCGTTTTGGAAGATATTAAAGGCGAAAAGGTCGATAACGATCTTGAAGTGGGAGAATTTTACGCAAGAATTAAGGACGGGAGCCACTTAAATCCGCCGATTAAAAATTATGTCTTCTATGCGAATCTAGGAATAGGCTACGATGGTTGGAATCTAATGCCATTTGGTCAAAATTCACTTGAGGATTTTAAACTTCATGCAAAAAAAGGATATAAATACTATATAACAGTTGAAGAGCTTGATCTTTCAAAGACTTCTGATGTGAAACAAGTTGATATTGTGGACGGTATCAATAAAGATAGCTTCCTTGAGCAATTACTTTACAAGGCCAAGAAAAAATATCCAAAGAAAGTTAAAATTTACAAAACGTGAATAATTTGCGTTCCACAATAAAAACTCAAAAAATGTTTTTAATCGGCGCCGCAATTCTTCTATTAATTTTATCCCTGCAGTGTATCTATAGTGCCTGGACGCTTGGGCAAACGATCGATGAAACTTATTACAATGGAAGCGGATACCCGATCGTTCGTTACAATAACTACGAATTCCTCGGAGAGCATCCTCCTCTCATTCTCCAACTTAGTTCCTTTCCACTTCTTTTTTTGCAACCGAATTTTCCGATCCAAAATTATGTTCGTCTTCCAGGCTCAAATGATGTCGATATTTCAAAAACCGGCGCACTTTTCCTTTACAAAATGAGGAACAACCCTCAGCTAATCCTCTTTTTGGAGCGTTTATCCGTTATTTTCCTGACTTTGATTTTAGGTCTTGGAATTTTCCGATTGGGTCGCCAGGTCTACGGAGAATGGGGAGCTCTTTTGGCGCTTGGCCTTTATGTTTTCACACCCGATGTTATCGGCAATGGCAGTCTCTATATGACGGATATGGGCATGACCGTCTTTTATTTCTTCTCGATTTACGCACTAAAAAGATTTTTTGACGAACCTTCAGCCGGCCGGGCCACGATCGTTGGCATCTTCTGCGGTTTGGCGTTCATGTCGAAGATCAGTAGTTTAATTCTGATACCGGTCGCTTCATGTTTATTTCTAATTTACTACTTGTCGCGACTCAACGCGCCCCCTGTGCCAGATCCTTCAACCCGTTTTCAAAAGATCGTTTCCGTATTCGCTCTTTTTCTTCTTGCAAATGCCATAGGTGAAAAACAGGCAATGGTAATTTTCGGACCGTTTTTACTTCTCGAGCTTTATCTCATGGGGCGCGATATACCTCGTTTGACCTACCCCCAGTGGCTTAGAGTTCTTTTTAAAATTTTGATTCTGAGCGGCGCAATCCTTTGTGTCGTGTTTTCATGGCATTTGAAGAAGAAATACGGCATTTCGATCGTTGCTCTGTCTCTTTCGGGCACGATTGCTTTTACCGGCTTTTCCTTATTTGTAGTGAAATGGTCTTCTTCCGATAATAGAATCCGGCTCATGAAATATTTTTTAACGATTTGGGTTTTTGCGACACTCACGATTGTTTTGGGATACACAGATATTGTTTATAAAATTCACCGTTTTGTCGGCTTCGAAAATTATATGAGGCCGCTCGGAACTGTGCTGACTCATTTTGAAATAGGGCATGGTTCATACGTTCCGGGGTCATTCATCATTAATGATTGGCGATACTTTCCTTTGGTGATGGCCGTTAAGACCCCGCTCTTGGTGCTCTTTCTTTCAGGAATTGGCATCTTGCTACTTTTGAGTTCTCGTCGACCCATTTTAGTAAAAACCATCCTACTTGTTCCGGCTGTTTTCTTTCTCGGGGCCGCGATGGGAAATAAGATCAATATCGGGTTGCGGCACATTCTCCCTATCTATCCCTTCTTATTTCTTCTGGGAGGGTTTGTGGGTGCTTCGCTTGCAAAAATGCAGACCGGTATTCAAAAGAAAATTCTTATCACCGGGCTTTCGATTTTTTTTCTGCTCTTTGCAGTTCGCACTCTCCGGACAGCTCCGGACTATCTCATTTATTTTAATGAGGCGGTTGGAAATGCGGAGCAAGGATCGAAATTGATGCCTTCTAATTGGGGGGAGGACAACAAGGCGCTGGCAGAGTTTGTTCTTAAGAAAAAGATCTCGTTTATTAAAATTGCCAACGAGATCCCCAATCCCGACATTTATGATTATCACAAAATCCACTGGAAAGCAGCAGAGGAAAGTGAATGGATAGCTCCTTCACCCGGTTTTTATGCTCTTGGGATCGGCATTTACCTTACACAGCAAAACAATCTCCAGTCGTGGTTCAATGGGAAACAGCCGCTTTACCGTGTTGGAAAAACTTTCTATATTTTCAAAGTTCCATAACTGAGATATAAGTAAACGAATATGAATATTAGTAACTTTGCACACTCAAAAAGAATTTGGCCAAATTATTTGCTCATGATGGTTGTCGTATTGATGATTTTTGCAATACACTTTGCGCTATGGGTGAGCACAAAGTCGATATGGGGAGATGAATACTACTCGGTAAACCTTGCCCAAAAAACAGCCTTAGAAATAATGCGTACGGAAGTCCTCTTATCTAATCATCCTCCTAGTTATCTCTTGCTCCTTTCATTCTGGACCAAGTTGTTTGGGGTATCGGAATTGTCCTTTCGGAGCATGTCGCACTTTATGAATATCCTTATGATTGCGGGAAGTTTTTTGATGGCAAAGGAAATATTTAACCGAAAAACAGCAATACTAACGGCTGCGTTCATTGGAATCTGCCCTTACTTTTTGCATCTTTCTAATGAAATACGCAGTTATAGTACG
This sequence comes from Omnitrophica bacterium RIFCSPLOWO2_01_FULL_45_10b, assembly GCA_001804205.1. GTDB lineage: Bacteria > Omnitrophota > Omnitrophia > Omnitrophales > Danuiimicrobiaceae > 01-FULL-45-10b. Next base: position 44,075 of record MHFM01000054.1, read on the forward strand.
CTTTCTTGTTTTGCCACTTTTGCCACTTATTTTTTCTTTAAAGCACGAAACAATCCATTACGGAAAATTTGGAAAATCACATATGCTCTATTCGTACTTCTTACTATTTATACTGAACATTTCGGCTGGTTTTGCTTGTTTGGTATCAGCACCTATCTTCTATTTATCTTGCTGACTAATTGGAATCATGAAAAGGAATGGATGTGGGTTCAGGGTCTTGTTTTTCTCATTTCGATTCCTTCCGTGTTGTTGATTTTTTATCAGGCTCTTAACGATGAGTCGGTTTTGGTAGGTTCAAAGTTGGCGCCTTACCGTGATGTGTTTGATATGATCAAAAAATCGTTTGGAATTTTTTGGCATTTCATCTGCGGTCCCATCTATTCTATGTTACCAGTTCAACGTGTTATAGGACTCGCTCAAAGTTCTTTTCCTTTTTGGGTATCATTTACACTGACCTTGACATTTTTAACGCTTTATTTTAAAGCTTTGGGAAATCTATTTCGCAGCGATAAGCCGCTTTTTATCCTATCGATCAGCATCATTCTTTTTCCTGTTGTCTTTTTGCTTTCCGTTTATCCCATTCGTCTTGATTCACGTTATCTCTGTTGGGCAGTTCCACTTTTTTTCTCTTTAATTGCTTTCGCGATTCTTTCCATGAAAAGTAGTCTTTTGCGCAACTCAGTCATTGGAGGATTTTTTATCTGTGCCATGATTGCCGATATTTACATTATTCTTATTCCGACAGATCCGAAACACAAAGAAGATTATCGTGCAATGCTTAAATACTCATTAGAACAAAGCGGAAAAAATGACGCTATTGTGGGTGTGGGACCGCAGACAACTTACTATTTATCGGAGATTGGAATTAATGCCAAGGGAGCTTATTACCACAACATGCCCGATGCAATAAATAGCATGGAACCAGCTCAGTTTGAGCAAGTATGGGCTCTGCTTTACATTGATATGAAACCCGAAATCACAAACCGAGTCCTGAGCGAAATAGACGCCATGCTTTTGCCACTTAGTTATATTCGGGAAGGTGAACTGATCCGTTTTGGCGGGGCTGACTCATTGACCGCAATACAGGTGTATAAAAACAAAAACCGATTATCAGCTAAAAACAGAGACTTTTAACCACCTCCGTCAAAAACACCTCTTTATATCTCGGGTTTTCTGTCGATATTAGATGTAGGATATTTGAGCTAATAACCACTAGTAAGTAACAATGAATAGTATTGACAACATAAAAAGAGAAGTTTACTATATCGGTCATGATTGAATCAAAACATAGTTCCCGCGCTAAACGTATTCTCGTAGTTTCCCCTCCTTATCGATTATCACAGGTTGGTTTCCCGCTGGGATTGATGTACATCGGTGCGATACTTGAGCGAGCTGGACATCAAGTTGAAGTCATAGACATGGATGTGGAAAATCTTTCCATGGATGATTACGTTCAAGAACTCAATGTCCGTGAATATGATTATTTTTTAACGGGCGGTATGATTACCTGTTGGAACTTTGTGGTTTTTTCCTGTAATTACATCAAAAAGATAAAACCGGATGTCAAGATTGTCGCTGGAGGTGGAATTGTAAGTTCCACACCTCAGAGTCTGCTTTCGGCAGCAACCGTTGATATTGGCTGTATTGGAGAGGGCGAAGATACGATTCTCGATATTATTGATGCCTATGAGAATAACAAACCTTTGGCGAATGTATCAGGTATCGTCTATAAAGAAGGGGATCAAGTCGTTCAGACTGCCAAAAGAACCGACATCCAGGATCTTGACGCTCTTCCTTTTCCTGCGTGGGATTTGTTTAATGTCAGCAAGACTTATATCCGCTATCCTTCCCATCACTCCTTTTTAAAAGCAAAAAGGTCAGCGTGGATCTATACAACTCGCGGTTGCCCTTTTATGTGCACTTTTTGTTATACAGAGAAGGCTGTGCGGCAGCGATCAGTTGAAAACGTGATGGCCGAAATAAGAGAATTGAAAGAGCGGTATGGCATCGGTCACATAAATCTAAGTGACGATTTGTTTGTAGTGCGGAAAAAAAGAGCGATTGAATTTTGCGAAGCCCTGATCAAAAACAAAATGAATGTGACTTGGTCCGCAACCGGACGATGCAACATTATCGACCCTGAATTCTTGAAAATAATGAAGGCAGCCGGTTGTGAATTTATGGGGTTGGGCATTGAATCGGGAAGCGATTCAGTTTTAAGAGCGATTAAAAAAAACCAAACACCCAAGCAAATTGTGGAAGCTGTCAAAATGGTGCAAAAAGCCGGAATTGTTCCCGGCGGGACTTTTATTCTGGGTTTGCCGCCTGAAACCAAAGAAACGGTCCGTGAAACAGTGGAAACTTATAAGGCCATTAATTCATACCGAAATCATGTCAATCGCTTCTTTTATGCCACTCCTTATCCCGGAACGCCTCTTTATGACGAAATGGTAGCAAAAAATAGAATAGGGGATGAGATCCGTTTTTTTGAGCAATTATCGGAAAAGGGAGACGCGGTTGGTTTTGTAATTAATTGTACCGACGCATTTTCCGATGAGGAGTTGATTACGACAAAGCGTGAGATAGAGACCGAAGTGTTCAACGATTTTATGCGGAAACACCCGTGGGACGCCTTTAGTCAATTTCTATCTGAAAAAACAAAATGGGGATCTATCAACAATCTTCTGGTTGTTCTTAAACTCAAAGGTCTACGCGAAGCCATTCGTTTGCTTGTTTTAAAATTTAAAGTCGCATTTAAGATCGTGCAAGACCCTTATATGAGGCGCTGGAACAGAAAGAATTACGCGCAAAAAAACATTATGTATGAAGGGACGATGTCTACTTTCTAGCTATGGAAATCAAAGCAAATGAAGTTTACACACATCAGGAAACGCAGGTCTTACTTAAGGTAAGCGCAAGCACCGTAACGCGAATGTTAAAAAAAGGATTAATTAAATCTGCGAAAGTAGGAAAACAATATCGTGTCATGGGTAAGGAAATTTTGCGATTGTTGTCCCCTAAGCTTGAGGATCACATAGGCAAGGCCTACAATCAAGCCCGCAAATGGGTTCATGCTGATCTTTCAGAATAAGACGGTTGTTGTTCGCACATTAGATTTTTTATTTTTGGCGGGTGGAATCGTCACCTTATTTTACATACTCACCGACGGAATTCCCCTAACTCAGTGGGGATGGCTCCCCGAATGGGGAAAGAAAAGCCACTACACCCAAGTGACCCGCCTCGTTTTAATTGCGTACGCCACAGCGCTGTTTCTTTACTATTTTTTATCCCGCTCCTCGTTTAAGAAGCTCAAAGTCGTTAAACTCATTCAAGGAATCGCCAAATCTCGTCCTGAAGTTCCGGCGATATTTCTGACGTTATGCTTCTGGATGACTTTCATCATCATTTCATTTGCGCGTCATCGCGCTTTTGACACACGCGCCTTCGATTTGGGCATCTTTGCTCAAGCGGTTTGGAACACCCTTCAAGGACATTTTATGTATTCGTCACTTAAAGATGGAATTTGTTTGTTAGGAGACCATTTCAGTCCGATTGTTATTCTTACCATACCCTTTTACAGTTTGTGGCCCGATCCGCGCACGCTTCTTTTGTTTCAGGCGTTGGCGACTTCGATTAATATTTTTTTGATTTTTAAAATCGCGCATATGAAAACTAAAAACTCGGGTGTTTCGTTGCTTTTTGCCCTCTTCTACGCCTTTTTTCGGGCCACCCGAGGGCCTTTGTGGGAAGATTTCCATCCAGAAATTCTCGCCGAACCATTTTTGCTAGGCGCCTTCCTATATTTAGAACACAATCGAATCGTCGGATTTCTTGTGGCAACGGCATTAATGGCGTTGGGCAAGGAAAATATGCTCGGCATTTCGTTTGTCTTGGGTTTTTATTGCGCCCTTTTTAAGAAGCAGTGGTTGGTAGGTGTGGGAGTTATGATCTTTTCCGTTTTGCTTTTCCTTGCAGAAATTCACTGGTGGATGCCGGCGATAACGGGGAAGCCTTACTTTTATCAGGCCTTCTTCAGCGGTTCAGAAGGTTCGTTGTTGGTGATGGGCCGCTTTCTGAGTCTGGATTCTTTGAATTACATTTTAAAAATGTTCGGCCCATTTTCTTTTTTATCTTTTTTCAATTTCCCGACGTTTATGCTGACATTTCCGATCCTTTTTCAAAATCTCTTGTCGCACGGAGAAACGTTCAGGTCGGTACGTTATCATTATGTTGCAGGGCTCACTCCGTTCGTATTGATTTCAAGCATTTATGGTTTTGAATATTTACGTTCAAGGTTATCCTTTGTGCAAAAAAATCGGGTTTGCTTGATGGGTATTGTTACCGTCGTTTTCTTTCTTCAAGCCGCCCCCAGCGACTATTATTATCTATGGAAGGTTCAAGAACTATTTTCAAATCAGAAAGATGTCTTCAGTCGAGAACTGGCGACAATTCCCCCTGAATTTTCTGTTCTGACTCATAACCACGTTATTCCGCACGTCATAAATCGCAAGAACGTTTATCAATTTAGTTACAACCCGATATTGGGCAAAGTCCAGCAGGCCGTCGCGTTGAAAGCTGATTTCATCGTTCTGGGGGGAACATTTTGGGAGCCTAATACGGAACCGCTTGCGGAAGTCCGCCAAAGCCTGATTAAATCTGGCTATCTGGTCCAATATCAAAATGGGGACTTCTTCATTTTAAAATCACAAACGGCTCAAATTTTGTAGGCAATGAGCATGGTTCGTGCTATATTTTCGACTTGAATCGGTTTTATGAACTGTTAAAAACCAAAGTAAATCCATGCAAAAGCTTTTAGAATCGAATATCATCACTGAAGACATAAGGAGTCTGG
>MHFM01000055.1:0-1313 GCA_001804205.1 Omnitrophica bacterium RIFCSPLOWO2_01_FULL_45_10b
CAGAACCTGCCCTCAAGCAGGACGATGGGGCATTGCCGGAGACAGATGCTTCACCCTCACTCCTCTTGGGATCACGGAGGATACTCCAGGCAACGCCGCTGCTGCCTTTGGTGTGGGAGCGAGTTGGGGTAATTCAGTTCCGATTGGCATGAGTCCCTTCAACACCATCTCGGGAGGCTATAGGTTGCCAAATCAAATTGCCGATTTGACTAATGCAGAGCAGATAGAATATGTGGCTGCTCATCTTGAAGTTTTTTTGCTGGGTTTACATCGAGCCAGTGATTTCAAAATCCAAAATACATTAGACGGCCCCGCTCTTTCATTTATTGATCTTAGGTCACCAACGGGGAATTATAAGTTTTTCGATGCACTTCTTCCTTCGGTGATTGAAAGCTTAAAAGCAAAAGGCATTTACTTGACAGTTAAAGAGCGTCCGATTGCGGACTCAGTTACAACATTTGATTCTGTCCACAAAGCCCTTGGACATAATATAGGTATTTCGAATGTGAGTAGTTATACTTCATATTATTCACAAGTGCTCGAATTTAGCTTCCAACTAGCACAGCCGGTTAAAAATGAAGCAGAGCTTCAGATGCGCGTATATTCAGCATCTCAAATTAGTCAAAAGTATTTAGATTTTTGGTATCCTCCACAGTCCGAGAACGAACAATCTACCGATTACGCTGTGGACACGAATGAAACCAGTTCCGAATGATTCCGCAATTCCGTACCGGGTACCTGCCTACCGGCAGGCAGGCGGCAGGGACACGTAACGTATATTTTGGACGTTGTTACTTATTATTTCTGAATTGGTCTTCTTCGGTTGAGCCTTTCATCCCCAAAGTAGAAGAAGAACCCGTCGCGATTTCTGTGACCGCGTCGAAGTAAGCGGTGCCTACAAATTCCTGATGCCGGGTGGCTTCATATCCTAGTTTTTCCGCTTCAAATTCGGCTTCTTGAAGTTTTGAATAGGCCGCCATACCTTTGTCTCGGTAATCATTAGCCAGCATGAACATGCTGTAATTTAAAACATGGAAAGCCGAAAGGGTGACAAATTGAAATTTGTACCCCAGTTCTCCAAGTGCGTCTTGAAATTTGGCAATACCTGCCGAATCTAAGTTTGCTTTCCAATTAAATGAAGGAGAGCAGTTGTAGGCCAAAAGTTTTTCGGGAAATTGCTTATGAATCTCATCGGCAAATTTTTTGGCTTGTTCCAGATTCGGTTTTGACGTTTCAAACCACAAGAGATCCGCATAAGGCGCGTACGCCAACGCTCTTGCAATAGCTTGCTCAAGCCCCGCTTTTACTTGAAA
>MHFM01000055.1:1343-5751 GCA_001804205.1 Omnitrophica bacterium RIFCSPLOWO2_01_FULL_45_10b
AATGAACGGCTGATCGTACGGATCTACATCGCTCGTCAAAAGCGATGCGCTGTCGGCATCCGTTCGCGCGATCAAAAGAATGGGAACGCCTGAGACATCGGCCGCAAGGCGCGCCGCAACAAGTTTTGTGATAAATTCGCGGGTGGGTACAAGTACTTTTCCTCCGAGATGGCCGCATTTTTTAACCGAAGCCAATTGATCTTCAAAGTGAACGCCGGCCGCTCCTTCTTCAATCATTTCTTTCATGATTTCGAAAGCTTGGAGCGGCCCTCCGAAGCCAGCCTCTGCATCTGCGACAAGCGGTGCCAGCCAATAAGTGCTGTGGTCGCCTTTCAGATTGTGAATTTGATCCGCTCGGGAAAGCGAGTTGTTGATTCGTTTCAAAAGATAAGGAACGCTGTCCGAAGGGTAAAGGCTTTGATCCGGATACATCCTAAGTGAGTTGTTCATATCGGCAGCAACTTGCCAGCCGCTCACATAAATGGCTTTAAGGCCGGCTTTCACCTGTTGAATCGCTTGGTTTCCTGTGATGGCGCTCAGCGCATGTACATATTTTTCTTTGCGAAGCAATTCCCATAGGCGATTAGCGCCGGCTTTAGCAATGGTATGACCGCGCTCGATCGTGCCTTTCAATTTATAAACGCCTTCAGCAGAATAGGGGCGTTTGATTCCCCTCCAGCGCGGCGAGTCCTTCCAATCTTTTGTTAATTCGGTTACAAATTTTGTTTTTTCAGGCATAAATTCCTCCTTTAGAATGTAAGCGTTCACTCCCGTCATCGCGAGGAGCAAAGCAAACTACGCCTGTCATTCTGAGCCCTTCGTCTGTCATCCTGAACGAAGTGAAGGATCTCCAGACTTAGGGTAAACTCCGCGAAGAATCTCAGAGATCCTTCGCCCGCCAAAGATCGTTGGCGGGCTCAGGATGACACGCCGTGTCAGATTGCTTCGCTCCTTCGGAGCTCGCAATGACGGTTTTGTTGGTGGTTTTAATCAATGTAATCATAAGCCACCAAAGTTAAAAATTCGGGGTATTCGTTTTTCGTGCTGATATGTTCAAAAAGTTCAGACGCGCGTTTAAATTCTCCCGCGTTATATTGTTCGGGCCCGATTGTTTTGCGAATCGTTTCAAGTTCTTCCTGAATCATTTTTTTGACCAGCTCTTTGGTAATCAATGTTCCATTTATCATTTTGGCTTCATGGCGAATCCATTGCCAAACTTGGCTTCTCGAAATTTCGGCTGTGGCCGCATCTTCCATTAAGTTGTACAGGGGAACACAGCCTTGCCCCCTGAGCCAAGCTTCAAGATAAAGGATTCCGACATTGATATTAATCCGAAGGCCTTTTTCCGTGATGTCACCATTGGGAACCTGAAGAAGATCTTTTGCGGTAATGGCCACTTCCTCGCGTTTCACTTGCAGTTGGTTTGGGCCTTTCATATGCTGATTAAAAATATCCATTGCTACTTCTACCAAACCCGGATGCGCAACCCAGGTTCCGTCATGTCCGGCTTTGACTTCGCGCAGTTTATCCTGCCTTACTTTTTCCAAAGCCGCCTCATTGGCTGCGGCGTCTGATTTAATTGGAATTTGCGCGGCCATTCCGCCCATCGCATGGATTCCGCGCCTATGGCAGGTTTTAATTAAAAGTTCGACATAGGCTTTGAGAAACGCCTTTTCCATTGTCACTTGGGCTCTATCAGGCAATAAGAATTCGCGTTTTTCTCGGAATTTTTTAATGAAGCTGAAAATATAATCCCAACGGCCGCAGTTTAAACCGGAAGAGTGATCTTTGAGCTCGTATAAGATTTCATCCATTTCAAAAGCGGCCAGAATCGTTTCGATTAAAACGGTAGCGCGAATCGTACCTTTTGGAACTCGGAGTTGATCCTGAGAAAAATTAAAAACATCATTCCACAAACGCGCTTCGAGATGGCTTTCCATTTTGGGAAGATAGAAATAAGGGCCGGTTCCATTTTTAATGAGCGCATGGGCGTTATGGAAAAAATAAAGGCCGAAATCAAACAGGGAAGCCGAAACGATCTGGCCGTCTACCAGCATGTGTTTTTCGTTCAAATGCCAGCCGCGCGGCCTGACCACAAGCGTTGCGGTTTTTGGCGCGAGTTTATATGCTTTTCCTTCGGGACTTACAAAATCGATTTTTCGGTTTACCGCATCGCGTAAATTAATATGGCCCTGGATATTATTTTCCCACGTAGGGGAATTGGCGTCTTCAAAGTCTGCCATAAACACATGGGCACCGGAATTGAGCGCATTTACAATCATTTTCCGCTCGACCGGGCCCGTAATTTCAACTTTGCGTTCCAGCAAATCTTTAGGAATGGGCGCAACGTTCCAGTCAGATTCCCGGATGGATTTGGTTTCACGCAGGAAATCAGGCATTTTACCTTGATTGATTTCATTCTGACGGATCTCGCGCGCTTTGAGGAGTTTGGATCGAGTGGCTTCAAATTTTCTTGCGAGGTTTGCAACAAAACGAAGTGCTTCGGTTGTTAGGATCTCAGAAAATCCGGGGCTTATCGTCCCTTTGATTTCAATGTCTTCCGCCATTCAATCTCCCCCTATTTAGCTCTGCTTATCATATTACGATAAAATCAGCTATTTTATTGAGCCATCGGGGAGTTTTTTTTCAGTTTGCCCCGATGGCTCATCCTGAGTGCACCTTATAGGTGCACGTAGGATTTCCTTAAGGTAACCCTCTGCCAGCTTCATTAAGGAATTTAAGGCGCAAGTTCAATGAAGCTGGCGAGGGTGAGGGTTTAAAGTCAACGATTAACTTCCCCCCTCACCTTAGTCCTCTCCCCTAAGGGGAGAGGAGAAACTTGCAGAACTCAAATGAGCAAGTTGACATAGGGCAAAAGAGTTTCTATGATCCAGAGAAATGTCCAATCATTACCATTTTGTGACCCGCTGGCGAATGGAAGGCGAAGCGGCTGTCGTTTATGATCTGCTTACGGATCCTCTTCATTATGAAAGATGGTGGCGAGGCCCGATGCTCAAGGTTCAAGAATTAAAGGCTCCGGATGAGCGAGGATTAAATCAAACGGTGTGTTTTCAAATGAAGGGAGGCCGGCTGCCGTATTCGCTGAAATGGGAGTCGCGCTGCATTGAATTAAATAAGCCTTACTATTTCGTTTCTGAGGTTAACGGAGATTTTTTCGGGAAAGGGGCTTGGACGTTCAAACAGGACGGCCCGTGGGTTGATATTACTTTTGATTGGGATGTGCGGGTTCAAAAGCCCGCGATACGTTATTTTTCTTTTCTCTTGAGGCTGTTTTTTGTTGCCAATCACAATTGGGTGATGCGGACATGGCAAGAGAGCTTACACAGAGAACTCATTAAAATTTCTAGAACTGGTTCATAAGTCATCCTGAGGCCCTGCCTGCCGTGTGTAGTGACAAGGTTTCGGTAACATCCTAGAATGATAAACATTCGGGGGTGTTACAATGACCCAAACAATGGTCAGGGGTTTGACGAGTAAGTGGCGTCTTGTTCTTTGTGAATATGAAAAGGTAAAATCGGGTCAAAGCCGGTGTTTTGATAGCATTGGCAAACTCTGCCAGGCTTATCAGGTTCATCGGAAAGATATCCGCAAGTATTACGAGCGTTGGGTAAAGTCTGGCAAATCCGATGAGAGCTTATTACCTTTAAGACGTGGTCCGAGAGAAGGATTATACCGGCAGCTCACTAAAGGTGAAGAAAGGCTCTTGGTGCAGGTTAAACGCAGGCTTCGGACAAGCCCGTTTGAGACACTGGAATTGGTGAAGCCCTATCTTCCGGTTCCGCTTTCGGTCCGAACTGTTTACCGAATATTCAAACGTTATCCGTTGAATGAACGGCGCAAAGAAGCCATCAAGTGCTATGAGAAAAAATATCCGGGAGAACTACTCCACGCGGATAACAAAGGGTTGGCAAAAACGATCGTTGTGGATCGGCAGAAACACTGGCTGTTTGGCCTCATCGATGATTGTACGAGGCTTGTATACGTGGAGATCGTAAAACGCCCGGCTGCTTCCGAAGCTGCGGGTGCCTGTGTAAGGGGCATGAAATGGTTTTGGGCTCATGGTATTCAGGCTGAAGAAATAATGACTGATAATGGCATAGAGTTCACAGCCTTTACCAGTCAGAAAGCTAAGGAGACTCACTTTTTTGAAACAACGCTCAAGATGTTTGGTGTCCGGCACCGCTTGACAAGACCCTATCGGCCTCAAACCAATGGTAAGATAGAGAGGTTTTGGAAGACCCTAAACGAAGAGTGTCTTCAACGAATTGATCGGGGTTTGAGCTTTCATGAACTAAAAGAGCGGGTCCTGGGTTTTACATATAGGTATAATTATGAACGCCGGCATGGGGCTATTGGCTACCAAACACCGTTTGAGAAGCTTAAAAAA
>MHFM01000055.1:5791-8569 GCA_001804205.1 Omnitrophica bacterium RIFCSPLOWO2_01_FULL_45_10b
GGATGACAGGGCTTACGAAACCGCTTCTAGCCAATCAATTCGAGCTTAAGCACATCTCGGATTTTCTTAGCCGCTTCGCTTAAGGCTTTGGCAGAACTGGCACGGTCGACAAAGAAGATCTTTTGCTTTTTGCCCAGAAATCCCAAAAACCACAATTCCCGCTCGGGTTGTTCACGCCTTAAAATCACCGCTTTTAAATGTTCGGCAGAAATTTTTCTTCCGAATAAGGGAACGAATAAAAAACGGTTTCTTTGCCGCACTTGATTAACGAGGCCGTCGATTACGAGCGTTCGGCTAAAGAAGAGTGCGCTTAGATTGAGTCCGAATAGAATCAGCGGAGCATAAATCCAAGGGACACGGTAAAAATCCTGTATCAATGTTTGTATCGTAGAAAATTTGAACGCCCCGTATGAATTCCAAAGACAGACAATGGAAAGCCAAAATAGAACAACCGAAAGTTCATAAATTTTTTCACCCGGCGATTTTAAAAACTGAAGCACATTCGATTGAACAAGCCGAGTCGAAAAGCGTCTAAAATAATGAAGAGGGTAATAATGAGTCCGCGTCCCGCCTGCGAGAAGCTGTCTTAGTTTTTTTTCGACTTGATTTGGAGGAACGGAGTAAATCAATTCTCCTTTTTTAGCAAGCGAAATCGTTCCTTCTTCTTCGGAAACGATCAGGCATACCGCGTCTGTTTTCTCGGTAAGGCCGAGCGCTGCGCGGTGGCGCGTGCCAAGGCCGTTGCCAATTTGTCTTTGCTGGCTCAATGGGAAAACGGCGCCACAGTGGGTGACGCGTCCTTTTCGAATCAACACCCCTCCGTCATGAGTGGGCGTGTCTTTTGTGAACAGCGTCATCAGCAGTTCTTTTTTAATGTCCGCGTTAATGGCAATCCCCGTATCGCCAAATTGAAGGAGGCTGTCGCCTCGCTCAAACGCAATGAGCGCCCCTGTTTTGGTGGCGGCAAGCGCACTCGCCGCCCGTGCGATCTCTCCCAACGCACTTCTCTTCCGGTTAAGATTATTTGGTTTTCCTAATTGCAGCAAGCCGCGTCCTAAATCAATAAATTCCGGCTCCAAAGCCATTAATGCAATAAATAATGTCAGCAAAAAATCCAGCCAGCGGTGAAGGTTAAGCGAGAGGCTTCCGTTAAGGTCTGAGAAATTAAATCCGGCGAATATGAAAAGCAAGCCGCATAATTCCCAAGTCCGGTGTGTTTTTAGAAAACGCTCGAGCCGGTATATTAAAAATCCGGCCAGCACAATCTTAGTTGCCATAAAAAAATTGATGAGCAGCATAATCCCTCGCGTAACTTTAATTATCGGCTTTTTTCGCTATAAAATAAAGAGCGATCAACCACAATTCCCGTTGACTTTTTTCCTGTTGACGGTAGGATAATGAATTATTCACACCGAATTTTAAATGACAAGGAAAGAGGAGAAGATATGAGAATTGTTAGTGCATTGCTTTTAAGTGGTTTGTTGATTGCCGCAACCGGCTGTGTTTCAAAAACCCGGCATCAGCGCGACGTTAGCAGTTTGAAAAACCAGGTAGCTCAAATGGATGCCGCTTTACAAGCGCAGCAAGAAAAAAATCGTGTCCTTGAAGCGGAACTCGCATCTCGGGCACAACGCGGCGGCGGAGTCAGTGCCACAACCTACCGGACACCTTCTGGATTTGAGCTTCCCGCAGCCGATATTCAAAAGGCGCTTAAAGGCGCTGGTTATTATTCGGGGTCTATTGATGGAAAGATCGGTCCCGATTCCAGGGAAGCGCTTAGAAATTTCCAGCGTGACAATGGTTTGACAGCGGATGGTGTATGCGGCCGTCAAACTTGGAACAAATTAAAAACCAATCTTAACTCGTAAAGCAAAACATCGCATCGTCGTCATTGCGAGGCGATGTTCAGAGTGTGGCCGAAGCAATCTGGCATGAAATGTCATCCTGAGGCGAAGCTGAAGGATCTCGAGATTCTTCGCTATGCTCAGAATGACAGTGGTGGATTGCTTCGTCCAGTCCATCCGTCGGCAGTCCTCGCAATGACGGATATAGACATCCTTCCCAAATTCCCGCCTTTTGTTTTTATCCAATACGTGATAAACTTTTTCACAGTTTTTTCTTTTTTTTCAGACGAGCTTTGAGGAAAATATCATGGGCGAACGCGACGAAATGATTGAAGAGTTAAAACATTTTGTAGGTTATTATCAGCAAGCTCTCCACGAGTTTTTTGACGACACCGCAGGTGAACTTAAAGAGCGGCTCGAAGCATTCTATGGGTGCTTGGATCAAAATCAAAATTCTCTGGAAGAATACCGAAAAATCGTTGGCGGGCTCAGCCTGCCTGCCGCAGGCAGGGATGAGCCATCGGGACAGATTAAAAAAACTCCCCGATGGCTCAGTTATTTAACGTTACGCATGAGCCGCCTGCTGGAAGCCCCAAAATGAAAAATTTTCTTAATCTTTTTTTCGCCGCCGTCCTTTCTTTATTTTTTTTGCTTCCGACTTCTCTTTGTTCTGAAACCATGGCACTTTTGCCAACTTCTCTAATCATTCCTCAGGATCCCGCAGCTTTAAAGACGGTAAACGTTGCTCTTTTGGTTGATGTCCCAGAAGCATCGATTGCAACGGATGGTGTTTATGAAATTCGTAATCGCAGGAATTCTAAAATTTTTTTAAAAGGGCAAGGCCCTTTTGAAGCGAAAATCAGGCCCCAAGGCGAAGGTTTTGAAATTAATGGGAAAATTTATCCGGCAAATGAAATTTTTCTCAAGGTCTCAA
>MHFM01000056.1:0-8258 GCA_001804205.1 Omnitrophica bacterium RIFCSPLOWO2_01_FULL_45_10b
CTTATTTTTTTTCGTGGGGAATTTTCGGTGCCCATATTCAAGTGATGTTCCGCCATCCGATCCGTTATTGGCGCGCTTTCTTTCGAGTCGTTTTTGGCAACATCAAGAGCCCTGAATTTTTATTGAAAAGTTTGATCTTTTTCCCAAAATCTGTTTTTTTGGCGAAATGGATTAAGAAAGCCAAGGTGACCCACATTCATGCCTATTGGGCCACTTATCCGGCCACGGTGGCACTTGTGGCTTCTGAGATTACGAAAATTCCTTTCAGCTTTACGGGCCATGCACATGACATTTATTTGGATACCACTCATTTGAAAGAGAAAATGAAGCATGCTTCGTTTGTGACGACATGTACGCAGCAGAACAAGCAGCATCTGATGAAAGTGGCGCCTCGGTATCCGGCAAGCCAAATCCTAGTCAACCATCATGGCCTTGAACTTGAAAAATTTGAAGTGAACGGCAAAAAAAGGAATGGAACATTTCAAATTCTTTCTGTCGGCACGCTTCATTATTATAAAGGTTTTCAATATTTGATTCCGGCTTTGGGAATTCTCCGCGAGAGAGGATTTAACTTTGAATGTACCGTCATTGGTGGCGGGCCGCTTGAAAGCGATTTACGGAAACACATTCGGCTCCTCAATCTGGAGCCTTATGTTGTTATGACAGGCCCGTTGAAACAGGATCAAGTCCTCCCGTTTTATAAACGCTCAGATCTTTTCGTCTTAATGGCACAGCCGGAATGGCATTGGGGCATTCCAAACGTATTGGTAGAAGCTTTGGCAACCAAAACAGCGGTGATCACGACACGTTTTGGATCGGTTGAGGAGTTAATTCAGGACGGACAAACGGGATTTATCGTTCCGCCGAAAGACCCGGAAGCTTTGGCCGATGTGATCGAGCGGCTTTATCAAGATGATGTTTTGCGACTGCGTCTTGCACAGGCGGGGCATCAATCTGTTATCGAACGTTTTGACTTGAACAAAAATATTAACCGATTTGCGGAAAAACTGGGGAACCATGAAAGCATTACGGTCGTCACTTAGTTCAGTAGTTTATCACGGCACCCGACTTTTGGATCGGAAGCAAAAAGGTACCCGTATGCTTTGTTACCACCGTGTGAACGATTCTGAAAAGAATTATCTGACAGTTTCCACGCGCCACTTCAGAGATCAAATGAAATTTCTATTTAATGAAGGATATCAAACCATCAGTTTGAGTTCGCTTTTGGCAGGAGAGGGAAACGGACGGAATATTGTGATTACGTTTGACGATGGGTTTCGGGATAATTTCGAGTGCGCTTATCCAATTTTAAAGGAATTTGGATTTAGAGCCACTATTTTTTGTGTGGCAGACCGGATGAACACGGAAGGCTATTTAACCAGGCAGGATATTCAGGAGATGCGCGCAAGCGGTTTTGAATTTGGCTCCCATACCATTTCACATCCGCATTTATTGCGTTTAAAAGCGGATAAAAAATGGCAGGAAATTTTTGGTTCAAAAAAGATGCTTGAGGATTTGACGCAAAATCGAGTCGATTTCTTTTGTTATCCCTACGGAGAATACGATAAGGAATCGGTGGCCTTGGTCAAAAAGGTGGGTTACTTAGGTGCGTGTTCTAATAATCCCGGCGCAAACGACGGAAAAATGGATCATTATCTCTTGAAACGTACTGAAGTTAGCCCTGATGATTCCCTGAATGATTTTAAAAAGAAAATGGCCGGCGCTTTTGATTTATTGCATCGAGGACTCCATTGGGTGAGGAGAAGGCCATGAGTACTTCACCATCTTCCACGTTCCATCCCCTACCTCCCACAAAGGTGTTTGCCTTTATGGGATTTGTGGCTTGCGCTTTGGGCTACGTTTTTCTCAAAGATAATCCTTTGCCACGGGTTTTATTTTTAGGGGGCGGATTCTTGGGCGTGCTTTTACTCTACTTTAGCGGATTTTTCCGTTTGGAGGGTTTGCTTTATCTTTTTGTGGTTTGCCATCCGTTCAGTTACGCGATACCCGGTGATTTTGGCAACGTGTTTCCAGGTTTAAACTTAACCAATATTTTGATTGCGCTGATCACAGTTCTATGGCTGAGGGAACGAGATCGAAACGAACCGGTCTTTGCAAAGAGTCCGTTAAATCGGTTGATCGCCATATTTTTGTTGATCGGCCTCTTTTCGATCGTTAGAGGCGCCGGCTATGGAACAGAGTATCTTGCCAAGGCAACGGTTCAGTACTACCGGAAATGGATTGTACCCGCCTACCTTTTCTTTTTGTTTTTCAATTCTATCCGAAACAAGGAAACAGTAAGGAATATCGTTCTTATCATCATGATGGTGACCACCTTGGTTGGATTGATGGCAATTTACGAATATCGCGATGTCCAAGATCGGGTACGCGGAATTTTTGATCAGCCAAATTTCTTAGCCGCTTTCTTTAATTATTACATGTTTCTTCCTTTCGGATTTTTTGTTTTGCACATGAAGAAATTTAAATACTGGGCGTTTCTCATTCCGTTTTTGATTCAATTCCGAGGGGTTATGGTTACTTCTTCTCGTGCGGGTTATCTTGCCTCCGCCGTCAGTCTTTATGCCGTGACCTATTTTCGGAGCAAGCTTCTTCTTATTTCACTGATTCTGGTTACGGCTTTTGTTTATTACAATCCTGCCTTTTTGCCAGAGGGAATTCGTTATCGAGTGGGCCAAACACTCGAGAAAAAAGTTCAATACTCGACGGAAAACAGCGTAATCACCACTGAGAAACTAGAGGTGAGCGCGGGCGATCGTGTGAGAGTTTGGGAGGCGGCAAAATTCATGATTAAGGATCACCCTGTTTTTGGCGTTGGGTTTAACCTATTTGAAGCCAAGGTTCTGCACTATTGGGCAGGTCGTAAAACGCATGACCCGCATAATACTTACTTATGGATTGCAGCGGAGATGGGGCTTCCCGCCCTTCTGATTTTTATTTTGATTTTATGGAGATTTTTTTCAAGTGCACGGCTCCTTTTTAGGAAAACACAAGATCCATTTTCTAAAGCACTGGCATTGGGTTTTCTTGGTGGTTTTTTTGGGCTTCTTGTAACCAATATCTATGGTTCTCGGTTTGCCTATGCCGAAGCCATCAGCTATTTTTGGATTTTAACAGCGTGCATTATGCGTCTCAACATTCTTGAAGGAATCAAAAAATCATGAAAGAAATTGACGAAATTAAACAAAAGTTTAAAGAACTTCAAGGGATTCTTCGTACGCTTATTGAATCATATCGAGATAGGCTTCTTGCGAAATTTTCCAGAATGCCCGTCCTTAATTTAAATGCAAAAATAGGACTCGCCCTTGTAGGGCTAGCTCTCGCAGTTGGTTTTTTTGCCGGTTCTGTTGCAAACAAAGAGGGCCAAACCTTGAATGCCGCTACGCCATCTAGTCCGTGGAATCCTTTTAAATGGTTCGGCTCTGTTTTTGCCGGCAGGATATACCTTTCAGGGACACAGCCTGACGGAAGTTTTCTTTTTTCAAACTTTGAAACTCAAGAAGCAATGAATTCATGGACTTTAATTGCCGCTCGGATGATGCCTTCGACTAATTATGCATGGGAGGGAGCTCATTCAGGACAGGTGACATTCCTGGCCGGAAAGGAAATTGCCGCGATATCAATCGATGAACTGGGAAAAAGCAGGAGCCAACCTTCCGATTGGTCGGCTTATGACTCCTTTCAAATGTATGTTTTTCATCCGGGAGATCAATTTGAGGAACTGAACTTTCTTGTGACCGATATTTGGGGTAAACGTTACAGCGAAACATTGAAAATTCCACCTGTCACGTGGGTGAAAATAGTAGTTCCGATGGCGAAGATTTCTGCTGCGCTTAACACCAAGAAGGTAAATCAAGTTTCAATTTCAAGGAGACAAACGAGTATTGCGCGTGATTTTTATTTTGATGATACTCGGCTCATTTCTCTCTCTACCCGCGGCGCCTTAAGCCGGGCCAATATGTTTGATTACGGGTTTAGCGATCGGAAGGTGGCTTGGAGTGTTTTTGATCCTCAAGTTAATAGTCAAATTGTCCATGTCCCTTTTGTAGTTTAGAATGAAACGACTGCCTTCTGTCATTTGTGCCCTGCGGAAGGAGGGATTCCTCTTCCGATGGGAGAAGTTCAAGATTTTAAATCTGTCCGGATCAGTAATTCTTATGGTGAGGATATTCCGTTTCAATCGCGCGTTCTTGCTTATTGGCCGGATCGTTCAGTCCGGTGGCTTGGCGTCCATCTCGAAAGCACACTTCCTCCCGGCCAAGGTGCCGGCTATTTCGTTGACTACGGCCCTAATATACGGGGCCTTGATTTTGCAAGCTCGCTTAAGGTTACGGAAAATGATCAAGCGATTATTGTAAATACGGGGTCTTTGGAAGCGGTCTTAAGCAAACGGTCGTTTTACCTTTTTGATCGGGTTTCAGTAGATCGGAATGCGAACGGAACGTTCGAATCTTCTGAAGAAATGACGTCCAAAGCTCAATTTACGCTTTCATTTCACGGAAAAGAATTTCGCACCGATTTGGATTCAAAGACTTATAAGATTGAAGTTGAGGAAAAAGGATCTCAGAGGGTTGTGATTAAGGCGAGCGGTTGGTATCAATCTGAGGATGGCAAGCGGGAGAATCAGGCGATTGTCCGTTATTATTTTTATCAGGGAAAAAATTATGTCAAACTCAGCCATACGCTGATCTATACCGCTTATCCGGCCAATGAACAGTTCGCTGCCTATAAGTTAGCTCGGCTTCCTGAAAATGAACCTATTGAAGCCTTTGGATTAAGGATTCCTTATCAATTTTCTGAAAAGCGCGATGAACAAGTATTTCTTGGATTGTCGCAGAGAAATCCTTTCGGTATGGCTTTGGGCGATAAGCTTGAACTATATCAGCAAGATTATGACATTGCGACTCTTCGCCGTGACGGGGGTTTGATTAATCCGGAAAATAATCCGGAAAACGCTTATGCGGGCTGGTTCAGCCTTTCTAATGAGGAGCAAGGGATCGCAGTTTCTTTACGTTATTTCCGAGAGAATTTTCCAAAGGCGTTTAAAGTGGATCGTACAAAAGGAATGGTTCAAGTTGATCTATGGCCTCAGGAGGCGGGCCCGCTTGATTTATCCACTACAGAAAAAGCGGTTGGCCCTGATGCGTACGGACGTGGAAGCGCTTTTGGTTTGGCTAAGACACATGATCTCCTTATTTATTTCCACAAGGGGAAGGCAGCCGAAGCTAATGCGCTTAATGTGGCCGGCTCATTTATGAAACCACTCATTATTCGTTCAAATCCGTATTGGATGGATGCCACCGGAGCTTTGGGACGGCTCTTTCCGTCAGATCCTAAGTACGCAACGGCAGAACGCATACTGGACCGGCTTTTTGACTGGGCAGACCGTCAGCCAAAAAATTTTAAATGGTATGGAATGCTTAATTTTGGCGACACATTGACTTGGTGGCGGAATGATGATGGCGAGGGCGGTACGAAATACACAGAATTAGGCTGGCATCCAACGGGAAGGTGGGGTTGGTATAACTGTGAGGGGGTCGGGGTTCATACGGGTGCACTTCTTCAATTTGCAAGGACGGGTATTTGGAAATATTTTGAAGTCGGTGAGAGTATGGCCAAGCACATTATGGATGTCGATACCATTCATTATGATACCGTAAAAGAGCGCAATCTGAGGAATATGATTAACGAAAGATATTCACAGGTAGGTTCCATGCACCGACACAATGGAGACCACTGGGGAGACCGTAGCGACGAGGCAAGCCACACGAGCGTGGTTGGTATTTTGCTCTATTACTATTTGAGTGGAAATGAGCGCGCTTTGGATGTGGCCAAAGAAGTAGGCGAATTTTTCTTAAAAGAACCTTTTGGCTATGTCGATCGGCCGGACTTGGCACCCAATCGCGCTATGGCTAATACGCTTTGGGGGGATGTGCTTCTTTATCAAGCAACTTGGGAAGAACGCTATAAGGCGGCAGCGGATAAGATCGTCAAGATTTTCTTGAAGGGTCAGCAGCCGGATGGAAGCTTTCTTGAAAATTACAATCTACTAACCAAAACTTGGAGCGGAGAGAAGCATGAGCTTTATATGAGCGGGTATGCTGTTGGAGCACTGATGAGCTACCATGAATTGACCCAAGATGAAGAAGTAAAGGAGACGCTTCTGAAACTTGTCCGTTATTTAGCGCCGACTGAATATTCTGGCCCTGCAATCTTGCATGGAATCGCGTACGCTTATTTAATCACACGGGATCCATTTTTCATCTTTATGGCAGAGACGAATCTTAACAAGATTCTTATGAATCAACAGTTATCCAGCGATCCGCTTGTTGATGGCTTGATTTATCCGAAGCAAATCTACCACAGACCCATGACATTTCTTTCAACCGTGCCTTATGTTTTCGGGGCATTGGAAGAACATTTCAGCCAGCAGGAGCAGCATCAGGGTAAAGGGGGTGGGCGATGAACGTCGTTCCCATTTTGAATTATCATGGCATTGAAAAGCAGGAAGGTGAGTATGTTTGGTCTGAAACTGAAAGGCCGTACGTTATTTCTACGGGAAACTTTAGTCGGCAGTTTGATTTTCTTTCAGCCAATCAGTTTAAAAGTTTGTCTTCGGATGAACTAGGGCAATGGCTCATGGGCTCCTTTCCATGCGAACGCCCAATGGTTTTAACGTTTGATGACGGACACGTGAGCCATTATGAACATGTGGCCCCGATGTTAAAGGCCAGAAATTTTAAAGCTATCTTTTTTGTTCCCGCCGGCTTAGTTGGACAATCGCATCAGATGACATGGGAACAACTAAAAGAATTGGTGCGAAACGGTTTTGAAATTGGTTCCCACGGTTTCAGCCATGTTCCCTTAAGCAATTTAACCCATCATGAACTTTGGAAAGAATTGGAACGGTCCAAATTGGTTTTAGAGAACCGATTGGGAATTAAAGTGAAAAGCTTTTCCGTTCCCAGAGGGTATTATCAGCTGCGCATTCGTGAAGCGGCTCTGGACCTCGGTTACCGTTTTATTTTTACTTCACGGTTCGATATCAATTACAGAAAGCAGGATCACTTACGCTTGAATCGATTGGTTGTAAAAAGAAGGTTGTCCTTTAACCGTTTTACCCAAATTGTTCGGGGTGATTTAGGCTATATCAGAGTGCTCGAAAAAGCGAAGGAAACGGCCAGGCGGTTCCTGAAGCCGTCGTTTTACGATGCGCTTGCGGACGTAAAAAGGTTGCTGACCCATGGGTAATTCAATGCTGGTTTTTATTTTTTGGTTTTTGATCGCAGTTATATTTTACACTTATGCCGGGTATCCTGTTTGTCTTTTGATTGTTAGCTCGTTCAAGAAAAGAGATGTCAAAAAGGGTGTGTACGAACCAAGGGTAAGCGTTGTTGTGTCTGCCTTCAATGAGGAAAAGGCAATTGAACAGAAACTTCTTAATTTACTTGAACTTAACTATCCCACGGAAAAACTTGAGATTCTTATTGGTTCCGACGGTGCTTCAGACCGGACGGATGAAATTGTATCGCGGTTTCATTCGCCTCGAATTCGTTTTTTTCGTTTTGTTAAAAATTTTGGGAAACCCCATGTCCTCAACGCTCTCTTGGAAGAGGCGTGCGGTGAAATCATCGTTTTTACGGATGTGCGGCAAGAACTTGACTACGAATCTATTCACGCTTTGGCGGCCAACTTTAAAGACCCGGAAGTTGGGTGCGTCTCCGGTGAACTTTGTTTTAAGACGGAAGCGCGCAGTATTCTGGGTCATGTGGGGAAGGGCATGGATCTCTATTGGCGTTATGAGAAATTCTTAAGGAAAAAGGAAAGTGAAATCGGTTCTATGCTGGGGGCTACAGGGGCCATTTATGCAATCCGGCGCTCACTTTTTTGTCCGGTTCCATTGGATATTTTAGTGGATGATATGTACGTTCCATTGTCCATTGTGGAACGTGGTTATCGGGCTGTCTTCGAGTCCCGTGCGCTTGCTTATGATCGGCCATCGGAGCGAGGGGGGGAAGAATTCAAGAGAAAAGTACGAACACTTGCCGGCAATTATCAAATTTTTCTGCATTTTCTAAATTTTTTTATGCCCTGGAAAAGCCCGATTGCTTGGCAGCTTTTTTCCCACAAATTTTTAAGGGTCATTGCGCCATTTTCTCTCTTTGGGTTGCTGGCCAGCAATCTTTTTATCTTAAGCCACCCTTTTTACTTTTGGTTTTTTTTAGCACAAATTCTTTTTT
>MHFM01000056.1:8318-16020 GCA_001804205.1 Omnitrophica bacterium RIFCSPLOWO2_01_FULL_45_10b
GCTATTTGCCCTACACCTTTTGTCTTCTCAATTATTCGGCTCTGGTGGGACTGGTTCGGTTTTTAACGGGAAGGCAGAAGACAGCTTGGGAGAAGGCTTATGCTTAAATATTTGAAGTGGGTTTTACCTCTCAGTCTGATCGCTTATATTTACTACCCGACATTTGTGTGGATGGCGGACCGTTGGTTTGCCGGGGATTCTTATTATGGTCATGGCGTCCTGGTTCCATTTGTTTCCTTATATTGGATTTTCAAAGAGAAGAATCGATTGGCCTCCTGTGAAAAGAAAAGCCATTTTTTGGGTCTTGTGATTTTTATGTTCGGCGCACTTCTTCAAGCTGCGAGCAGTCTCTTGAGGATTTATTTCCTTTCCGGGATTTCTTTTGTATTTGTTTTATTCGGCAGCATTTATTTTCTTTTCGGGAAGAATACAATCCGACTAATATGGTTTCCAATCGCGTTTCTCTTGATGATGGTTCCGCTCCCACTCCTTTTAATTTCAGAAATTACCTTAAAACTGAAGTTTCTGGTTTCCGAAATATCGACTTATTTTGTGAATGCAATTGGGATTCATGCCGTACAGCAGGGAAGTTATATTTATACGCCTAATGCCGTTTGTCTCGTTGGAGATCCATGCAGCGGTTTGAGGTCCTTTTTGGCTTTTCTGTGCTTAGGTTTAATTTTTGCCTATATGGGTCGCTTTTCTTTTTGGAAGAGATTGATTTTGGTGGTTACCGGCCTTCCTTTGGCGATCGTTTTTAACGTGTTTCGCGTTTTTATGATGACCATTCTTGGCGAAATTTACGGCATGGAACTCGTTAGCACGAAAGCGGTGCATGACGGAGGAGGAATTGTGGTTTTTGCGTTAGCTTTGATTTGTTTCTTGATTCTGAAGCGAAAGCTGGAGGATAGTCATGTTTCGGTCCGCTAAAGCTTATTTTTTAATTTTGCTCATGTTGGGCGGACTTTCCTTTTTTCCGCTAGCCATGCCAATCTCTTCTTCAATAGATAACACACTGGACCCCCATTTCCAGTCGATTCCCTTGCAGATTGGGGAGTGGATGGGAGAAGATACGCCGCCTGATGAGGACACCTATAGAATTCTTGAGACGAGGAATATTTTTTCACGTCTTTATCGAAACCCGAGCGGTGAGACCGTTCATCTTCTTTTGGTAGGTTCCAATAAAGATCGGCGCGTTGCGCATCCGCCGGAGGTGTGTTACACCTCTTCTCATTACACCATCACTGATTCCAAGGAAAATTTAACCACGGTAAGTGGAAAAGAACTTCGCGTAAAAGAATTTACCGCTCAGGATCAAAGGGATGCCACCCATCAAGAGAAGGTGCTCTATCTTTATAAGGTGGGAAAACAATTTACAACTAATTATTATGCCCAGCAGTTTCAATTTGCATGGGATCAGCTTGCACGGAAAGAATCGCAGGTTCTTTTGATTCGTCTTTCGGGAAGTACACGCGAACCGTTTGAGAAGTTTCTCGCCCAAATTTTAGGGCACGTGTCTTAGTAGCTGTACTTGACCTCTCCAAAAAACAGATTTTTGGGCCTTCCGAATTCATCATTGTTAGCACCAACAAACAGTTGGCTTCCCGCCGCCAAAAGAACATTGCTCATGAGTTCGTATTGGATTTCAGGGCGCATGAACAGACTCGTGTCGTTTAAATTGTAAATGGTCCGATATTCAAACCGGATTAAGCTGGTAAGATCGTAACCAAGTGAAAGTGCTAAAAAGTTCTTGCCCAGTTGTTGGATTTCCCCGCGAATGAACCGATCAATCTGATAGTCATCCGGATCGCGTCGGCCTTGGCCGTTGAAATGATACTCCATGAGCACGTAGATATTGTGGGGCAGATTGTAATCGGCGTTCACTGTGAATTTAAAGAAATCTTTTTCAAGTTCCGCTTCCCTAAAAAGAAATTCTCCCCGTACGGCAGAGCCCCTAACATTTCCTTGGAGGTCGGTCCCAATGACATGATCTCGTTTGACCCTTCCGCCGAGGATGCCGATTTCATATCCTTTCACGTCGCGTGAGATACGCCCCAAATAGCGCTGGGGGTGAAGCTTCCTTCCGCCAGGTGTGTAGACCAATTGAGTTTTGAATCCTTTCGTATTTTTTAGCGTAAAATTAACCGCATCGACCCCGTCTCGCTCTTCAAGTTCAATTTGTGTTGGATTAAATGGATTAAAGAGGTCCGTTGGCGTAAAAAAGTGCCCGACGCCCCACGGAATTTGTTGGCGACCGATTTCAAGATCAAACAGATCAGATTCGTAAGCAAGGCTTGCTCGATAAAGTCGATGTTCATAAAAAATATTATCTTCTTCCACCAGCGTTTGGCTCAAGTCTAGAAATTGGCGGTCTTCGCTTTGCTTTTTGGCCGTGCGAAAATCTCCAGTTGATACGAAAGTTCCGAAGTAAGGCTGATGATCGTAATCAATTTTTAAGACGGCGCGTTTGTTGTTCTTCATTGGAACGGAAGTTCTTATTTGAAAACGGGCCCGCTCAAGGGAATTAAATACGTTGGAATTTTCTTTTGCAAACGCGGTGGGGCGATCGACAAATTCCGGAGTGAGCAGAGAGGTGCGCGTAACAAAATTTAAGCTTTTGACGTAGCCGGAAACATCAGTTTTAATGTTCGTAAAATCGGCACCGAAGACCATCGCAGGAAATAAAATTAAAAGCACCAGTGCGTCTAAGACACACAACGGGCGTTTTGTGTTACGATCAGAAACTTGCTTGGGTAGCAGTTTTTTCATTTGTGATTTTTCCATCCTGTAAAGTAACGATGCGGTTTGCTTGCTTCATCATAACCGGATCATGGGTGGCGTACAAAAACGTGATTCGGTCTTTTTCGTTTAGTTCCTTTAAAAATCCCATTAACTCAGTTCCTGTTTTGTGATCCAAGTTGGCCGTCAGTTCATCGCCTAAAACAATTTTCGGTTTGTGGACAATTGCCCGCGCGACGGCGACCCTTTGCTGCTGCCCGCGGCTCATCTCATAAGGGCGGCGGTGAATGAGCGCTTGGATGCCGAAGCGTTCACAGATCTCCAGCGCTCTTTTTCTTCGGTCGGCCGATGAAATGCCCTGGAGCCATAAAACGTATTCGATATTTTCCGCGGCAGTAAAAGCGGGAATCAAATTGTAGTCTTGGAAAATGAATCCGATTTTGCGACGGCGAAGCTGAGCTAATTTCTGTTGGGGAAGCCGCGTGATTTCTTCGCCATCGAAATGAATGGTTCCTTGGCTGGGACGGTCCAGACATCCAATTAAGTTGAGCAATGTCGTTTTGCCCGATCCGGACGGCCCTGACAACGCCACAAATGAACCTTCCTCAATTTTAATCGAGACGGATGAGAGCGCCGGGATTGATTGCGAGTCTTCCTTAAAAATCTTAGTTATATGTTCTGCCTGAACGATGGTCATGTCAAGGCCGGTAAATCGCTTTAATGGGTTCCATGCGCCCCGCTTTCCATGCAGGATAAAGTCCAATAAAGGAAGTGAGAATTAAAAGCGTGATAATTGATTGAATCACATGGAAGGGTTCGACACGCGTATACGTAACGGTACTCATATAAGATCTTGAAAAAGCCTGTTCCAGTTCCGGAAAAGCAATGCCGACTTTGCCGAAATAGAAGGTGACACAGTAACCGGCAACCAAGCCTAAAGCAATTCCGAATAATTGAAGGATGAAGGTTTCCAGAAGAATCAAACGGATCACTTGGGTTGGCGTTGTTCCAATGGCCATCATGACGCCCAATTCACGGGTTCTTTCAAAAACGGACATCAGAACCGTATTCATAATGCTGACTCCGATGACGATCATGACGGCAAGCAGAATGGTGCGGATGATGGCTTCAGACCATTGAACCCATTGCTCGACTTCGGGAATGATTTGATTCCACGTCAGGATTTCATGTTGTTCAGCGTTGGTGATTTGTTTGACTTGGCCTAGAAAGGAGGGAATTGCTTTTCGGCTGGCCAAGCGGATGACGATCTCATGCGTTTCATGTCCTACGCTAAGCAGTTCCTGCGCAGATTCGAATGTAATGTAGGCCGACACTTCATCCAGGACTTGGCTGCCCGTGTGAAAAATACCTTTTATCTCGTAAGAATAACCGGCCAATGTGCCATCGATAGCCTGAGTCATGACTACTACTTTATCGCCTATGTGAAGCTGAAGTTTTTGAGCCAGCCTTGAACCAAGGATCACCTTGCGGTGTTCGGTTGAACCTAAAAATTCACCCTCTTTCATATGATTTTTTAAATCGGTCACTTGCGCTTCCCGTATCGGGTCAATTCCTGTCAGGAGAATGCCGCGCGATTTTTCGCTGGTTCCGATCAACGCTTCGCATTTGACGCGTTCTGTAACAGCAATAACATGCGGGAGTGTTTTTAGCTTCTCAAGGACAGCAGATCCATCGGGCACCGTTAGTTCTGGGGATAGAGACCTTTCGAAATCGAGCGCATGAATTTGCACATGGCCTGTCAAAAGGCGAATCACATTTTCTCTCATCTGTTCATTGGTTCCATCGCTGAAACCCCAAAGGAAAATTAGCGCGGCAAGGCCCACGCCAACGGCGAGGACCGTAATGATGGATCGCCTCGGGTTGCGGCCAATGTTTAGAAATGCGAGTTTCAGCAAAAACATAGATTAAGGATATTGTTCTAATTGTTTGCGTGTAAATAGGGAATCGGCAATTTCAACATCGTATTGGGCTTCCAGGATCTTAATCGTTGTTTCACGGTCCGGTTCCTTGTGATTTTCCATGCGCCATACCGTAGGTACGGCATGTTTGCCAAACGATCGGAATTCTGAATAGTGAAGGGTTCGAATATGTTCCATTTTTTCGTTGTAAAAATCCCAACGCACGGGTGCAGCATCAGTTTTGCGAAGCCAAAGTTCAAGCTTGCCATAGGTGACAGGCGCATCCGGGTGAGGCAGGAGTTCAAGGTGATATGTTTTGAAGCCATCCATTTTTTCTTCTCCGAGAATTTTGCTTTTGTAATCACGCGGGAAGTAACTTAATTTGACGAAGTCATCGTTTGAAAAATCGCTTCCCAGAAAATGATCAAGCATCAGGGATGGGGGTATGAGGATGGTTCGCTCTGCGGTTGGCAGATACTGCCAAAGCCTCGTTTTGAGCCTTAAAAATCCTTGTCCCGCCGTTTTGGGCGGTTCAAGAACCCGGGCGAATGCGAAATCAACGCCTTTCATCCAGACGCGGATTTTATAATTGCGTTGCCATCTTTTTGTTTTCACATCGAGCGTTACGGTCATGTCGTGTGAGGCACCGCGTATGACGTTGTCCATTTGCTCAAGCAACTTGACAGGGTCTGTAGCCGCTAAAGTAATCGGCGAACTTACGAGCATGCAGAAACTGAAGAAGATTCCAATCGCTTTCACAAAGAGTTCAAATTATGGTTTAGAAGCAGGTACGGATGCTTCCGGTTCGAGTGGCTTTTTCGGTTGTAAAGGAACGTGGCTTTGAGCATTCAAAAGTTTCTGGCAAAACCATTTTTTGATTCGTTGCCATGGACTTCGCATGCCAAAGGGATAATATTTTCGCCTGACACGTTGCGTGATCAAATCAATTTGATAAGTATGCGGGGCATAACGGACTCGGTATTTTCCCGTGAGAATTTTAACCGCCTCTGTTCCTGAAAATGCGGCGACAAGCATATGGGCGGGAGAAACACTTGCCGCACGTCGGGTTTTAAGATTAAAAGCTTCTTTGTCCATGTATGAAAGACATAACGGGCTGGGTGAAAGTCCGAACGTACAGGCCATTCTTTTTTTCTGTTCGTCCATTTGATCTTGCAAATCAAAATAATCTTCATATTTCATACCTGACGGTGAGAAGATGATGACCGATGCTCCAAAGCCTAAAGGGCAAGAGGTTAATGCAGGAATACGTTTCTCATAACATTTTCTGAAGAAAAGCAATTTGCTGTCTTGCCCAAAGAAATCAATGCCATCTAATGCAAGGTCAACCGATTCCAGAAAGCGATCCACATTATGTTGCGTAACCCCTTCTTCAAAAATCGTTACCTCAGCTTCAGGATTAATGGACAGAATCATCTCCCGAATCACTGAGGTTTTCTGCTCTCCAAGAGTTTCCACAGAGGCGCCGATTTGGCGGTTGATATTGGTGAGTTCGAACGTGTCAGGATCAGCTATTTTAAATCGGCCGATTCCAAGCCGTGCGAGGACCTGCGCTTGCATTCCTCCTGCGCCTCCAAGGCCGGCGATGGCGACACAAGATTTGCGGAGGATCGCTTGCTCCTGAGCCGTGAGCCATCCTAGGTTACGATCAAAAGCTTGCTCGTAGCTAAAGTGATGCGGTTTCATTCTTTAACGTTTGCCTGTGGTTGACCGTCTCTATTAAGAGTAGCATAAGATAGAGATAATTAATAATCCTATCTATAAATATGGCGCATAAATTTAAATTAAAAATGATTCTAAAGGCCGTCGCAATGAGTGGATTTTTGGTTTTTCGGCATGGCCCATCCGGAACAGTAAGATCAAGCCGTTTTGATCAGAGAGTTCGAATAACGATAGAAATTGACGTTTGAGCTCTTCCAATTTTCTTCTTTGCTTGTTATCGAAGTCATGGCCGCCTGTTTGAAGAAGATTAATGATAAAGATAGGAAGAGCTTCCATCGGCTGAATCGCAAGACCTTCGCATGTAATTTCATGCCACACTCTTTCCATGATCTCACCACCAACTGTATAATCCAACGGTTTATGCGTTGGCGCAGCAATCAGTCCGACTGCTTGGGAAGTCAATAATTGAAATTGGGTATAAAGATTGAAAAGGAAGCTCAGGCCCACAGAGTTCAATAATTTCAACCGTTGCCAGGAACGGACAAGTTTAAACATTAATTCGCCGCCGGCTCCACTTTCTAAAGTTCTAAGGTCAAGGCCATCCTTAGTTTTCTGCGTGTCCTCTTGATTGAAACGAAGCGTTTCGATGAGCTCCTTATGCAATCGTTCATTTTCAAAACGCAATTGATCGGCCTTTCCTAAGAGGCAGCACAACTCTCGAAAAGAAGAGTGGTTTTTTTTCATCCACAAAAGTTTGAACCCTTTTTCTTGACTCACCATGTGTTCTAATTTTGAATAAATTGAAGTGTCTATCGTTCTCCACTGTTCATAAAATTTTCGATTGGTCACTCGCTGTTTAAGTGCGGAATAATGCGGGTGATGTTCCGATTCGGCTGGCTTAAAATGCAAAGTAGCGACCCAGAGTGGGTCACCCTCTTTAGGAAAGTAAGAGGCATCTAGACAGTAGCCTAAATACGTTGCTTCCACCCGCATGTTTTCAATAGCAGCGCCTGCCGAAAGGTAGGGGACTAGGTACCCTTCATCGCAAAAGTTTTTGATGCGTTCTGAATCAAGAAAAAAATCGATTTGGTCCTGGCCCGGCTTAAATTTCCATGGTTGGAGATTGTCGGCAGACGGAGCCAGAATTCCTCGCTCCAATATTTGGCGTATATCTTCTTGTTTCATTTGTCTTTTATTATCGGCTTTTTGTTGAGGAATCTCACTTTGTTATTTTTTTTAGATTCTGTAGTTATAAGGTCTTATTTTATCCAGGAATGTCATAGCATGTCCTAGTTTTTCCGGTTAAATTATGTCGTTTTTTCGTGTATTTTGTTCAAAAATAAAGACATGAGGGATGTGCATAA
>MHFM01000056.1:16034-18539 GCA_001804205.1 Omnitrophica bacterium RIFCSPLOWO2_01_FULL_45_10b
ATGTCTTACAGATAATACAGCAACAGATGTGTTTATTGTTTAAATTTTTTAACATTGAATTACTGGAACCAAATTTATTTTTATAGCTTTGAAATTATATTGCTGGTATCCCCTCCTTAAATAACTTCAATTTCATATTTTTTTGTCCGGTTTGGTTATTCTGGCACGCATACTGCATTAGCTAATCCATTCGAGATTCTAGGATTGTGTAGAAGTCTTGTAGAAAAGGAGAAATTGCTACTGAAAAAATGAACAATCGAGAGACATCAGAAGAACGCGGGGTAGTCGAAGAGCTGAAAAATCAAGTGCAGCTTTATTGGTATTACCGGCGGTATCAAAAGATGCGCATGGGAGAGTTGCCATGGGAAGAGAAGCTACTCGCGATTTTCAAAAAATCTTCTCTACGAAGAGTCGGAACAACTGTTCTGGACAATCTTGTTATTTCATGGCGGAGAGTAGTGAAAAGAAGCCTAGATATCAGCACGTCTTTGATTGGCATACTGATAAGCACTCCAGTGATGATGTTAATTGCATTTGCGATCAAATTGGATTCGCGAGGGCCTATATTTTTTAAACAAGCTCGCGTTGGGATGAGAGGAAAGATTTTTAACATGCTTAAGTTTCGCACCATGTGTCAGGATGCCGAAGCCAAGACAGGGCCTGTTTGGGCCAAGGAGAATGACGCCCGCATTACGCGTATCGGAATGTTCTTGAGAAAAACACACCTGGATGAAATTCCTCAGTTTTTCAATGTTTTACGGGGCGAAATGAGTCTCGTAGGGCCTAGGCCAGAAAGGCCTTATTTTGTGCATGAGTTCAGAAAATTGATTCCTCATTACGATCGGCGGCTTTGTGCAAAACCCGGCATTACCGGCCTCGCACAAATTAAGCGGCGTTACGATGAGACGATTGAGGATGTTAAAAAGAAGGTCAAATACGATGTTCTTTACATCCGAAAAATGTGTCCGGTATTGGACATAAAGGTTCTTGCAATGACGTTTCGAGCGGTCATTTTAGGGACTGGCAGGTAAACGAAGTAGAAAAAGGCTTTATATTAATAAAGCAAAGACAAAAAAGGAGAAAAGGAGAAACAATGAAAAAGACACTGTTCATGTTAAGTTTACTAGTAGGAATGCTGAGTTTGGGAGTTTCCCACGCTTATGCAGTGCCTGTAACTGATGGTGCACTTGGTTTAGGAGAATGGGCCAATCTCAATTTTTCTGGTGGTCCATACCCGTATTATTTGGAGGTAACGGATCCGAATGAAATTGATAACCAATTTAATAATACGGATATCAGTCATGGGATTCTGCTTCAAGAGTTAAGTTTTGGTTCTGATGGTGCGGCAGGAGGAGGAGATGATGGAACTGCAGGTTTTGGAGATGATGGTATTTACATTCTTCTTGAAGTTTATGCTCCTCCACCAACCTTAGATTGGGATCCTATTGTGTTTATCGATCCTGATTACGGAATCACCGGAACCCCTCTCATTACCATGCAAGGGGATCTGTTAGGGGACGGCATACTTGATCCGTTCAATATTTTCATCAGGCACTACAACACGGATCCGGGCCCAGGGGTTGGAGTTGATGTGGTTGAAGTTTGTACTGGCACCGGTCCTGGATGTTTGTCGATGCCATTAGGAAGCTGGGCAACCCTTGCTTCTGTTGGCGGTACCTTTGGAAGAGGAAGTGTTCTTGAATATTTCCTTCCTTCGGGAAGTCTTGGAACACCGCCATCACCTCCGGGAACGGTATTTCCATTCAGTTTCGCAGGGAAACTGACTTATGATAATGGAATCGGCGGTCCCGCGTCAGCTGATGACGTGGTTCTTGCGCAACTCGTGATTCCGGAACCGGGCACGATGCTTCTCTTAGGTGGAAGCTTGCTTGGTTTGATTGGATTTGGAAAGTTTAGGCTTTGGCAGTAAAGAAAGATACATGATAAACAGTGGTTTTTTGATTGATTACTCCTTTTCCAGTCTGGGCGCTTTGCGCCCAGACTGGTTGTCTTTTTTAGGGGTGATATATGAATAAACTGCGTTTTTTTTGGTCGAGAATTGTTGAAATTTATCGACAGGTTTTTTCCATGTTGGGAAAAGACCCCACAATTCTCTTTCTTTTTATCACGCTTGGGGTCTTGGATTTTATAGCACTTGTCGTACTTTTCTTAGCGCCGTCCGCACCAATTTCCTATATGTTAGCTCCAATCATTCGTACATTTTGGAGCGATTACTTTTTGCATTATCCACATAATTTCTTGCTGCTACCCAAGCTATTCAGTCATGCGCATTTTTTAATCAGCACAGTGGTTGGGGTGTTCATTACGGGCCTCATTGTTAAGAAAATAGAGGCGGAAGTAACAGGGCAAAGACTTTCAACACTGGCAGCTGCAGGTGTTGTGGCGCGGAAGTATTTTTCGCTTGTTCTTGTTTGGTTGGTAACGTATGCGTTTTTTACTTTGGCTTTAAAAGGGATTTTGCCTTTGCTTCCTAGAAATATGTGG
>MHFM01000057.1:0-3174 GCA_001804205.1 Omnitrophica bacterium RIFCSPLOWO2_01_FULL_45_10b
TCTTAATGCGCAAAGTCGAAAGTCATCTGGATTTTGATTTAGTGCTTGCCAAGCAGAAAACCGAGGAAAATCCGGTGTATTATCTCCAATATGCTCACGCCAGAATCTCCAGCATTTTGATCTATGCCGAGCGCCCGGTAGAAGAGAACGCAGATCTTGCGCTCATCCAAGAACCCGAAGCGATTGATTTAATCAAAAAAATGCTCGAATACCCGGACATACTCAAGCAGGCATCGGAACTCCTTGAGCCTTATCGAGTTGTCGATTATTTAAGGGAATTGGCCGCACTTTTTCATAAATTTTATGCGCTTCATCGAGTGGTTAGCGATGAGCCTGAGCGCACCAAAGCCCGGCTTCTTTTGACCGACTGCGTTCGAATTGTTTTAAGAAACGGCCTCACTCTTTTAGGGGTTTCCGCACCCGCCAAGATGTAATGTCCAAATACGTTCTGTTTTTGGTAGGTCCCACGGCGAGCGGCAAATCAAAAATTGCCTTACCGCTTGCTAAAAAACTAAAGGGCGAGATTATTTCATGCGATTCAATGCAGATTTACAGTGGGATGGATATTGGAACGGCAAAACCAATTCAGAGCGAACGAAAAATGGTTCCTCATTATCTCATTGATTTGCTGTCACCTAAGACTGAGTGTTCCGTTTTCAAGTATCGCAGACTTGCTTTAAAGGCAATCGGTAAAATTCACATCAAGGGCCGGCTTCCGATTGTTGTTGGCGGTTCAGGGCTTTATTTTAAAGCCATCGTAGACGGTTTGGCGCCTTTGCCGGGAAAGCAAAGGAATATTCGCGGCAATTTGGAATCTCTTGTAAAATTGAAAGGTTTGCCTGCCCTGTATCAAAAATTAGAAAAAGCCGATCCGAAGCGTGCTCACAAAATTAATCCAAATGACAAACGCAGAATCATCAGGGCCCTTGAAATTTTAGAAACATCCAATCGCTCTCAAAGTGATTGGGAGCATGAAACCCAGGGCTTGGAGAAGCAGGGAATCGAGCCGATCATTTTTGGTTTGCTGCGTAATCGCGAGGAGCTGTACCGTAGAATTGAAGCTCGCGTTGATCAAATGTTTAAAGAAGGTTGGATTAAAGAAGTAAAAAAACTTAAACGTGTCGGTTTGTCTCGTACCGCAAAGGCCGCGATCGGATATCAGGAAATTTTGCATTATCTTGCAGGGCAAATGACACTTCAGGATGCAGAAGTGACAATTAAGAAGCGAACACGGCATTTGGCAAAAAAACAAATGACCTGGTTTCGCCGTGATCCCAGGGTTCATTGGTTAGAGGTGAACGGGAGATCCTCCGTTACTTCTACAGTGCAAACAATCATAAAAAAATTGAAAGATTTTGGGTGTCCTGTCAGTGCCTCGTGATTCCGCTTTTTTGGTGGCAGTTTTAAGAAAAGGTTTTCGAAAAGAAACATTTGAAGAAATTCTTGAGGAGCTTTCTGAACTTACACGATCCGCGGGAGGCGCTATTGTAGGACAGATAACCTCAGCGATTGAGCGGCCAACTTCTAATTTGTTTATTTCGCAAGGGAAGTTGCTTGAAATTAAAGCCAAGACGAAACAGGTGGGCGCTAATGTTTTAATTTTCAATGTAGATTTGAGCCCGATTCAAGCCCGCAATATCGAGTCGATAACCGGAATTCGAGCGGTAGACCGTACGGGGCTTATTATTGACATATTTGCGCGCAGGGCACAATCTCGCGCGGGCCGCCTTCAGGTGGAATTAGCTCAGCTTGTTTATCTTTTGCCGCGCCTTGTAGGGTATGGGGTGATTATGTCCCGTACGGGCGGCGGCATTGGTACCCGCGGCCCTGGCGAACAAAAATTAGAGGTAGACCGCCGAAAAACTAGAGATCGAATCGGACGGGTTAAAAAAGAGCTGGAAAAACTTAAAACCCATCAGCGCCTGGTTCGCAAGCGAAGACAGAGGAAAGCATTTCCGTTGGTTGCGATTGTCGGTTATACCAACTCTGGGAAAAGCGCGCTCCTCAATGCGCTTACAGGAGCTAATGTTTTGGTGGAGGATAAATTATTTGCGACGTTAGATCCTACAACTCGAATTTTAAGCACACCCGGCAAAAAAGATATCCTGCTGACGGATACCGTCGGTTTTCTGGCTAATTTACCCCATACTTTGGTCCAGGCGTTTTTGGCAACTTTGGAGGAAGTGACTGACGCTGACGTCCTCGTCCATGTGTTGGATATATCAAATCCATCGTGTCATTCGCAATATGAGTCGGTATGGAAGGTTTTGGAGGAGCTTAAGGCAGAAACGAAGCCATCCGTTTTAGCGCTTAATAAAATCGACTTACTTGACGAAGTACAAGTACAGCAAATATCGAGGAAATACTTGGGAGGCGTTCCTATTTCTGCGAAGTACAAACTGAATTTAGGCCGGCTGGTTGAGAAAATTCATGAATCAATTGAACGAAAGGAAGCGCAGTTAGAATATGAATCGACCCATAGCACTGCTCTCTGATTTTGGATTAAAAGACCATTATGTAGGTTCGATCAAGAGTGTCATTTTAAAAATCAACCCAAAAGCGATTATTTTTGATATTACTCATGAAGTCCGCCCTCAGAATATACGGGAAGCCGCTTTTCTTTTATATTCGGTCTCTCCGGTTTTACCCAAAGGCACCATTGTTGTGGCTGTTGTCGATCCGGGTGTGGGAAGTATGCGACAGGCGCTATGCATTAAAACAAATAAGGGTTTTTTCATCGGGCCGAACAACGGTATTTTCAGCATGGTGCTGAACAATGAAGATCATTTTGAGGCGCGCGTGCTTGCCAACGACCGCTATTTTCATCAACCGGTTAGTATGACGTTCCACGGACGCGATGTTTTTTCTCCCGCAGCCGCATGGCTCAGCAAAGGGGATATTTTCAAGTCACTTGGGCCGCAAACTCGGAAGGTTCATCATTTGCGCCTTCCGCAAGCAACGTATACCCAAGACCGCATTACCGGTGAAATTATTTACATCGATCGGTTTGGCAATGCGATGTCTAACATTTCTAAGCCAACGCTCGTGAAATTCGCCAAGTTGCACGGGACGCATATCACCGTGAAAGAAAAACATAAAGTTTCATTAAAACCCTTTTTCAGTGCCGGCGCACCCGGATCCTTAATTGCGGTTTGGAACAGTAATGATCTTTTA
>MHFM01000057.1:3345-7947 GCA_001804205.1 Omnitrophica bacterium RIFCSPLOWO2_01_FULL_45_10b
AACAAAAAAGAAGGCAAAAAAATAATTTTAAAGAATTAGCCCGGCGTTTGATTTATCGCGCGAGAATTTTCGAATTAAATGCCGTTCAAATGAAAGCACCCGATGGGCATAAATTTCAACATGAAGTGATCGTTCATCCGGGAGCTGCCGTCATTGTTCCAATTTTGACTCGGGAACGTTTTGTTCTAATTCGGCAATTTCGCACCGCAGTGGGTAAGCACATATGGGAGTTTCCTGCGGGCACTTTGGAGAATGGAGAAGCGCCTTTAGCATGCGCCAAACGGGAAATCGTTGAAGAAACCGGTTTTCGCGCTAAAAAGTGGCGCAAGCTAGTTTCCTTTTTCCCTGCCCCCGGAATTTCAACGGAATTTATGCATATCTTTTTAGCGTCTGATTTGACACCAGCGCGGATGTCACTGGACCAGGATGAGTTTATTGAAAAAAAAGTTATTTCTTTCAGCCGTTTACAACAAATGATTTTTAATGGTATGATTGTAGATGCGAAAACAATGCTTGGATTTTTCTATTATTGTCAATACCGGAAAAGAAACAGGTAAAGGCTTTTTGTTTCAGTTGTTCCAAAAGGACGAGAGGTAGGGAATGGGAAAACATATTGTCGTAGTTGATGATGATGTTGATGCTGTGAATGTTGTCAAGCTCCGATTAGAAAGCAGTGGTTATCAAGTAACGACTACAATGGGCGAGCAAGCGCTTTCAGATCTCCGGAAGTGCAAGCCGGATTTAATTTTACTGGATGTCATGATGCCCGGCCTTGACGGTTTTGCCGTCATACGTGAATTGAAACGTGATCCGGATTTAACAAAAGTTCCAGTGATTGTTTTTTCCGGAAAGCCTAAAGAGATCATGGCCGAACTGTTCGGCCCCGAAGGAATTGCCGGTTATATTTCGAAGCCATACCAGCCGCAGGAGCTTTTAGACCAAGTCAAAAAGGCATTAGGTTCGTAATTCTCTCTTATCACTCATTCCGAGTTGATTTCCCATCTTGAACTCGATACAATACTTTAAAAATGGGCTAATTTTAGCCTAACTTAAATAAAGGAAGACACTTAGGTG
Organism: Omnitrophica bacterium RIFCSPLOWO2_01_FULL_45_10b; assembly: GCA_001804205.1. Taxonomy (GTDB): domain Bacteria; phylum Omnitrophota; class Omnitrophia; order Omnitrophales; family Danuiimicrobiaceae; genus 01-FULL-45-10b. The sequence continues at coordinate 4,420 of MHFM01000057.1, forward strand.
AAAAGTAACTTTCCAAAGCGTTTAGAAGATTCAGCTCTTAAAAGGCAGAAAAACGAAATTTTATCTGCTCCAGTGACTGCCATTGATTTGGAAAAAGTGACAACCATTCAAGAGCTTGTTGAATCATTTCAAAATACTTCAATTCAGGCCCGAAATATTGGAAATGTCGCTCGGGTTTTTGAACGAATGCTTACCGATCCTGAACGGCCAACCATTTTACTTGGACTGGCAGGGCCTTTAATTGCTGCAGGTTTACGAAAAGTCATTCGAGATATGGTTGCGTATGGATTGGTTGATGCGATTGTGGCGACAGGAGCCATTTTGTACCAAGATTATTATCAGGCGGAAGGATTTAAGCATTATCGCGGTACGCCTGATGCTGATGATCGAAAGCTTCGAGATCTTTTGATTGATCGAATTTATGATACTTATGTTGACGAAGAGAAATTTAACTTTTTAGATGCGAAAATCGGCCGTTTTGCCGACCGTCTTCCAGCGGGAGAATATTCAAGCAGATCTTTTTTAACGGAGCTTTCCAAAGAAATTAAAGATTCAAACTCAATTTTAAAAGCTGCTTATCAGCGCGGTATTCCTGTTTTTTCACCTGCCTTGAATGATTCCAGCATTGGGATTGGATTGACGGAGCATTACCACCGCATGCGAATGGAACATAAACAGGGAGTGGTGATTAATTCGATTCGGGATAATTATGAATTAACGCAGATTGTGGTTCAATCCAAGCGAACCGCCGCCATTTATGTAGCTGGAGGCGTCCCAAAAAATTTCATCAACGACTCGATTGTCATGGCTTATATTTTTGGGCGGGATACCGGAGGCCATAAGTACGCCATACAAATGACCACGGATTCTCCGCATTGGGGCGGCCTAAGCGGAAGCACTCTTTCTGAAGCGACTTCTTGGGGCAAGGTGAATCGCGAGGCTTCGACCGCAATGGCATTTGTAGATCCTTCCGTATCGCTACCGCTTGTGGCTGCCTATGCTCTTCACAAGAAACTCTATCAAAATAGGTCCCGGATTCAGTTTGATTGGCAGGCCGATACGCTAAAAAAAATATCGTATTCTTCGCAGTCACGACCAAGCCGAGCAAAGGTTGGTCGCTTAAAAACGTTACAGAACGTTTGAAAGGATAAGAAATGAAGGCGATTGTTACGGGAGGCGCTGGATTTATTGGTTCTAATATTGCTTCAGCGCTCGAGGGAAAAAATGCCCGTGTAGTGATTGTTGATGATTTTTCTTCCGCCGATTTTAAAAATCTCCGCAATTTTAGAGGGGAAGTTATCACGCAGGATATCAATGAAGTAGTATGGGAGAAACTTGAAACGCCAGATGTTATTTTTCATCAGGCCGCGCTGACAGATACCACCGTTACGGATCAAAAGCGAATGATGTTTAACAACGTTGAAGGATTTCGTAAGGTCCTCCGTTTTGCACTCGAACGAAAAGTGAGGTTGGTCTACGCTTCTTCAGCCGGCGTTTACGGCAATGAAGCCCCGCCCCAAGTTGAAAACGGGCGTTTATCTCCTCTCAATATTTATGCCTACTCAAAATTTACAGGAGATCAGATTGCCGCTCGGGAATTTAAAAACAGCAAAAGTCTCATTATTGGCCTGCGATATTTTAACGTCTTTGGGATGGGTGAACAGCATAAAGGGACTGCTGCCAGTATGATTTACCGGCTTGCCGAGCAAATGCGATCCGGGAAGCAGCCGAGAATTTTTCATGATGGCGAGCAAACTCGGGATCATATTTATGTGCGGGACGTTGTCGAGGCAAATTTAAAGGCGTTGGAAACCAAAGAAAACGGGATCGTCAATATCGCAACCGGAAAAGCAACTTCTTTTAACCGCCTCATTGAGATTTTAAATGATGTGCTTGGAACCCATTTTGCTCCTGATTATTTTGACAATCCATATGACTTTTATCAAAAGAGCACACAAGCAGACACAACGCTTGCTCAGAAGCTTTTAGGTTTTAAAGCGCGTTACTCAATCGAAGAAGGCATCCATGAGTATTTGCCGATTTTGTATCAGCTCAAATCCCGCAAAGTTGCTTCAACTAAAGTTTAATCCATCCTTTTAAAACCACAAATTTAGATGTAGCTTGGACGAAAAACTTCAAAAGCTTGCCCCTTGCTACTGCCAACCAATTGCTGACGTGATGCCATCTTAATCCTTTAAGTGACTCAAAAAAACGGGTTGTTGTTTCCTTTTTTTCAAGTGGGACCAGCCATAAATAAGCTGTTGGAACCACAAAAAGGGTTAAGATGGTTGAGACAAGAAGGCCTCCAATGACGGCAATGGCCATCGGAATTCGCGTTTCAGCTCCTGGGCCCATTGCAAGCGCAGGCGGAATGGCCGCGGCAAGCGTGGCAACGGAAGTCATTACGACAGGGCGAAGACGAATAGGGCACGCTTCCTTCAGGGCTTCCAGCGGGCTCATTCCGCGCTGCCTCATTTGATTGGTAAATTCCACCAAAAGAATCGAATTTTTCTTTACAATGCCCAAAAGCAAAATAAGCCCGATGAGGCTGAAAATATTGAGCGATTGATTGCCAATTAAAAGCGCGATAAATGCTCCTGAAACGCTAAAAGGCAAAGCCAGCAAGACGGTAAAAGGATGGATAATGTGATTGAATTGAGAAGCGAGGATCATATACGCTACCAGAATTCCAACCCAGAGTGCAAACGTAAGGCTTTGAAACGATTCTTTGAAGGTTTGGCTTGTTCCGCTGAAAACGACACGATAACCATCGGGAAGTATCTTATCGCTTATTTCCCTCGCTTTTTCAATGGCCGTTGCTTGTGATTTTCCAGCTGACACATTTGCAAAAATTCCAATAGCGCGTTCACGATTTCGCCGGGTAATAGCAAGGAGGCTTGGGCTTTGCGCAATTTTAATGACATCGCCAAGTCGCACCATTTCACCACGGTTGTTCCACACATAGAGCTTCTGAATGTCTTCAGTCTGAGTTCTTTGTTCGTCAATACTTTGAACTCGGACATCGTAACGTTTTCCACCTTTCGTATACTTAGCGACCCGCACGCTTCCAATCATTGCATTGATCGTATTTGCAATAGATTCAACGCTGACTCCATATGCAAATGCTTTGTCACGATCTGGATAAATTTTTATTTCAGGCATTCCAACAAGATAATCGGTATCGACATCTTGAAAAAGATCGTTTTTCTTCATTTCAACCTGGATTTCTTCACTATATTTTGCAAGCTTTTCCCAATCGGGACCCCTGATGGTAAACTCAACCGGAAAACCGCGCTGAGCTGCAAAGCCTCTTGTGGAAAGATCTTGAATGGTGGCTTTAATGTCAGGAACTTGGTTGAATTCTTTTCGAAAATAAGACATCAGTTCTTGCTGGCTGAGACGATGTTTTTTCTTTGGATCGATCGGTCGTTCATGCGGTTGTTTGAGGCTGACAAAAAGCATTCCCGTATTGACTTCACCTCCGCCGAAGCCTCCCACAGCGCCGTAATATCTTTTCATCTCCGGCCG
>MHFM01000058.1:0-1114 GCA_001804205.1 Omnitrophica bacterium RIFCSPLOWO2_01_FULL_45_10b
CTTAAGCTCTGATATTGACCGCGCGATTCTTAAACTCCCAATCAAAATCAATATCGCTGCTGACGACGCTTTTAAGCGTCAAGTAGAAGAGCGCGTCATTAAAATTTTATCTGCAACTGAAAAGGGTGAATTTCTGAAGCATTTTGAGATTCGCCTCGAGAAATTCCGCACGTATGCTTCAAGCAAAGCGATGGATGGTTCCGGTATTTCGGTGGAGAATGAAGAGGCATTGTTCGAACTTCCTTCATCCATTGCCGCGATCGTCGCTCAATTGGACAAAGTAAATCCGGAAGAGGCGGCGCTGCTTGTGATCCCCATTTTATTGGTTTCAGCCCAGCTCGGGGCTTTTAAAAATTCAACCCTCAACCGAACGCAAAATACCGTTATCCCAACCAAACTTAAAGAAGCTTGGAATCAGCTGGGAATTCAAATTAGCGTCAGGGAAAATGGACGCCTTGTTGGAACCATTCTCGTGGAAATTATGCGGCAATGGCTGATTCAGCATTCCACAAAACAGAAATTGGAAATCGCCGCGTAGTCCGTTTCAAAAAGAAAACCGCTTGCATCTATTGAAGTTCTCCGTATAATAATGCCAACTCTATGACATCAAATAAGTTACAATGAGTCTTTCAATTTTCCTTCCGATTTGACCACGCGTATGTCCGGCACTTCCAAAGCAGAAGATTTCGAACGTTTGCGCCACAGCTGTGCTCATATTTTAGCGCAGGCCGTGCAGAGCTTATTTCCAAATGTAAAACTGGCCATCGGTCCCGCCATTAAGGACGGATTTTATTATGATTTTGAGTTTGAACGGGCTTTTAACGAAGATGATTTAAAAAAAATTGAAGAAAAATGCCTTAACATTATTAAAGAAGGCCAAAAATTTTCAGGGAAAAAAGTTACGAAATCAGAGGCGCGTGAATTATTCAAGAAACGCGGCGAACGTTATAAATTAGAGATTTTAGAAACACTTCCTGATGACAATATCTGGCTGTATTCAAACGGGCCTTTTATTGATCTTTGCCGCGGCAATCACGTAGAAAATATCAGCGAGGTCAAAGCGTTTAAACTGCTCAACGTGGCCGGAGCGTATTGGCGGGGGAGTGAGCAGAAC
>MHFM01000058.1:1128-3304 GCA_001804205.1 Omnitrophica bacterium RIFCSPLOWO2_01_FULL_45_10b
TGCTTCAGCGTATTTACGGCACCGCTTTTTATTCTCAAAAAGATTTGGAGGCATATCTGAATCAGCTTGAGGAAGCAAAAAAGCGCGATCATCGTAAATTAGGCCGGGAGCTTGATTTATTTAGTTTTCATGACGAGTCCCCCGCCATTCCATTTTTCCATCCGCGGGGCATGATTATTTACAATGAATTGATTCGTTATTGGCGCGCGGAGCATGAACAGGAAGGTTATGAAGAAATTCGCACGCCCATGATTTTGCGCGATGAGCTTTGGAAGCAAAGCGGCCATTACGCCCATTATAAAGATCATATGTATTTTACGCAGCTTGGTGAAACCCAGTTTGCGATTAAACCGATGAATTGTCCCGGAAGCACGCTTGTTTACCGAAACGCGCAGCGCTCGTATCGCGATCTTCCGCTCAGGCTGGCTGAGCTTGGCTTGGTTCATCGGCATGAGCTTTCGGGTGTTTTGCACGGTCTTTTCCGAGTGAAGGCATTCACCATTGACGATGCGCATATCTTTTGCTATGGTGATCAAATTGAAACGGAGATTTCAGGCGTTATTCGGCTCATTCTCAGGATGTACCGCACATTCGGCTTTAACGAAGTGGCCATTAGCCTTTCAACCCGGCCAAAGGAATCGATGGGCGCTGATGCGATTTGGCAGCAGGCGATTCAAGGGCTTGAAGCGGCTTTAAAGCACAATAAAATCGACTATCACGTCAATGAAGGCGGAGGCGCTTTTTACGGCCCTAAGATTGATTTTGAAGTGACCGATTCCATCGGGCGGGACTGGCAATGCGGAACGATTCAGCTTGATTTTATGATGCCGGAGCGTTTTGGGCTTGAATATGTCGGCGTTGACGGCAAAATGCATCGGCCTGTGATGGTGCACCGGGCCGTCTTTGGTTCCGTGGAACGGTTTTATGGTGTTTTGGTGGAACATTATGGCGGCGCATTTCCGCTGTGGCTTGCTCCGGTGCAAGTAAAACTGGCCACCATTTCGGAAAAGCAGGCGGAAGGGGCAAGCGCCGTTCACGAACAACTTAAAGCAGCGGGCATTCGAAGCGAAGCTGATATTCGATCCGAGAAAATTAATTATAAAATCCGTGAAGCTGAAACCAAGAAAATTCCTTATGTCGGCGTCATCGGTGCCAAAGAATTAGAAACAAATTCAGTTGCCTTACGCGCTCGGGGCGGTAAAGATTTAGGCCAGGTTAAGATCGACGCTTTGATTGAAAAATTAAAGGAAGAAATAAAAAATAAAGCGTAGAGCGGAAAACAGAATTATCGTCATTGCGGGCGTAGCGAAGCAATCTAAGTCCAGAGATCGCTTCGTCCAGTCCATCCGTTGGCAGTCCTCGCGATGATGGATATGGGCAAACATTAACCAGGAGGTGCCAAATCATCGACAAAAGATTCATTCGACGAAATGAGCGGATTCGAGTACCGCAAATCCGTTTAATTAGTTCTGATGGAAAACAAGTTGGGATTGTAACCCCGCAAGAAGGAATTGCGAAAGCGCGGGAAGAAGGTTTGGATTTAGTAGAAATATCGCCGACGGCAAAACCGCCGGTATGCCGGATTCTTGATTTTGGGAAATATCTGTATACGCTTGAGAAGGAAGAAAAGCACGCCAAGAAAAAGCAGCATGTTGCGCAAATTAAAGAAATTAAAATAACGTCTAAGATTAAAGAGCACGATTATCAGACCAAGTTAAGAAGCGGCATTAAATTTCTGGAACGCGGCGATAAAGTAAAGCTGACCATGTTTTTCCGCGGACGGGAATTGGCGCATACGGATCTCGGCAAACGTGTTTTAGAGCGTTTTTTAACCGATTTAGCCGATCTCGCAGATGTTGAAAAGAATTGCGGGCTGGAAGGCCGGATGATTACGATTCATATAACGCCAAAACCAAACATAAAGAGAAAGCAGAAGACAACGGCTCAAGATGCAAAAACTTAAAACGAACAAAGCAATTAGAAGTCGGTTTAAAGTAACCAAAACAAAAAAAGTGATGAGTTCCAGGACGAAACGGCGCCATTTACTCGGCGACCGCTCCGCGTCTAAAAAACGCCAGGCCCGTAAACGATGGACAATGGGGAAAATAGACCGGAAAGCCGTTTTGAGAGCGCTTCCATATGCATAATTATATTTCGTGTCATTGCGAGGACTGCC
>MHFM01000058.1:3355-3867 GCA_001804205.1 Omnitrophica bacterium RIFCSPLOWO2_01_FULL_45_10b
ACGCCACCGGCTCTATCGCACCGCGCGTGAAACGGTTCAACGAGCACTGGCCTTTGCCACTCGGGACCGGAGAAAAAAGAAACGCTCCTTTCGAAATCTTTGGATTGTTCGCATCAATGCCGCTTGCCGTAAGAACGGCATCTCTTATTCAAGTTTCATCGCTGGACTCAGCCGCGCCAAAGTGTCGCTTAACCGTAAATCGCTTGCGGAATTGGCGGCCCGAGACGGCGAAGCCTTTAAACAGCTTGTTTCTTTAGCCAAGAAAAAGTAGCGCCGTATGAGTTCGGATTTATGACCCCGTTAGATCCTCATTATTTTGCAAACTAAATTGTTGAGATTGCAAATTTCCATGTTTTCCATTTTGCAATTTAAAAAGACAAAACTTACAAAGGATCTAACGGGGTGACCGATCTCACTCTCCTTCAAGCCGAATTCCAAGCTCAAGCAGCAGAAGTGCGCGATGCTGCTGAACTTGAATCTCTGCGCATCAATTATCTAGGCCGCAAAGGGAA